>JBARWC010000155.1:0-18700 GCA_049646585.1 Burkholderiaceae bacterium | reverse complement strand
CAGGTTCGCTTCCTTCCGCCGGCATGCGGACGCCGCCGAATCGGGCGCCGGCACCTTCGGGCACCCGGATTGGCGCAGCCCGGAAGCCGCCGCCGAGCAACACGTCGTACCCCTGGCCACAACTCTTACTGTCTTATAGCGAGCAAGCAACAATGAATGCACTTGAACTACTGGAACAAAGCCCCGTCATGCCCGTCATCGTCATCAAGGACATCGACACGGCGGTGGAACTCGCGCAAGCGCTGGTGGCGGGCGGTGTGCGCAGCCTGGAGATCACCCTGCGCTCGGAGACCGCGCTGCAAGCCATTACGCTGATCAGCCAGGCCGTGCCCGATGCCCTGGTCGGCGTGGGCACCGTGCGTAGCGCCGGACAGCTTGAAGCGGCCATCGCCGCCGGCGCGCGTTTCGGCGTCAGCCCCGGCTTGACCGCCGATATCGCGCAGGCCGCGCGCAGCTCCGGCATTCCCTTCCTGCCCGGCGTGGCCACCGCGTCCGAATCCATGTATGCGGCCGACCAGGGCTTTACGGTGCAGAAGCTGTTCCCCGCCGAGGCGGTGGGCGGCGTCGCCTTGCTCAAGGCCCTGCAGGGTCCTTTGCCGGACATCGTCTTCTGCCCGACCGGCGGGATCAATGCCGCCAATGCTGGTCAATATCTGGCCTTGTCCAACGTGAAGTGCGTGGGCGGGTCGTGGCTGACCCCGGAAGCGGCCATTGCCGGCCGGAAATGGGACGAGATCACGCGCCTGGCGCAACAGGCCTGCGCGATCCGCTAGACCGGCGCCGGCACGATACGACGTCCGGCCCGGCCAGGATGCGGATCAGGCCGCGCCCGCCGTATCGTAAGCGGCCAACGGCTTTTCGCCACGCAAGGCCAGCAACAGATTGTCGACCGCCATGGCCGACATGGCGTAACGGGTTTCATGCGTTGCCGAGCCTATGTGCGGCAAAGGCAGTATCTTGGGATGATCCCGCAGCGGGGAATCCTTGGGCAGGGGTTCCACGTCGAACACATCCAGGCCGGCGGCGCGCAAGTGGTCCTGGTCCAGGGCATCCAACAGCGCGGTCTCTTGCACGATGGGGCCGCGCGCACCATTGATCAGTATGGCGCCGGGCTTCATCACGGCAAATTCCTTGGCGCCTATCATGCCCTCGGTCTGCGCCGTCAAAGGCAGCAACACGACAATGAAGTCGGACTGCCGCAGCAATTCGTCCAGCGTTACCGAGCGCGCCTTGCCTTCGGGCAGCCCGCTGGCGACCGGCCTGCGCGTGTGATACAGCACCGGCATATTGAAGCCCAGGGCCGCGCGCCGCGCCAGCGCCTGGCCGATACGGCCATAGCCCAGTATGCCCAGCGTCTTGCCGTGCACATCCCAGCCGTACATGTCTTCGCCCACGCTGCGCTTCCAGCGACCTTGCTGCACGTAGCTGCCCAGCTCCAGGATGCGGCGGCTGGTGGCCAGCATCATGCCGAACATCAGGTCGGCGACGGTCTCGGTCAGCACGCCCGGCGTGTGGCACAAGACGATGCCGCGCCGATGCAGGGCATCGAGCTGGTATTTATCGACGCCGACGGAAATGCTGGAAACGACCTCCAGGCGCGGCGCAAGAGCCAGCAATGCCTCGTCGACGGGATAGCTGGAACCGATCAGGCCCTGCGCTTGCGGCAAGGCATCCAGGAAGGCCTGGCGCTGCTGCGCGACACGCGGGTCGGCGACCACGACATCGTGCTCTCGCTGTATCCGTTCCAATTGCTCGTCCGGCAAGTGCCGGTATACCACCACCTGTTTTCTATCCATCGTGGACCCTCTCGGTAAACGGAAACACCGCGGCAACACCGACCGCAAGCATTGCAGGCTCAGCGGCCGGCCTGCTCCAGTTCCGCAAGCGTCGGCAGGCCTTCGGTATCGCCCAGCACCTGCACCGCGCGCGCGCCTATCCAGCTGCCGCGCTCGACCGCCCGCCGCAAAGGCAGGCCGGCCAGCAAGGCGCTGATGACGCCGACCGCGAAACCGTCGCCGGCACCCACGGTGTCGATTACTTTTTCGACCGGGCAGCCCGGCACATAAGCCTGCTCGTCGCCCTGGTCGAAGTATGCCCCATCGGCGCCCAGCTTGACCACGACCAGGCTGGCGCCATGATCGCGGTAATGGCGCGCGATGTCTTCGGGCGTTTGCAGGCCGGTCAGCAAGCGCCCTTCCTCAAGGCCCGGGAACACCCAGTCGGCGCCATAGGCAAGCGCATTGACGCCCTCGCGCATGGCTTCGGTGGACGACCACAAGGTGGGTCGCAGATTCGGGTCGAAAGACACGGTCTTGCCGGCGGCGCGCATCAAGCCCATGGTCTTGTGCGACACTTGGTAGCAGTTGTCGGACACGGCGGCGAACACGCCGGTGCTGTGCAGATGCCTGGCACCGACCAGCCAGGGCTCGTCGATGTCGGCCACTTGCATCTGGCTGGCGGCCGAGCCCTTGCGATGGTATTCAACCGGAGGATCGCTGCCATCGGTGACGCGCCCCTTGAACTGCATGCCCGTGCGCTGCGCGGGATCGCAGATCACGTGCGAGCAGTCTATGCCTTCACGCTGCATCTCGGCCAGCAGATAGCGCCCGGGAGAATCGGCGCCCAGGCGGCTGGCCCAGCCCACCTTCAATCCCAGGCGCGTCAGGCCGATGGCCACATTGGTTTCGGCGCCCGCCGTGCGCTTGGAAAAAGCCTGCGCCTGTTCCAGGGGGCCGGGCCTGTCGGCGACGAGCAGCATCATGGCCTCGCCGAAAGTCACTACATCCAATGCATTGCTCACTAACTGTTCTCCAGATTACGCAGCTGCCCGACCGCCTTGCGCGTGACGGCCAGCAGATCGTCGCCGATCAAGGGATATTCGATGGCGCGCGGCAAGCCGCGAGGCATGGCGCGGAAAATGGCGCGCCAGGGCGCGGCCGAATCGTCCAGCGGCACGGCCACCCAGCGGGCCGGCGTGCGCTGCACACCCTTGCAATGCACGTAGCGCACGCGCGATGAAAGCGCCTGTGCGGCCTGCAAGGGGCATTCGCCCACCCAGTGCCAGTTGCCCATGTCGAAGGTCATGCCCAAGGGCAGTTCGGCGGCGTCCAGCGCGCCGAAGAAGCGCTGCAGGGCCGGCAAGGTTCCGGCGCTCTCGGTCTGGTCGTTCTCGATCAGCAGGCGCAGGTCCTGCGTGCGCAAGCGCGCGCCCAGGTCCGTCAGGCTGGCCTCAGAGCCGGCCTTGAAGCCGCCTATGGACATCTTCAGAATCGAAGCGCCCAGGGCCCGCGCCCGCGCCATGCCCAGATCCAGCGCCTGGACGGAAAGCCGTCCGTCGGCATCCCACAGCATGTCGGGGCTGGAATAAAAACAGGCCGATCCGGCCTCGCGCGCAAGGGCTGCGAGCTCCGGCAGTTCCTGCTCGGGATTGCGCAGCAGCTCGCCACGCACCTCGAAGCCGTCCGCGCCGGCTTCAAGACACAGCCTGGCGAACCAGGCCTGCCCGTGGCGCCCGACCTCGGATGCGCCAAAGGATGATAAAGACACGATGATCTGCTGCATCGAACTCATGATTCCATTTCGGCCTGGGCCGGGCACTAGTGATTCAGTATCTGCCCAAGGAAATTGCGGGTTTTTTCTTCACGCGGATTGCTGAAGAAAACCTCCGGCGTCGCCTGCTCCACGATCTTCCCGTCGGCCATGAAGATCACGCGGTCGGCCACGCTGCGGGCAAAGCCCATTTCATGCGTCACGCACAGCATGGTCATGCCGTCCTCGGCCAGCCCTATCATGGTGTCCAGCACTTCCTTCACCATTTCCGGGTCCAGCGCCGAGGTGGGCTCGTCGAACAGCATGACCTTGGGCGTCATGCACAGCGCGCGTGCAATCGCCACGCGCTGCTGCTGCCCGCCGGACAACTGGCTGGGGTATTTATGCGCCTGGTCGCCGATGCGCACCCGCGTCAGGTATTTCATGGCCAGCGCTTCGGCCTCGGCCTTGCTTATGCCGCGCGAGCGCATGGGGGCCAGCATGCAATTGCGCAGCACCGTCATGTGCGGGAACAGGTTGAATTGCTGGAACACCATGCCCACTTCCTGGCGCACGGCATCGATGTTGCCCGCCTTGGCGATCAGGTCGATGCCGTCGACCACGATGCTGCCCTTCTGGGCCTTTTCCAGGCCGTTGATGCAGCGGATCAGCGTGGACTTTCCCGACCCCGAAGGGCCGCAGATGACGATGCGTTCGCCCGCATTCACGGTCAGGTCGATGTCGGTCAGGACGTGGAAAGCGTCGTACCACTTGTTCAGCGCATCGATCTGGATGATCGTCCCACCCTTGGCGGGACGATCCCGATCGGCAGCCGGCGTGCTTGCTGTGTCGGTCATGTTCAATCGCTATGCAATCAGGATTTCTTCAGCTCGGGCAGGGGCGTGCCCAGCCATTTCTGATACAGCTTGCTGAATTCGCCGTTCTGGATGTTCTTGTCGACCAGCTCGTTGAAGGTCTTGAGCGTGTTGGGTTCGCCGGGGCGCATGGCCACCGCCATTTCCTGCTGCAACAGAACGAATTTGTTCTCGAAGCGATCGGGGGAACGCTTGGCGATCTGCGCCGCCACCGTGGTCGAGCAGCCTATGGCGTCCACCTGGCCGGACAGCAGGGCCTGCATGGCCGACGCATCGTCGTCGAAGCGGCGGATGTTCGCATCCTTGGGCGCTATCTTGGTCACGGCGACGTCCTGGGTGCTGGCGCGCGCCACGCCGATCCGCTTGCCGGACAGGTCTTCAGCCTTGGCGATCTTGGCGTCCTTGCCGCCGAACACCACGATCTGGGCGGCCGAATAGGGATGGGAGAACTGGACCTGCTTGGCGCGTTCGGGCGTGATCGCCAGGGAAGCAACCAGTACGTCGACCTTGTTGGTCAGCAGGTAGGGAATGCGGTTGGGGCCGGTCACGGGAACGATGTTCACCTTCACGCCCAGGTCCTTGGCCAGTTGCTTGGCCACGTCGGCATCGTAGCCGTCGGGCTTGTTGTCGGTGTTCAGGATGCCGTAGGGCGGGAAGTCGACGAGCATGCCTATGGTGAGCTCGCCCTTGGCCTTGATCTGGTCTATGGTTTCGGCGGCGGCGGATTGCGCGCCCAGCGTCAGCGCGGCGCAGCCGGCCAGCAGGCTGGCGCCCATGAGCTTGCGCAGTGTTTTCGTAACGAACATATCATGTCTCCAAAGTCGAATAAAAACAGTGATGAAAAAGGGAGGATTTCCCGACCCTGATCAACGGGACAGCGACACGGCGAGCCGCCGCTCCATATAAGCGGCCAGCAGCGACAGAGGCCAGCACAACAGGAAGTAGACGACGGCCACGACCGAGAACACCAGCATGGGCTGGAAGGTGGCGTTATTGATGATCTGGCCGGCGCGGGTCAGTTCGGTGAAGCCGATGATGGCCGCCAAGGACGTACCCTTGACGATCTGCACCAGGTAGCCCACCGTGGGCGGCACGGCGATCTTGGACGCCTGCGGCAGCACCACGTCGCGCATCTTGTGCCGGTAAGACAGCCCCAGCGCTTCGGCGGCTTCCCACTGCCCGCGCGGTATCGCCTCGATGCAGCCGCGCCAGATTTCACCAAGAAAGGCCCCGCTGTTCAGCGTCAGCGCCACCGCCGCCGCCGCCCAGGGGTTGACCTCCAGCCCGATCACCGGCGCCCCGAAGAAAACCAGGAACAGTTGCAACAGCAAGGGCGTGCCCCGGAACAACTGGATGAAGCCCATGGACAGCGTGCGCGCCATGCGGTTCTCGGACGTGCGCGAAAGCGCCACGATCAGGCCCACGATGCCGCCGCCCACGAAAGCCATCAGCGAAAGCAGCACCGTCCATTGCGCCGCCTCCAGGATGAACCACAATTCGTTATAGCCAAAGGTGCGCATTATCGACGGTCCGGATAGTTGAGGCCCCACTGGAACACCAGCCGGAACAGATAGGAAAACACCAGCGTCAGCAACAGATAGATGACCGTGATCACGATGTAGATCTCGAAGCTGCGGAAGGTTTCGGATTGCAGGGTCGCCGCCACCGAAGTCAGGTCGTCGGCCGAAATCACCGAGACCACGCTGGAGGCCAGCATCAGCAAAATGAACTGGCTGGTCAGCGCCGGATAGATGGCCCTGAGCGCGGGCTTCAGGATCACGTAGCGGAAGATCTCCAGCCGCGACAGGTTCAGCGCCAGTCCGGCCTCGATCTGCCCCTTGGGAATGGACTCGATGCCGGCGCGCACGATCTCAGTGGCATAGGCGCCCAGGTTGACCACCATGGCCACCAGGGCGGCCGTGTACGGCGACCAGCGTACCCCCACCGCGGGCAAGGCAAAGAAAAAGAAGAACAACTGCACCAGAAAGGGTGTGTTGCGGATGACTTCGATGTAGATCTTGATGAGCCAGCGCAAAGGCGCGGGGCCGGCCGTCTTGCCCCAGGCGCACACGATCGCCACCAGCAGCCCGAACAGCATGGCCAGGAAGGACAGTTGTATTGTCATCCACGTGCCGTGCAGCAACAGGGGCCAGGCCTCGAACACCGGACCGAATTGAAAGGAGTAATTCACGTCGTGCTTGAACCTTAGGCATTACCGCGATAACAGGATACCGCAGGATGAAGAAAACAAGGCATGAAAGCAAAAAAACCAGCATGAAACCGGTTTCAAAGTTTAATGGAAATCGGTGCGAATTATATCAGGACTAACCCGAGGGAAATTTTTCAGGCCCGATCACGTTCCGTCAAACCCTTGCAAACAAAGGCTAGGCGGGCTGTGTGGACCCTCGGCTCATCAAAGTGCCGGGCAAGAGTATCTTGCGCGCGGCGACCGCCGACCCGGCCAGCCGCTGCAAAAGGCATTGAGCGGCAAGCCGCCCCAATTCGCTGGTCGGCTGCGATACGGTGCTGATGCCTGGCCCGACGTAGGGGGCCCACGGCGTATCGTCTATGCCCACCAGGCCCACGTCCTTGCCCAGGCGCCAACCCAGCCTGGCCACGGCTTCCACCACACGCAGCGTGACGACGGCGTTACTGGTGATGACCGCCGGCCTGGCCCGGGCGTTTTTGCGCAGCGCCAGCAATGCCTGGTCCAGCAGATCCGGGGCTTCCGCCCTGCTTTCCACGCTGCGGCCCGACACCTCGAGGCCTTGCTCCGCGACAAAGTCCTTGAAGGCGTTGGCGCGCTCGATGCGGGAGCTGACCGTGCCCAGAGGCTCGGTCACCAGGAGCAGATCGCGATAGCCGGCATCCACCAGATGCCCGCCGCTTAAGGCTATGGCCTGCCGGTTGTCCAGGGAAACGAAGTCGACGTCCAGGCCGTCGTGCAGGCGATCGACCAGTACGATGGGCTTGCCCTGGCGGGCCGTTTCCAACACGGCGCCGGCATCGCGGCCCATGGTGTTCAGGATGAAACCTTCGACTTTGTACGAGCTAAGCGCGCGTATCCCGGCGCTCTCTCTTTCGCTTTCATTGCCCAGGTTGAACAGCATGACCAGATAGCCGGCTTCGCGGCAAGCCTGTTCCGCGCCGCGCAATACCGCCACCGAATAAGGATTGGTGATGTCGGCCACCACCAGCCCGATCAGGCGCGAACGGCCGCGCTTCAGTGCCTGCGCCATGGGGCTGGGCACATAGCCCAGCTTCTTCACGGCCGCCTCGACCTTGCCGGCGATCTCCGGCGAAAGCAGGGTGTCGCGATGATTGAGAAAACGCGAGACGGTGGCCTTGGACACGCCGGCCTGGCGCGCCACATCGGCGATCGTGCTGCGGCCCTGGGTTTTGCTCATGGTTTCCTGTCGTAAGAACGGCGGTTCGCCAGCCGTGGCGGGCCAGCCATTGTAGCCAAGCCGTTCAGTCCGGGTCGCGCGCCTCGTCCAGCCTGACCCAGGCGCTGCCCCGACGGTGGCTCTGGAGCACGGAAGCAATGAAGCGATGGCCCGATACGCCGTCGGCAATGCCGGGCAAGGCCGGCAGATCCGACAGGTCGGCGCGCCCCGACTCCAGCGCAAGAATGCGGTCGGCCGCATCGCGGTACAACTGGGCAAAGGCTTCGATATAGCCTTCCGGATGCCCTGCGGGAATACGCGTGGCCCGGGCCGCCGCGACGCCGGGCGCGCGGCCGCGGGTAATGCGCTGCGCGCTTCCGCCCTGCGGGGTCAGCCACAAGACATTGGGGTCTTCCTGCTCGAAGCGCAACTGGGCAAGGCTGCCGTACAAGCGCAAGGTCAGCGCATTCTCGCAGCCGGTGGCGACCTGGCTGGCCCACAGGCTGCCGCGCGCGCCGTTGGCATAGCGCATCATGACCTGCACGTGGTCGTCCAGCCGCCGCCCCGGCGCAAAGGTATGCAGTTCGGCGGCTATTTCATCCGGCTCGCAGCCGCTGACGTAGCTGGCCAGTTGATAAGCATGAATGCCGATATCGCCCAGCGTGCCCGCCGGCCCGGCAATGGCCGGGTCGCCCCTCCAGCCGCTCTCCGCCATGGCCGATGCCTCGGACCACCAGTCCTGCGCATACTCGACCTGCAGCATGCGCAGCTCGCCGATGGCGCCCTGCTCGACCAGCGAGCGCGCATGGCGCACCATGGGGTAGCCGGTATAGGTATGGGTCAACACGAAAAGGGCGGAATTATCGCGGGCCAGTTCCTGCAGCGCCAGCGCCTCGGCCAAGGAGACAGTCAGCGGCTTGTCGCAGATGACGTGTATGCCTTCGGCCAAGAATGCCCTTGCAACGGGTGCATGCAGATGATTGGGCGTCACGATGGATACGGCATCGATGCCCTGGCGCCCCTCGCGCCGCATGCGGCCCTCGGTTTGCGCCATCTCCCGCCAGTCGGCGTAGCTGCGTGCCTGGGCGATGCCGGCATCGGCGGCGCTGGCCGCCGCCCGCTCCGGATCGCTGGACATGGCGCCCGCCACCAGTTCGTAGCGGTCGTCCAGCCGGGCCGCCATGCGGTGCACTTCGCCGATGAAGGCGCCACGGCCGCCGCCTACCATGCCCAGTCGGAGCCGCCTATTCATGCTCGCGCTCATTGGACTATGCCCAACAGCGCCCGAAGCTGGTCTTGGGGCACGCCGCTTTTGGCGAAGTCATCGAACGCGTGCTCGGCCACCCGGATGATGTGGCTGGCGATGAAGGGCGCGCCTTCGGCGGCGCCCTGCTCGGGATGCTTCAGGCAGCATTCCCATTCCAGCACGGCCCAGCCGGAATAATCGTACTGCGCCATCTTGGAAAAGATGGCCTTGAAGTCGACCTGGCCGTCTCCCAGCGAGCGAAAGCGCCCCGCCCTATCGGCCCAGTCCGCATACGCGCCGTACACGCCCTGCCTGCCGTCGGGGCGGAATTCGGCGTCCTTCACGTGAAAGCACTTGATGCGCTCGTGATAGATGTCGATGAACGCCAGGTAGTCCAGTTGTTGCAGCACAAAATGGCTGGGGTCGTAAAGAATGCAGGCACGCGGGTGGCCGCCCACCGCATCCAGGAAGCGCTCGAAGCTCAGGCCGTCGTGCAGGTCTTCGCCGGGATGCAGCTCGTATCCGACATCCACGCCCGCCTCGTCGAAGGCATCCAGTACCGGCTTCCAGCGCCGCGCCAGCTCGGCGAATGCCTCCTCGACCAGGCCGGCCGGTCGTTGCGGCCAGGGATACAGATAGGGCCATGCCAGCGCACCGGAAAACGTCGCATGCGCCGTCAGGCCCATGCGCTGCGATGCTTTGGCGGCAAGCAGCAGTTGATCTTTGGCCCACTGCGCGCGGGCGGCAGGGTTGCCGCGCACGGCCGGCGCCGCAAACCCATCGAACAAGACGTCGTAGGCGGGATGCACGGCCAGCAACTGCCCTTGCAGGTGAGTGGACAGCTCGGTGGCTTCCAGCCCATGGCCGGCCAGCATGCCGCGCACGTCGTCGCAGTAGGCCTGGCTTTCGGCGGCCTGTTGCAGGTCGAACAGGCCGGCATCGTTGGTGGGAATCTGCACGCCTTTATAGCCCAGGGCCGCGGCCCAAGCCGCCAGCCCTTCAAGGCTGTCGAAGGGCGGCTGCCCGCCGATGAACTGCGCCAGGAAGATACCCGGCCCTTTAATGGTTTTCATGATGATGCTCGATTAACGGCAAATGCGGGCGCGCCCCGGCCGTCAGCTTGATGGCGTCGTAGATGAACTTGGGCGAATAGGAAACGTCGGCCTGAATCAGTGGATTGCTGCCGTCGATAATGGTCTTGACCATGCCCTTGGCGCCAGCGCCGCCGAAGACTTCCTTGATATCAGTGCGCTTGGCCTGCGCTATGGCCTTGAGCACGCCGAAAGCCATGTCGTCGTCGGCGGCCCATACCGCATCGATGTGCTTGAAGCGGGTCAGGTAGTCTTGCATGACCTTGAAGGCATCGTCGCGATTCCAGTTGCCGTAGCGGGCGTCCAGCAGCTTGATGTCGGGATATTTCTTGATGACGGCGTTGAAGGCGTCCATGCGCTCGTTGTCCAGCGTCGTGGCAATGCCGCGCAGGGCCACGATGTCGCCCTTGCCATTGAGCTTCTTCACCAGGTATTCGGCGGCCAGCCGGCCGAAAGCGGTATTGTCCCCCGACACATAGGCGTCCTGAGCGCTGGTATCGGTCAGGCCGCGATCGACCACCGTAACGTAGACGCCCTTCTTCTTCAGTTGCGCCACCGGTTGCGTCAAGGAGGCCGATTCGAAGGGCATGATGACCAGCGCATTGATGCGATTGACGGTAAGCAGGTCCTGCAGCTGGTTGGCCTGCTCGGGCGCACCGCTGGACGTCTTGACCGTTACCTTCAGGTTGGGATGGGCTTTTTCCAGCTCGGCCTTGGCCTGGTTGGACCACCACACGACGCCGGCCGTGAAGCTGTGCGTGGCCGCGGGTATGGACACGCCCAGGTTGACCTTCTCTTGCGCCATGGCGCCCGACGACAGGCCCATGGCTGCCACGGCGGCGACGCCTATGGCCAGTTTGCGTAGCGAACGATGCATTTTCTTGTCTCCGGGTTGAATGCAAAAAAAAGAGGCAGCGAGGCTCAGGTGCGCCGGCGCTGTAGAAAGGCCACGATGATGATGACGAAACCCTGCACCGCGGCGTTCAGGTACACGCTGATGATGCTGGTCAGGTTAAGGATGTTGCCGATGACGGACAGCAGGATGGCCCCAACCACGGTGCCGGTCATGGTGCCCGCTCCGCCCTTCAAAGCCGTCCCGCCCACGATCACGGCGGCGATGGCCTCCAGTTCCCACAGCAATCCGGTGGTGGGGCTGGCCGACCCCAGGCGCGGCACATACAAGACGGTTGCAATGCCCACGCACATGCCCAGCAGCACGTAGGTCAGCGTCTTGGTCTTGTCGACGTTGACGGCGGCGTAGCGCGCCACCTGCTCGTTCGAGCCTATGGCCTGCACGTAGCGCCCGAAAGCCGTGCGATTCAATACCAGCCCGCCCAGCAGCGCAATGGCGATGAACACCCATACAGGCACGGGTATGCCCAGCAGGCTGCCGTAGTACACCGGGCTGTAGGCGTCGGACACGTCCATGTTCAACGTAATGGCGCCGCCGTCGGACAGGTAGGTCAGGTAGGCGCGGAAGATGCCCAGCGTACCCAGCGTCACGATGAAGGGTTCGATGCGGCCGCGCGTGATGAGCAAGCCATGGGCCAGTCCCAGCAAGGCGCCCAGCGCCAATGCGAAAAGCATGCCCAGCGCGATGATCAGCACGGGAGCCATCGCCAGGGCGGTCAGCGCGTTCATGACCAATATCATGCTTCCGGCGATCAGTGCCGCCATCGAACCCACCGACAAGTCGATGCCGCCGGAAATGATCACGAAGCACATGCCGACCGAAATGATGCCGATGAAGGCGGTACGGGTCAGCACGTTCATGATGTTGTCGATGTCGGCGAAGCTGCTGTTGAGCAGCGTGCCGGCGATGCACAACAGCACCAGGCCCGCTATGGGGCCCAACCCGTGCAGGCGTCCGCGCCACGAGGGCGCGGCATGCCGCCCGGCGCGCCCGGCGGCTTGCGTGGCCAAGGCTTCAGGCGGGCTGCTCTGTTCCGGTTGCATGGGCAATCAGCTCCTTCTCGTTCAGTTGTTCGGACCGCAGCACGGCCTGCAGATGCCCGGCACGCATCACCGCCACACGGTGGCATAAGCCGATAAGCTCCATGAGTTCCGAGGAAATCACAATGACCGCCAGCCCTTGTCGGGCCAGGCCCTGGATCAGAAAATAGATGTCGCGCTTGGCGCCGACGTCCACGCCGCGCGTGGGTTCGTCCAGGACCACGACAGACGGATCGGGATGCAGCACCTTGGCCAGAGCCAGTTTTTGCTGGTTGCCGCCCGACAGCGCCGATGCCAGATTGTTTGCATTGCCCGTGCGTATGCCGAAATCGCGTATGGCTGCATCCAGCGCCCGCCGTTCAAGATCGACATCCAGAAACGGCTTGGCGTAACGCTCCAGCGCCATCAGGGTCACGTTCTGCCGCATGCCGAAGGCCAGCAATATGCCTCGGCCCTTGCGGTCTTCGCTAAGGTAGGTCAGGCCGTATCTGGCGGCCTGCCTGGGGTTGCGCAGCTTGCGCTCCGTGCCTTGCAAATAGATATGGCCCGCGCTGCGTTCGCGCAAGCCCAATATGCCTTCGAACAATTCCGTGCGCCCCGCCCCCACCAGGCCGGCGAAGCCCAGGATTTCGCCGGGTCGCACATCGAAGCTGACGTCCTCGGCCCAGCCGGGCACCGACAACCCTTCCACGCGCAAGGCCGGTGCGGCAGCCGGGTCGGCCATGACCTTGGGCGGAAACAGGTCGGCCAGTTCGCGGCCCACCATCAGATTGGCCATTTCCCGGCGCGACAGGCTGGAGGTCGGTGCCTGCGTCACGTAGCGCCCATCGCGCATGACGACGATCTGATCGGTGATGCGCTCGATCTCGTCCAGCTTGTGCGAGATATAGATGATGGTGACCCCATCCTTGCGAAACTGCTCGATAAGGCCGAACAGGCGCTCGGTCTCGCCGGGCGTCAGGGTGGCGGTCGGTTCGTCCATGACCAGCAGGCGTGCATTCTTGGCCAGCGCCTTGGCGATTTCCACCAATTGCTTTTCGGCGACGATCAGGCTGCCGACCCGGGTGTCGGGATCCGCCGACAAGCCCACTTGGGCCAGCAGGGCGGCCGCCTGGTCGCGCATGGCCTTGTTGTCCAGGAAAAGCCCACGCTTTTTCTCATGGCCCAGAAAGATGTTCTGGGCGATGGTCAAGTCGTCGGCCAGGTTGATTTCCTGATGGATCAATACGATGCCTTGCTGCTCGGCCTGCCGCGACGAGTCGAATGCGCAGGGCCGGCCATCGATCAGCACAGCCCCTTCCGTGGGCTGTTCGTAGCCGCACAGGATTTTCATGAGGGTGGATTTCCCGGCGCCGTTCTCGCCCAGCAGGCCATAGACCCTGCCCCGGGGCAGGGTCAAGTCTACGTCGTGCAGTACCCGGACGGTGCCGAAGTCCTTGCTGATGGAGCGGAACTCGACCGATAAGCTCATCAGGCGCTCTCCCTTAGCACCACCCGATGCGGCAGCAGCACGCCACTGATGCGGGAACGCGGATCGTCCAGTTGCTTGAGCAGCAGGAAAGCAGCCTGTTCGCCCAGGGTGCGCATGGGTTGCGCGATGGTGCTCAGCGCCGGGCAGGTTTGCTGGGCCAGAGAAATATCGTCGAAACCCATGACGGCCATATCCCGCGGAACGGCCAGCCCCGCCTCGTGCAAGCCGCGGATGACGCCGATGGCCAGCGTGTCGGAGACCGCAAAGACGGCGGTTGGCCGCTGCGCCAGGGCCAGCAAGGTCCGGGCGGCGCGCTTGCCGGCTGCAAAATCCAGGCCATCCACGCCCACACAGTAGTCTTCCTGAAAGGCGATGTCCGCTTCCGCCAGGGCATCGGCATACCCCAGGCTGCGTTCACGCGCATACATGTAGCGGTTGTCGGAATTGACGAAGGCAATGCGGCGATGCCCTTTTCCCACCAGGCACCTGACCGCGTCGCGCGCGGCTGCCCGGTTGTCGATGCCCACGTAGGGCACGGCCACCTGGCTGTCGAACTCGCAGCATGCCACCCAGGGAAAACGCAGGTCCCCGCCGCTTAGCGCCTGCTGCACGGTATCCGGATCCAGGCAAATGGCGCCATCGGCCCGACGCGACTCCAGCAGATCGAAATAGCTGCGTTCGCGGTTGGCGTCGCCACCTGTTTCGCAAAGCAAGACGGAATAGCCTTTGTCCTGCACGACGCCGTTGATGCCTTGCACGATTTGCGCATAGAAGGGATTACCGATGTCGGGCACCATGACCAGCAGCAGCCGGCTTTCATCGGTGCGCAGGCTGCGCGCCATCTGGTTGACGCGGTAGCCCATGACCTGGACGGCTTCCGCCACACGCAGGCGGGTTGCGTCCTTGACAATCTGCTTGCCGTTCAGCACGCGCGACACCGTGGCGACCGAGACTCCGGCCCGCTTGGCGACCTGCGCGATCGACACGCTGCGTTCGGCGCCCGAAGCGCCCGAGGAGTCGTGGAGAGGGCTGACCATAAAAGCTGGCACTGAAAAATGTAATCGATTACATTATTCCATCAGGATGACCCTAGCTCAATTGAGGACTTACCCTAGACAGAGCCGGCTTTACAAGCAAGCAGACCTGTAGCTTAATTACATAAATACAACTGCCACAGACCCGAGACCCCCCTGAAAAGGAAGCGCCCATGGCCACCACTCAGCCCTTTGACATTGTTTTTTTCGGAGGCACCGGCGACCTGGCCCTACGCAAGCTCATACCCTCGCTCTATCAGGCCCACAAGGCGGGCGCGCTGAATCAGGACGGCCGCATTTTCGCGCTAGGCCGCAAGGCCATGGGCCTGGAAGCCTATCTGGAACTGCTGGAGCAGCGCGTCAAGCCCAGGCTGGGAACCGACTTCGATCAGGATGCATGGGCCGGTTTCAAAAGCCGCCTGCGCTTCCATACCCTGGACGCCGGGCGCGAAGCCGACTACCAGGGCCTGGCAGACGCCCTGGGCATGACGCCGGAACGGGTAACGGTTTGTTATTTGGCTACAGCTCCCCAGTTGTTCATCACTATCTGCCAGAACCTGGCCAAGGCCGGCATCAACCACCCGAACGTCCGCGTGGTGCTGGAAAAGCCCCTGGGGCACGACCTGGAATCGTCCAACGCCATCAACGCCGCCGTGGGCCGGCATTTCGCCGAGAACCAGATCTATCGCATCGACCACTACCTGGGCAAGGAGTCGGTGCAGAACCTGATGGCCATACGGTTCGGGAACATGCTGTTCGAACCCTTATGGCGGCGCGAATGGATAGACAATATACAGATCACCATTGCCGAGGAACTGGGCGTGGAGGAACGCGGCGAGTTCTACGACCGCACCGGCGCGCTGCGCGACATGCTGCAAAGCCACTTGCTGCAACTGCTGTGCATCGTCGCCATGGAACCGCCCGCCAGCCTGTCGGAAGACGCCGTGCGCGACGAAAAGCTCAAGGTCCTGAAGGCGCTCAAGCCATTCAGCAACGAAGACGTGCTGACCAAGACCGTGCGCGGCCAGTATCGCAGCGGCGCCATCAACGGCATGCCGGTCGTCGGCTACCGCGAAGAGCACAAGGTCGACCCAAGCAGCAATACCGAAACCTTCGTCGCACTGCAAGCCGAGGTGGCCAACTGGCGCTGGGCGGGCGTGCCCTTCTTCCTGCGCACGGGCAAGCGCATGCAGGAACGCGTGGCCGAGATCGTGATCAATTTCCGCAAAGTGCCCCATGCCGTATTCCCCATGCCCATAGGCCTGCACTCGGCCAACCGCCTGGTGATACGCCTGCAACCCAAGGAAAGCGTACGCCTGTACTTCATGGCCAAGGAACCGGGCGACGCCATGAACCTGCAATCGACCTATCTGAACCTGGACTTCCACACCACCTTCAAGGCCCGCTGGGCCGACGCTTACGAGCGCCTGCTGCTGGATGTCATTCGCGGCCGCTTGGCGCTATTCATGCGCTGCGACGAACAGGCCCAGGCCTGGACCTGGGTCGAACCCATACTGGAATGCTGGAGCAAGCACGCCATCGCACCCAAAACCTATACCGCCGGCAGTTGGGGGCCCGCCGCATCCAGCGGCCTGTTGTCCCGCGCCGGCGTGGTCTGGCAGGAGGAAACATGAAATGGCATGAATTCGACTCCGGCGCCGACGCAGTCCGGGCCATGGCGCGCGACATATCGGCCGTGCTGCGCCAGGAGATCGCCACCACGGGCAGCGCCGGGCTGGCCGTTTCTGGCGGCCACTCGCCCCTGCCCCTGTTCGAGACGCTGAGCGCCATGCGGCTGCCCTGGAAAGACGTGCGCATTACCTTGGTCGACGAGCGCCATGTGGCGCCCGACCACCCGGACAGCAACGAACTGCTGGTCAGGACGCATCTGTTGAAGAACCAGGCAAGCGCCGCCGCCTTCACGGGGCTGGCCGGGCGCGGCCTGGACTTGCGTGATGACGTCGCCCGGGCCAACCGGGAAACGGACGGGATCACCCTGGCCGTGCTGGGCATGGGTGAGGACGGCCACACGGCCTCCTTGTTTCCGGGCGCTCCGCAATTGGAACGCGCACTGGACCCCGACCAGGCGGACCGCTACATCGCCATCACGCCGCCCAGCGCGCCGCATGAGCGCATCAGCATGACGCTGGCCGCCCTGCTGCAAACGCGGCGCATCATGCTGGCCGTGGCGGGGCCGGCAAAGCGCGCAGTCTTCGATCAGGCCTGCCGACAAGCCACGCCCGCCATGCCTGTAAGCTATGTCATCGCCCAGACGGGAGTCCCCTTCGATGTCTACTGGAATGCCTGAACACCAGCGCCACCTGATCGCCGACATCGGCGGCACCCATGCCCGATTCGCGCTATGTACCTCGACCGCCGATATCGAGAAAATCGACATGCTGAACAGCGCGGACTTTCCCACCATACTGGACGCCGTGCGCCACTACCTGGACAGCCACGGCAGGCCCATCGTCAAGCACGCCGTCATCGGCATCGCCAACCCCGTGCTCGGCGACCACATACGCATGACCAACTTCCCCTGGGAATTCTCCATCGAGAAAACGCGCCGCGCGCTGGGGCTGCGCACGCTGCACGTGATCAACGACTTCACGGCACTGGCGCTGTCCCTGCCCCACTTGCCCAAGGGCGAGCTGACCCGCGCGGGCGGCGGCGAGGGAGTGCCGGGCTGCCCCATGGGCGTGCTGGGCCCGGGGACCGGCCTGGGCGTCTCCGCGCTGCTGCCGGCCCGGGCCGGCCAATGGCTGCCCCTGGCCGCCGAAGGCGGGCATGTAAGCTTCGCACCCGCCAACGAACAGGAGCTGATGCTGTGGCGGGCGGCGCAGCGGGAATTCGGCCACGTTTCCATGGAAAGGCTGCTGTCCGGCCCCGGCCTGCAATTCATACACCGCAGCCTGTGCGCCAGCCGGGGCCTGTCCGACCCCGGCCATACGCCCGCCGACATCAGCCGCCTGGCGCTGCAAGACGGGGACCCTGCTTGCCTGGAGGCGCTGGATCTTTTTTGCGCCATATTGGGCACGGCGGCCAGCGACCTGGCACTGACTCTGGGCGCGCGCAGCGGCATCTACATAGGCGGAGGCATCATCCCCAAGCTGGGCGATTATTTCCTTCATTCCCCATTTCGCGCGCGCTTTGAAGACAAGGGCCGATTCTCGGCGTATCTTTCCGCCATTCCCGTTTTCGTGATCAACAGCCCCTACCCCGCCCTGCTGGGCGCGGCGGCCCACCTGGACAGCTACCCGAATGAATGAATCCATGCTGGCGCTCATAGAAAAGCGGCTTGCCGGCCTGAGCGCCGCGGAACGCAAGGTGGGTCAGTTGATCCTGTCCCAGGCCCCGGACGTGGCGAAGTCCGCTCTGGCCGACGTTGCCCGGCGGGCGCAGGTCAGCGAGCCCACCGTCATCCGCTTTTGCCGCTCCCTGGGCTACAAAGGCTGGCCCGACTTCAAGATCAAGCTGGCCGCCAGCCTGATGGTGGGCGTTCCCTATGTGCACTCATCCCTGAATGCGCGGGACGGCACCGCCGTGCTGGCGGCCAAGGTGCTGGACAATGCCGTATCGGCCCTGCTGCGCATACGCAACGACGTCAGCGCCGACCAGATCGACCGTGCCATCGACCTGCTGATCGCGGCCCGCCGCATCGAATTCTACGGCGTGGGCAACTCCGGCATCGTGGCCGCGGACGCGCAACACAAATTCTTCCGCTTCGATCTGGCGACCGTCGCCTATTCGGACAGCCACGTACAACTCATGGCCGCATCGCTGCTGGGCAAGAAAGACGTGCTGGTGGCGATCTCGCATTCGGGACGATCACGCGAGTTGCTCGACGCCGTCAAGCTGGCGCGCAAGAACGGCTGCCCCATCGTAGCCATTACGGCCAGCCACACACCCCTGGCCGAACTGGCCACCGTCCTGCTGCACGCCGACACCCAGGAGGACACCGAAATCTACAGCCCCATGATCTCAAGGCTGGCGCATCTGGCGCTAATCGACGTGCTGGCGCTGGGAGTGGCGCTACGGCGCGGCAAAGAGGTCAGCCGCGTGCTGGAGAAAACCAAGAGAAGCCTGGCCGACAAGCGCCAGGCCTAGGGCCGCGCG
>JBARWC010000154.1:0-4822 GCA_049646585.1 Burkholderiaceae bacterium | reverse complement strand
GGCTAAGGGCGCATGCCGATGCCCAGGCGGCCGGTTCCGGTTTGGCCGCGCTCGAGGCCGCCGCGCACGCCCCGAGCGCTGAGTTGCTGCTTGCCGGCGAGCCGCGGAATAGGGCTGCGGTGGTGGCGCAATGCTTGCTCGATTCCGCCGCCACAGGTGCCTTGCTTGACCTTGCCGCCAAGCACTTGATGGCCGCACCGCTGGACTTGTTGTGCGCCGCGCTTGCTGAGGCGGCACAGCCGGTTTGCCTGGGAAAAGCCTTGTTGATTGAAGCCGTCGACACGGAGCGGCGACCGCCCCGAGGCGCGCCCGGCACGGATGGCTTGGCCGGAAATCTGGAATGCGTGCTGCCTGTCGCGGCATCGACGAGCCCCATGTCCATCGAGGCCCGCCTGCGATCCGTCAAGTCGGCCAGGCAGGCCGTCGAGCCGGCCGGCCCCGCGTTTCGTGTGCTGGCCCATACCTTCGACCTGCCCGCCGCCGACATTGGCGTGTCCTGGGCTTGCGCACAGTTCGGAAGTGCGTGGGCCATGCTGCATTCGCCGCCGACCTTCGGCCCCTCGGTGCGCGGCATCTTGCTGGCTGACACCGACGGCGGGCGGCTACGCCTTGCCTGGGCGGGGCAGGAGCCGGTCGGCGGCGCAAGCGATTTGCTGCGGCGTATTGCCGCCGTGCTGGAAGACCTTGCCCTGTCGGGCGGGCAGGCTGCCGGCCCTCTCTACACAACCGCCGATTTTCCGCTGGCCGGGCTAGCCGAAAGCGAACTGCAAGCCCTGCTGGGCGATGCCCGCGATGTCCAGGACATCTATCCCTTGTCGCCCATGCAAGAGGCGATGCTGGTGCATACCTTGGCGGCGGGCAAATCGGAAATCAACTTCGAACAAAGCTGCATGCGCATACATGGGGCGCTGGACCTGGATGCCCTGACCCATGCCTGGCAAACCGTCCTGGATCGCCACGATGTGCTGCGCACGGCGTTCCACTGGCGCGGCTTGGCGCGTCCCGTGCAGGTCGTGCATCGCCGGGTCGAGCTGCCGCTGAAGGTCCATGACTGGCCTCATTTCGATCCGGCCCGCCTGGATGATTTCCTGGCCGCCGATCGCGCTTGCGGTTTTGAATTGTCCCTTGCGCCTTTGCTTAGATTGCACGCCATACGGACCGCCGATGACGAGCTATACCTGGTGTCCAGCTTTCATCATCTTCTGGTTGACGGGTGGTGTCTTGGCAGGCTGGAGCGCGAGGTGCGAGCCGTCTACGAAAGCGCGCGCAGCGGGCGACCGGCCCTGCTGGACCAACCGGCCGCGTACAAAAGCTATATCGATTGGCTGTCGCGGCATGACGGCATGGCCAGCCGCCGGTTTTTTGCAGGCATGCTGAGCGATCCGCCGGAGCGCCGCCGCTTGCGCGCACCCGCCCGCGCCGCCGCCGGTGGCTACGTCACGAGCAAACTGGCCTTGTCCAGGCCGGCCACCCGCGCCCTGGTGGCCTTCACTCGCCGGCGCGGATTGACGCTGGCGGCTGCAATACATTTCGCGTGGGCCGTTTGGCTGGCAAGCCGCCTGGACAGCCAGGATGTCATCTTCGGTACAACGGTAAGCGGGCGCCCCGTCGGTGTCGCCGGAGTGGAAAGTATCGTGGGCCTGTTCATCAACAATCTGCCTTTGCGGCTGCGCCTGGATGAACATGCGACAGTAGGCGAGGGCATCGCGCAATTGCATGGCTTGTTGGGCGAGCTGCAAGAGCACGCTTACCTGTCGCCCGCCGAGATTGCCGAAACGGCCGACGGCTCCGCTGGGCCTTTGTTCGACACGCTGGTTGTCGTCGAGAACCTGGCGTCCGGGACCAGTGCCTGGGCGGGCGCCGAAGGGCTGACGGTAGAGGCGGTGCAGTCGCGCATGAAGACGGCGTACGACCTGACCTTTATTGCCGTTCCCGGCGACGCCATGGTGTTGTCGCTGGTGCAACCCGTCGACGATCGTGAACCCCTGGACGGCCAGGCCGCGCTGGAGTCGCTGGCCGCCATCCTGAGCGCTTTACCCGATGCGGTGGATGAACCACCGGCCGTACTGCCTCGCCCCGCCTTTCTGCCTTATGCAGACGCGGTACCAAGGCCGGCTGCGGCCGGCCTGCGCCTGTCGACCCGCCCACGCAGCACGCTGGAGGCGCGCATCGCCACCATTGTGGCCGACCTTGCGCCCGGCCTGTCTGAAGCCGATACGGCCTTTGGTGCTTGCGGCCTGGATACGGATTTCTGGCAATTGGGACTGAGTTCGCTGGAGCTGACACAGCTTGCCATGAGGCTGAGCGCGACGCTGGACAGGCCCGTGCCCATTGCTTTGCTGCTGGAGCACAGGACCATCGCCGCCCTGGCGGCCGCCGTTCACGAAGGACGCAACTGGTCGCCTATCGTGGTGATGAGCGATGGAAGGGCGCGGGATGACAAGGCCGAGCCCTTCATCTGCGTGCATCCCATTGCCGGGGACGTCAGCGTTTTCCTGGACCTGGCGCGCGCCATGCCGCCGCAACTGCCGTTCTGGGCGCTGCAAGCGCCTGGGCTTGAAGAAGGTCAGGAACCTCTGGCCACCGTCCAGGCGCTGGCTGAGTCCAATCTGCAAGCCCTTGCCAAGCGCGGCAAGCCGGCGCCTCGGTGGATAGGCGGCTATTCCTTCGGCGGCCTGGTGGCGTTCGAGATGGCACGCCAGTTGGCGGCGCAAGGGCGCATGCCGGAGCGTGTCGTTATTCTGGACACACCCGCTCCCTTGCCCCGGGCGTCCATCCTGAATGCGGATCCCGACTACGCCCAGGCTGAGTGGCTGCTGCGCATGATCGATGTGCGGGCACGCTTCCAGGGCAGGCCCACGCCGCTGGATCTGGAGGAACTGCTGGCCTTGCCCGCCGAGCGGCGCTTCGACCTGGCGCTGGCGCGTTCCCATGCCGCCGGCCTGCTGCCGCCCGCCGCCACGGCCGCATGGCTGCGTCGCGCTCATCATTGCAGTCTTGTACAGTATGACGCCTACCTGGCCTACCAGCCTGCGGCGTCCAGTTGCCGGGACCTGCCATTGGCGCTGGTAAGAGCGGCTCAACCGCTGGCGAGCGACCTGGGCGAGGCTGAAAATGCCCAGTTGGCGTTGCCGGCCATGGGTTGGCAGATTTATACGGATATCGACATTGCCGTGCAGGCCATCGATGGCGACCACGTCAGCATGCTGGGCTCGGAAACCGCCGGCAAGGTGGCCCGGGCTATCGGCGAAATTTTGCGGGGCGATCAGCCCACCGAACGCAAGGCCAGGGCGGCGGAGTAATCTTCCGGCGCCGGCAAGGCGAACACTTTGCAGAGGCCGAATCCGCCGGCCCGTAGCGTTTGCCCGGCTGCGTCATCAAGGCCTTTCTCCACCTGCGCCAAGCCTGCTTCAAGCGTCTTGAAATCCAGCTGCAAGCCTTGCCCCACGGCTTTGGACACCGCCTCCTTGATGGTCCAGGCGTAAAAGAAAGCCTTGAAGCGTGTTTCGTCGTCCAGGCCTTCCCAGTGTTGCGTTTCCGATGCCGACAGTATTTGCGCCGCCAGGCCGGGAAGGTTGTTTTTATGGCGCATGTGTTCGATGTCCACGCCGACTTCCGTTCCTCGTGCAATGGCGATCAAGGCATAGTCGCCGGAATGGGCCACATTGAAGTGCGTATCGCTGCCGTCGTCGGCCAGGGCGGGCTTCTGGTAGCGGCCATAGTCGAAACGGATGCCGCGAGGGTCTTCGCCCAGATGCTCGCCGAGCACCAGCCGCAGCAATGCCCGGACCTGTATGAATACCCTGCGCGCGGGCTGGACTAGAAAGGAATCCGCCCGTTGCCTCTCCTGCGCGGACAACAAATCGTGGCAAGCCGCCAGGATGTCGGTGTTGTCGACCATGCGCCACCGCCAGACCTGGCATTGCCCCGTCGGGATGGAGGGCGGCACCCTATCAAGCCGGACCCGGCCATCAGCCAGGGTGATACGCAACGCGTGCACGGCCGGTGCGGTGGTGCAGGCTGGATCGCAGTGTGAAGTTGGGGCTGCGGCGTGTTTCATGAGCCGTCTCGGATAAACGGCCATGATACGCGACCGGCAGCCCCTTTTGCATGAAAAGGCCTGCTTGCTTGAAAGGTATCCGCTGCTAGACCAACTGAGCCTTCAGCGCGGCGTCTATCCATGCGTCATCGTATTGACCTTTGGCGATGCCGGCCAGCACCCCGGCTTCCATGTCCATCTTCTTGCGGCTGGCTTGCGCCACACTCTGTGCCTGATCCTGCGGCACAAACACCACGCCATCGCCATCCCCGACGACGATATCCCCTGGATGCACAACGCAGCCGTCTATCGAGACCGGAACGTTCAGTTCGCCCGGACCATTCTTGAACGGCCCCAGATGGGTCACGCCTTTGGCGTAGCAGGGATAATCGTGGGTCTTGAAGGCGTCCGCGTCGCGTATGGCCCCGTCGACCACCAGCCCGGCCAGTCCTCGCATCCGGGCGACGCTCATCATGATCTCGCCCAACAAGGCGCGGTCCACCAGGCCGCCGCCATCGATGACCAGAACCTGCCCCGCCTTGGCTTTGCGCAGCGCCTCGTGAATGTACAGATTGTCGCCCGGCCGGACCCTGACGGTGTAGGCGGCGCCCAGCAGCGGCGCGTCGCGATGCTGGCGCAGCAAGGTGCGGGCCCCGGCCATGCGTCGCATTGAATCGCTGATGATGGACGTGGGTACGCCTTCAAACAGTTTTACTGAATTTTCCATACTTGCTCTTTGTCATCAAGAATTATCTGAACCGCCGCGCACACGCTCGATAGGCC
>JBARWC010000153.1:0-82285 GCA_049646585.1 Burkholderiaceae bacterium | reverse complement strand
GCCGATGCGCTGACGCATCGCGGGCCGGACGATGCCGGCGTGTGGGTGGACGAGCACTGTGGCCTGGCCCTGGCGCACCGACGGCTTGCGGTGCTGGAACTATCCCCGGCCGGGCACCAGCCCATGCTGTCGTCCGACCGGCGCCACGTCATCGTCTTCAACGGCGAAATCTACAACCACCTATGCCTGCGCCGGCAACTGGAAGCCGAAGGGCTGGCCCCGCCATGGCGCGGCCATTCCGACACCGAAACCCTGCTGGCCTGCATCGTCGCCTGGGGCATGCCCAAAGCACTGGCTGCCACGACCGGCATGTTCGCCCTGGCTGTATGGGACAGGCAAGCCAGGCAGTTGTTCCTGGCCCGCGACCGGCTGGGCGAGAAGCCGCTGTACTGGGGCTGGCAAGGCGGCGTGCTGCTGTTCGGGTCCGAACTGAAGGCCTTGCGCCGGCACCCCGCCTTCCGGGCCGACGTGGATCGCCAGGCGCTGGCCTCGTTCATGCGGCACGGCTATATCAGCGCACCGCACAGCATCTACCAGGGCCTGCACAAGCTGCCCGCCGGCCATTGGCTGGCGCTGGACCTGGCGCGCCCGGACGAAGCGCGGCAGGCGCAAGCCACCCCCTACTGGACGCTGGCCGAAACCGTGGCCGCCGGCCTGCGCCGGCCCTTCGATGGCACGCCCGACGAGGCCGTGGACGCCCTGGAACAACAGCTATCGCAAAGCGTGCGCAGGCAGATGCTGTCCGACGTCCCGCTGGGCGCCTTTCTTAGCGGCGGCATAGACAGCAGCGCCATCGTCGCGCTGATGCAGGCGCAAAGCACCCGGCCCGTGCGCAGCTTCACCATAGGCTTCGACGACGAACGCTACAACGAGGCGCCGCACGCGGCCGCCATCGCCCGACACCTGGGCACCGACCACACCCAGTTGCTGCTGCGGCCCGACGACGCGCTGGCACTTATCCCGGCGCTGCCCCATATCTACGACGAACCCTTCGCCGACAGCTCGCAGCTTCCCACCCTGCTCGTCAGCCAGTTGACCCGCAAGCACGTAACCGTGGCGCTAAGCGGCGACGGCGGCGACGAGCTCTTCGGCGGCTACAACACTTTCCGCTTTGCGCCCAAGCTATGGCGCCGCATGCAAGCCCTGCCCAGTCCGCTGAGGCGGAGGTCGGCATCATGGCTGGGCAGCGTGCCCCCCGCCCGCTGGGACGGCATGCTGAACGGCCTGCGCCGCGCCTCGGCGGGGCGCCTGGCGCGCGGCCTGAATGCCGGCAAACTGCACAAGCTGTCCACCCTGCTGAACTCGCCGGACCAGGGCGAATTCTTTCGCCGGCTAAGCAGCCACTGGCCCGATCCCGCCGCGCTGCTGCGCCATGCCGGCGAAGCGCCCACACCGCTGACGCAAGCCGGCGCGCTGCCCGCCACCGACTGCTTCGAGCACCACATGATGGCGGCCAACACCGCCATGTACATGCCCGACGACATCCTGGTGAAAGTGGACAGGGCCGCCATGGCGCATAGCCTGGAAGTGCGCGTGCCCATGCTGGACCATCACGTCGTCGAGCTGGCTTGGCGCATGCCCCTGTCCTGGAAGATACGCGCCGGCGAAGGCAAGTGGCCCTTGCGCCAGCTGCTGTACCGCTACGTGCCGCAGGCCTTGATGGAAAGACCCAAGAAAGGGTTTTCGGTGCCCCTGGGCGACTGGCTGCGCGGCCCCTTGCGCGAATGGGCCCAGGCGCTGCTGGACCCGACGCGACTGGCGCGCGACGGCTACCTGAACGCCGAACCCGTCCAGCGCGCCTGGCGCCAGCATCTGGACGGCCACCAGGACCACGCGCAAGGGCTGTGGTGCGTTCTGACTTTTCAGGCCTGGCTGCAGGCCCAACACGCATGAAGACCCCCATCCACATCACTCACGTCATCGTCGGCCTGGACGTGGGCGGCGCCGAGCGCTTCCTGCTGCGCCTGATCGAATCCCACCGAGGCGACCCCAGCTACGTTCACCGCGTCATTTCCCTGACCGGCAAGGGAACGCTGGGCCCCCGCCTGGAAGAGCAGGGCATCGCCGTCTCCGCCCTGGGCATGGAAACGCTAAAGGATGCGCCACGCACCTACGTACGGTTGAAGCGAGAGCTGCAAGCCCAGCGGCCCGACGTGCTGCAGTGCTGGATGTACTACGCCGACCTGCTCGGCGGCCTGGCCGGCCGCCGCCTGGGCATCAAGCGCATCCTGTGGGGCATACGGAATTCCCATTTCGAATCCGGCGGAACGCGCCTGAAGCGCGCCGTACGGCGCGGCTGCGCCATGGCGTCGCGCCGCCTGCCCTGGCGCATCGTCTGCGTGGCGGATTCGGCGCTGGAAGTTCATGCCCGGGCCGGCTACGACCGCAAGCGCATGGAGGTCATACACAACGGCTACGACCCGGAGGCCCTGCGTTATTCGGACGCCGGACGCGACAGGCTGCGGCGCGAATTGGGTATTCCAGCAGATGGCCTGGTGATAGGCTCGCTGGGCCGCTACAGCGCGGCCAAGGACCACCACAGCTTCGTGCAGGCGGCCGACGCCGCCATGCGGCAGCGTCGCGGCCTGTACTTCATGCTGGTGGGTCGCGACCTGACGCAAGACAACCCCGCCCTGGCCGGCCAGATCGCCGCCACCTTGCAGCCGGAAAGATTCTTGCTGCTGGGCCAGCGCAGCGACGTCGCCGACTGCCTTAGCGCCATGGACATATTCTGCCTGCACTCGCGTACCGAGGGCTTTCCCAACGCGCTGGGCGAGGCCATGTGCGTGGGGCTGCCCTGCATCACCACCGACGTCGGCGACGCGCGTCTTCTGCTGGGCCAGGGCGGCAGCGTCGTCCCGGCGGGCGACGTGCCCGCCCTGACGCAGGCCATGATGCGTATGGCCGACCTGGACGCCGCCCAGCTACGCGCCATGGGCGCCAGCGCCCGCCGGCGCATCGCCGACCACTACACGCTGAAGCACGCGGTCGCCGAATACGAATCCCTTTATCAGACAGCCATGGCGCTGCCTTACTGACGAAAAGGTGCAACCATGTCATTGAAAGAATTGATACTCAAGTACGCGCCGGTCGCCCTGCAGGACGCCAGCATCAGCCTGTACAACACGCACTTGTACCGGCAACGGCATCGGGGCGAATACCAGGCCTACCGACGCTACTACCAGGAGTTCGAGCAGGCCGGAGCCGACCACGTCGCCCACGAAGCCGCAAGGCGCCAGGCACAGTTCCTGCAATGGGCCACGGAAAAATCCCCCTGGTACGCCCCCCATCGCGGCAAGGCTCTGCATGAATTTCCCATCCTGGAAAAAACGCAGTTGCTGGCCCACATGGACCAGATCCGTACCCTGGAAGAACGCGAAGGCATCGTCAGCCTGACCGGCGGCACCACAGGGGCCTCGATGAAGGTCATCTACCACCCCAAGGACATGCAGGAACGCTTCGCCCTGAAGGACTACTTCCGTTCGCGCTACGGCTACAAGCTGGGCCGCAAGGTGGCCTGGTTCAGCGGCAAAAGCCTGCTGCGGCCCACCGACCTGGCATCCGGGCGCGTCTGGCGCGACGACCGCATCAACCATATCCGTTTCTTTTCCACCTTTCACATCAGCGCCCAGCACTTCGACGCCTATTGGCGGGCGCTGCAGGACTTCCAGCCCGACTACATCGTGGGCTTTCCTTCCAGTGTGCTGGACCTGTGCGCCATGGCGCAGGAGCGCGGGCTAAGCTACCAGGGCAAGGTCGACACCTTTTTCCCAACCGCCGAAACCGTCCTGCCCGTACACAGGGAACTGATTCCGGCCATGCTGGGCTGCCGCGTGGTGGACCAGTACGC
This sequence comes from Burkholderiaceae bacterium, assembly GCA_049646585.1. Classification (GTDB taxonomy): domain Bacteria; phylum Pseudomonadota; class Gammaproteobacteria; order Burkholderiales; family Burkholderiaceae_B. The sequence goes on along the minus strand of JBARWC010000153.1, from coordinate 78,435 downwards.
GGCGTCCGAAGGCGCCCCCTTCATCCTGCAATGCCCGCAAGGGTCCTTGCACATCCATCCGCTTACGGGCGTGTTCGAAGTCGTCGACGAAGCCATGCAGCCCGCCCGCGAAGGCGAGATTCTGGTGACCTCGTTCACCACGCGCGGCACGCCCCTGATCCGCTACCGCATCGGCGACCGCATCAAACTGGCGCCCGACGATTACCGCTGTCCCTGCGGGTCCTGCTTTCCGGTGGTCCAGCACATCGAAGGACGCAGCACCGACTTCATTTGGTCGCCCGAAAACGGCAAAGTCTACCTGGGCAACATCAGCAACAGCACCAAAGACGCCGAAGGCATCACCTGCTTCCAGATCGTGCAGGAAGCGCCCGATACCGTGGACGTCGCCGTAATGGCCACCCCGAGCTTCACGCAAGAGCAGCGCGAGCGCTTCGTGCATGCCCTGGGCTTAAGGCTGGGCCAATCCATGCGCATTCGGCTGGACCTGGTGGACGATATCCCGCGCGAGCCCAGCGGCAAGTTCCGCATCGTCAAGAATCGCCTTTCCCCCGACGCCATGCGTCCCCTTGCAGGCTGAACGGCATGGAGCTGATCGGATCCCCCCTGCAACTGGCCAGCGCCGTGCTCGTGAACGCGCTGGGCCTGTTGCTGGCCCTGAAAGCCGGCCGCATGCTGGACGTGCGCAAGGGCCGCGTCATGCTGCTGTACGCTTGGCACTCGCTGTTTTGCCTGGCCTATGCCATGTACGCCATCCAGAACGGCGCCGACGCCCTGGTCTATTACCTGAAAGCGCAACAGGGCGAATTCATGCCCCCCTTCGGCACCGGCGCGGTCGTGAACATTGCCACGCTGTTCGTTACCGGCCTGAACCTGTCCTTCCTGGGCGCCTGCCTGCTATTCAATATCTTCGGCGCCATCGGCCTGATCGCCTTCGACGCCTGCCTGCAAACCGCCACCGCCAACAAAGCCAGGCTGCTGCGCCGCTTCGCCACCCTGATCGTGCTGCTGCCCTCCATCAGCTTCTGGTCGTCGGCCCTGGGCAAGGACGCCCTGGCCTTCATGGCGGCCGCGCTGACGCTCTACGCCACCCTGAACATGGGCCGCCGCGCCATTCTGCTGGCCGTCTCCATCTTCATCATGGGCCTGGTCCGGCCCCATATCGCCGGCATCATGGTCATCGCCCTGGCCGGATCCATGGTGTTGCAGCGCCGCCTGCCCTTGGGCCAGCGCGTCTTCCTGGGCGTGGCGGCCCTGGCCGCCACCGCCGCCCTGGTCCCCTTCGCCCTGACCTACGCAGGCCTGGGCGACGCCAGCGGCACCGACGACATCCTGAGCTACGTCGAACAGCGCCAGTCCCTGAACACCCAAGGCGGCAGCAGCGTGGACATTGCATCCATGAGCCTGCCTCTGCAGCTCTTCAGCTATCTGTTCCGGCCCCTGCCCTACGAAGCGGGCAGCATCTTCGGCCTGGCCGCCTCGATGGACAACGTGGTCCTGGTCTTCCTGGCGCTGGCCGGCACCACCCAGATCATCAAGCACCGGCGGCACAAGCTGGTGGGCAACCGGGCCTTCATGTGGTTCTACTGCCTGCTGTCCTGGCTGGTCCTGGCCATCACCACCGCCAACCTGGGCATTGCCGTCAGGCAGAAATGGATGTTCGCCCCCCTGCTGATCTATCTGTTCATCTCGATGCTGGGCCAGTCACGGCGGCCTGCGGCTCGCCGTAGGCGGGTACCCGCTAATCTCCCGGCGCTTCAGGCGCCCAACTCTACCATGGTGAAGCTATGAAATTTTCATTTTTGTTGGTTGCCGGCTTTCCCGATTCGATCCTGCAGTTTAGGGGCCCATTGCTAGATGCTCTGAAGGCCAAAGGTTTAGAAGTGCATGTCGCTGCCCCTGGCCTGGGCGATGGATCGCCTGTTCGCCAAGCGCTCGAAGCACGTGGCCTAACGGCCCATGACATTCCGTTGCAACGCACCGGTATGAATCCGGCCAAGGATCTACGCAGTCTGATTGATCTTTGGCACCTAATGCGGCGATTGCGCCCACGCTATACCTTGGCTTACACAGTCAAGCCCGTCATCTATGGCACCCTGGCCGGCTGGCTAGCGGGTGTGCCACAACGCTGCGCACTTATTACCGGGCTGGGCTATGCCTTTCAGGACGGCGACCAGAAACACCACCGCGGCACCTTATGCACCCTTGTGCAAGCGTTGTACCGGCAAGGACTCAACAAAGCCCATAAGACCTTTTTCCAGAACCCGGACGACGAAGCCTTATTCCGCGAACTCAAGATTCTGCCCGCCGACCACGTCAGTTGCATCGTGAATGGCTCCGGCGTCGACTTGGACCGTTACCAGGTCACTCCATTGCCCAAGGCTCCGCATTTTCTGCTGATCGCTCGTCTACTGGGCGACAAGGGCGTTCGTGAGTACGCTGCAGCAGCGGCTCACATGCGAGCAAAGTACCCAGAATGCACGTTCAGCCTAGCTGGCTGGGTAGACAATAATCCTGACGCCATTAGCGACGCCGAACTACAAGGCTGGATTACAGAGGGCCACATTAACTACCTAGGGCGCCTTGATGATGTACGACCCGCTATCACGGCTTGCAATGTGTATGTACTGCCCTCTTATCGGGAGGGCACGCCCCGCACTGTGCTCGAAGCCATGGCCATGGGTCGAGCAATTATCACCACCGACGTACCAGGTTGTCGGCAAACTGTGGAGGATGGACGTAACGGCTATCTGGTACCGCCCCGCTCCGTGGAAGGACTAGTTCAAGCCATGGAAAGCTTGTATGCAGACCCTGGCCTGATCGCCAGTATGGGCGCCCAGTCCCGGACGATGGCTGAGCGCCGCTACAACGTACACAAAGTCAACGCCAACATCCTGCACGAGATGGGCATCACACCGTGATCAAAAGACTGTTCGACATCGCCGCCTCGGCCACCGCCCTGCTTCTGCTATCGCCCGTGCTGGCCGGCGTGGGTGCGCTGGTGGCCGTCAAGATGGGGCGCCCCATCCTCTTCAGGCAGCTTCGCCCCGGCCTGCACGAAAAACCCTTTCTTATGCTGAAGTTTCGCAGCATGCGAAACGCCACCGACGCCAGGGGGCAGGTGCTGGATGACGCGCAGCGCCTGACTTCCTTCGGACGCTGGCTGCGCTCCACCAGCCTGGACGAACTGCCCGAACTGTGGAACGTCCTGAAGGGCGAGCTCAGCTTGGTCGGCCCCCGCCCCCTGCTGATGGAATATCTGCCCCACTACGACGCCTTCCAGCGCCGCCGGCACGAAGTGCGGCCCGGGCTAACCGGCTGGGCCCAGGTCAACGGACGCAATGCCGTGGGCTGGGCGGAACGGTTTGAGCTGGACGTCTGGTACGTGGATCACCGCAGCTTCTGGCTGGACATAAAGATACTGGCCATGACAGTGCAACTAGTGCTGACCCGCAAGGGCGTCAATGCCCAGGGCGAAGCCACCATGCGCAAATTCAAGGGGAACGAGCGATGAAATGCGCTGCCAGTTTAAACAAGCCCGTCAACCTTCCCAAGTAGAGCATTGAACATCATGTCGAATACCGCTTTCTCCTCTTGGCCTCATTACACCGACGAAGAAGTCCAGGCCGTCGGCAACGTCCTGCTGTCCAACAAGGTCAATTACTGGACCGGACAGGAAAGCCGCCATTTCGAAAAGGAATTTGCCGCCTGGGCCGGCTGCGCGCATGCCGTGGCGCTGGGCAACGGTACCCAGGCCCTGGAAGCCGCCCTGATGGCCTTGGGCATAGGGCCGGGCGACGAGGTCATCGTCACCCCGCGCACCTTCCTGGCCTCGGTGTCGTGCATCGTCCTGGCCGGCGCGACCCCGGTGTTCGCCGACGTGGACCGCAATTCGCAGAACATCACGGCCGAGACCATCGCCGCCGTTATCACGCAGCGCACCCGCGCCATCATCTGCGTCCATCTGGCCGGCTGGCCCTGCGACATGGACCCCATCATGGAACTGGCCGAACTGCACGGCCTATGGGTGGTGGAAGACTGCGCCCAGGCGCACGGGGCCCACTACAAAAACCGCCCGGTCGGCTCCATAGGCGACATCGGCGCCTGGTCCTTCTGCCAAGACAAGATCATGACCACGGGCGGCGAAGGCGGCATGATCACCACCAACACCCAAGCGCTGTGGCGCAAGGTCTGGGCGCACAAAGACCATGGCAAAAGCTGGGAAGCCGTCTACGAGCGGCAGCACCCACCGGGCTTCCGGTGGCTGCACGAAAGCTTCGGCACCAACTGGCGCATGCAGGAAACCCAGGCCGTCATCGGCCGCATCCAGTTGCTGCGCATGCCCGACTGGCACGCCACCCGGCTGGCCTATGCGCGCCGCATCTGGAACGCGGCGCGGCTGCTGCCCGGGCTACGCGTACCCCCGCTGCCCAGCTACTGCCGCCATGCCGCCTACAAATGCTATGTGTTCGTCGAACCCGAAAAGCTGGCGGACGGCTGGAACCGCGACCGCATCGTCAAGGAAATTGTCGCGCGCGGCGTACCCTGCTACCAAGGCTCGTGCTCCGAGGTGTATCTGGAAAAAGCCTTCGACGGCACAGGCTGGCGCCCCGCCCGGCGCCTGCCGGTCGCCCGCGAGCTGGGGGAAACGTCCCTGATGTTCCTGGTGCACCCCACCCTGGAAGACCATCACATCATGCGAACCTGCAGGGCACTTGCCGAAGTCATGCATGCCGCCAGCCGTATCGAGCAGACCTATGGACACTGAACACCTTTTGCAAAACCGCAGCCATGCCTTGCGTGAACGCCTGCTGGCGCTTGCACCGCGCAACAAGCGCATGCTGCAGATCGCGGCCGACATACTGCTTATCTGGCTGGCCTTGTGGCTGGCGTTCTTCATCCGCCTGGGCGATGCCAGCGTCGCCAAACCCCTGGGCGCCCACGCCTGGCTGTTTGCAGCCGCCCCCTTGATATCCATCCCGCTTTTCATACGCTACGGCCTGTACCGCGCGGTAATGCGCTACCTGGGCCCGCAAGCCTTAAGCACCATCGCACGCGTCGTCACGGTGGCAGCCGCCCTACTGGCCATTGCCGTGTACCTGTACGGCAGCGCTCCGGCTATCGTGCCGCGCTCCACCGTCGTCATCTACTGGCTGCTAAGCCTGTTGCTTATAGGCGGCCTGCGAGTACTGATGCGCCATTATTTCAACAACGTGCAGTTCGGCGGGCAAGCCCTGCCACTGATACCCAATGGCGGCGAACGCAAGGAAGAACGCAAGCGCGTAGCCATCTATGGGGCGGGCGCCGCCGGCAACCGGCTGCTGGAAGCCCTGCGCCTGGGCGGCGAGCTGCTGCCGGTGGGCTTCATCGACGACAACAGCGACCTGGACGGCCGCATCATGGCCGGCCTGCAAGTGTATTGTTCCGACCGCATCGGCTACATGCTGCACGATACAGGCACCGAAGAAATATTGCTGGCCATTCCATCGGCCTCGCGCATGCGCCGCAGCCAGATCATGAACCGGCTGACGCCGTACTCGGTACCCGTGCGCACCCTGCCCGGGCTCATGGACCTGGCCGCGGGCCGGGTCCACGTGGAAGCCTTGCGCGAAGTGCAGATCGACGACCTGCTGGGCCGCGACCCCGTCGACCCCGACCCCACACTGTTCGCGCGCTGCATACGCGGGCAGGTCGTCATGGTGACCGGCGCGGGCGGGTCGATAGGGTCCGAACTGTGCCGGCAGATCGTGCGCAACATGCCGCAGGTGCTGGTGCTGTTCGAGCACTCCGAATTCGCGCTATACGCCATACAGCGCGAGCTTGAGGCGCACATCAGCCGCGCCGGGCTACCGGTGCGCATCGTGCCCATTCTGGGCTCGGTGCGCAATTCCCACCGCCTGCGGGGCGTGATGAAGACCTGCAAGGTCAATACCGTGTACCACGCCGCCGCCTACAAGCATGTGCCGTTAGTCGAGAACAACATTGCCGAAGGCATCATCAACAACACCTTCGGCACCCTGCATGCCGCCCAGGCCGCCTTGTGCGCCGGCGTCGACAACTTCGTGCTGATATCCACCGACAAAGCCGTGCGGCCCACCAACGTCATGGGCGGCACCAAGCGCATGGCCGAGCTGGTCCTGCAAGCGCTGGCCCAGGAACCCAGGCCGATGCTGTACGGCGCTCAAAACCGCCGCGTCACGAACCGAACCCGCTACACCATGGTGCGCTTCGGCAACGTGCTGGGCTCGTCCGGATCGGTCATACCCTTGTTCAAGCAGCAAATACGCCAGGGCGGGCCGGTAACGGTTACCCACCCCGAGATCACCCGCTACTTCATGACCATACCCGAAGCCGCGCAGTTGGTCATACAAGCCGGCTCCATGGGCCAGGGAGGCGACGTCTTCGTGCTGGACATGGGCGAGCCCGTCAAAATCACCGAGCTGGCAGAAAAGATGGTGCAGCTTTCCGGCCTAAGCGTGCGCGGCGCCGACAACGCCGACGGCGACATCGAGATCCGCTACACCGGCCTGCGCCCCGGCGAGAAACTGTACGAAGAACTGCTGATAGGCGACAACGTGTCGCCCACCGAACACCCCATGATCATGCGGGCGAACGAAAAGCACCTGGACTGGGAAACGCTGAAGGAAGCACTGGCCGGCCTGGATACCGCAATCCAGGCGGAAGACTATCCGCGCTCACGTGAACTGTTCTACGAGCTGGTGGATGGGTATACGGCGAATGATGAGATTGTGGATTTGATGTATCAGGAGCGGGGGAATCGGTGTGACTATCTCAATGTACCGCTATAAGCGCAAATCTGTTTTTTCCAACGGGAAAATATATTTCAGATCATATAAAACATGCTTATCTTTGCCATAATGGCGTATGGCTTCGGCACCCAACTGGGCAAACTCATTATGAGCTACAGCAAGGACAATAGCATCGTACGTAGCTTGTTGAGGTGAGTTGACCAGGGAAATCCCATACTCATGCATTGCATCGTCCGTATTTACCCAAGGATCATAAACGTCCACCGTTACGCCATAGTCCGTCAACTCTTTCAAGATATCCACTACGCGTGTGTTGCGAATGTCAGGGCAGTTTTCCTTGAATGCCAGTCCCATCAGCAACACACGTGCACCCTGGACATGAATAACACGTTTGGTCATGGCCTTAACTAGTTCGCCAGCTACATAGCCGCCCATTGAATCGTTCAAGCGCCTGCCAGCCAAAATAATTTCGGGGTGATAACCGATAGACTGAGCTTTGTGAGTTAAATAATAGGGATCGACACCTATACAATGGCCGCCGACAAGGCCGGGACGAAATGGCAAAAAATTCCACTTGGTACCGGCAGCGTCAAGAACGGCTTCTGTATCGATGCCCATTTTGCGAAAGATGAGCGCCAATTCATTCATCAATGCAATATTTACATCGCGCTGGGTATTCTCAATAACCTTGGCAGCTTCTGCCACTTTAATACAGTTGGCCTTATGGGTACCCGCCTTGATTATTTGCAAGTACAACTGATTTACAAGCTCAGCTACTTCCGGTGTAGAGCCTGCCGTAACCTTCTTGATAGAACTAACCCTATGAGTCTTATCGCCAGGATTTATCCGTTCCGGGCTATAGCCTACGAAAAAATCCTGATTGAATATCAAACCTGAGGTGCGTTCCAGCTCTGGCACGCACACCTCCTCAGTGGCTCCTGGGTATACAGTGGATTCATAAATAACGATATCGCCCTTCTTCAGCACGGTGCCTAGCATCTGGCTGGCTTTCACCAAAGGTGACAGATCGGGTTGCTTGAACTCGTCGATTGGAGTGGGCACGGTAACGATAAACGTATTGGCGCCAGCCAAACGGCTAGTATCGGAGGTGAATGCAAGCTGGATGGCTTCTCGCAGTTCTTCTTCACTGACTTCTAAAGTAGCATCCATTCCGGCAGACAGCGCCTCGATACGCTCCTGATTAATATCGAAGCCAATCACTTCTCGAAGCTTGCCAAACTCGACGGCGAGCGGAAGACCTACGTAGCCCAGGCCGACTACGGCCAACTTTATATTATTGACCAACATATATTCTTTTTATTAGCACCAGTTACAACAGCATGATAGAGATGTGTTTTGACTCACGCATTTAATATTACCTGATTCGCACCCGGCTCCCAGCCTCGGTTCACTCAATACTTTATGAAAACACTGCTATGTCATACAATAAGTCACTCTTTCCAATACTCACAGACCCATGATTGATTTCGTCGACCTCAAAACTCAACAGGCCCGAATTAAAACGCAGATCGACACCAACATTGCCCGCGTACTGGCGCACGGCAAATTCATTCTAGGGCCCGAGGTGGCCGAGTTGGAAGAACGTCTAGCGGCATACATCGGCGCAAAGCATTGCATCAGTTGCGCAAATGGCACCGACGCCTTGCAGATTGCACAGATGGCATTGGGCATCGGCGTCGGTGATGAAGTCATCACCCCGGGATTCACCTATATTGCGACGGCGGAAACGGTTGCCGTCCTGGGCGCCAAACCTATCTATGTGGACATCGACCCACGTACTTGCAATCTGGATTCAACGCAGCTTGAAGCGGCAATCACTCCACGTACGCGCGCCATTATTCCTGTCGCACTCTACGGACAGTGCGCCGACATGGATGCCATCAATGCTATCGCTGCGCGTTATGGCATTCCAGTGATTGAGGACGCCGCCCAGAGTTTTGGCGCAACCTACAAAGGGCGCCATTCCGGCAATCTAAGCACCATTGCCTGTACCAGCTTCTTTCCCAGTAAGCCTTTAGGCTGCTACGGCGACGGTGGCGCGCTATTCACCAATGACGATGAGCTAGCCACTATAATTCGCCAGATCGCACGCCATGGACAGGATCGCCGGTACCATCATATTCGCGTCGGCATGAACAGCCGTCTGGATACGCTACAGGCCGCAATTTTGCTGCCTAAACTCGATATCCTGGCCGAGGAAATCGAGCTGCGCCAGCACGTTGCCCGCCGCTACGATACGCTGCTACGGGCTGCCGGCATCGATACACCACATATCGAGTCGCATAACGTCAGCGCCTGGGCACAGTACACCGTACGCGTGGCAAACCGTGATGCCGTCCAGGCAACCCTACATGCAGCAGGCATCCCAACTGCCGTGCATTATCCGATCCCACTCAATCAGCAACCAGCTGTCGCCAACCCCAACGCGCACCTGCCTGCAGGAGATGCGGCTGCACGTGAAGTGCTGAGCTTACCTATGCATCCCTATCTTCCAGAGGATCAAGCGCAAAAAATCGCACAGGCCTTAGAAGGCGCAGTTCGATAGAAATATAAGATAGCTGATATCAAGATAGAGATTCGCCCGCTTACCCTCGAGGCTCGTACTCCGGCACCCATCGCTTCAATTTCAACCGTACCGCCTCGTCCTCAAGCGTCTCAGTGCCCGCCAACCACGCCCTGACACCCTCGTAAAATTCCGCAGGCACAGCTCGCGATCTGGCAATTCTGAGCTTTTCATGTGGCGTAGGCAGAGTCTCCTCGGCGTCGGCAAGAAGTTCCTCGTACAACTTTTCTCCGGGCCGCAGTCCGGTGAACTCAATCCGAATTTCGTCCTCGGTAAAGCCCGACAGGCGGATCATGTTCCGCGCAAGATCAACGATGCGTACAGGTTCGCCCATGTCCAGCACAAAGATCTCGCCGCCCTGGCCCATGGCTGCAGCCTGCAAGACCAACTGGGCTGCCTCCGGAATGGACATGAAGTAGCGATTGATTTCGGGATGGGTAACTGTAATAGGGCCGCCATGGGCGATTTGCGACTGAAATTTGGGTATCACACTACCCGTGCTGCCCAAAACATTGCCGAAACGCACAATGTGGAAACACGTCGAGCCGGCCCCGTTCTGTAAAACTTCACAAACCATTTCCGCCACACGCTTGGTTGCACCCATGACGTTGGTCGGATTAACCGCTTTATCGGTGGAAATCAGTACAAAACGCTCTGCCCCCGCCCGCTGGGCGGCCTGTGCAACAACCAAAGTGCCTAGGATGTTATTGCGAGCAGCCTGCCAAGCATTGCCAACCTCCATCAAGGGCACATGCTTGTAGGCCGCAGCATGAAACACGACCTGTGGCCGGTGCTCAGCAAACATCTGAGCCATGCGAGCCTCATCCTTCACATCGCCGGCCAGACATACGATGGATATTTCGGGGCGATATTCGCCGAACCACTGCTCGATCATGTAAAGAGCAAATTCGCTGGATTCCAGCAGCACAATACAGGCGGGCTTGAAACGCGACAATTGGCGACACAACTCACTGCCTATTGATCCGCCCGCACCCGTCACCAGAATGCGCTTGCCCGCCAGCATGGCCTGGACATTGTCATTGTCGATACGAACAGATTCCCGGCCTAGCAAGTCTTCAATGCGCACGGGACGCATCATATTGATCGCAACACGCCCGCTCATCAGCTCGGCCAAGCCCGGAACTGTGAATAGGGCAGCACCCGCCTCGGTAGCAGATTTGGTGATGCGCTGCAAAACATCAGCTGGCGCCGAAGGCATGGCTAGAATGACATGACGCGCGCCGTGGTTACTTAATACAGCCGCAATATCATGCGTAGCGCCTTCAACTCGGCAGCCGGATATCTCCAGCCCCTGCTTGTGGCGGTCATCATCAACCAAAGCGACAACGCGCCAATCCCCACTACGAGCTAGCTCGCGCAGCAGCATAGCTCCCGCCGTACCCGCACCTACCACCACTACCGGTTTGCCCTGGCCTTTAGAGCCGCTATATAAGTAGTGCTCCTTCCACATACGCCCCGCGACACGACCACCACCCATCAGCAATAAAAGCAAAATAGGGTACAAAACGATCATCGAGCGTGGAATCAAGTAGTACGGCTTGGAGAACAAGGCGAACAGCAACAACGCGAACGTGGATATCAGTACGGCCTTGAACACTCGCCGTAGGTCAGGCAGGCTGGCAAATATCCACATGCCGCGATATAGGCCTGCCCAACGGCACGCCCATAATTGCACCAGCAACAGCACGGTGCCACCGACAATAACCTCTTCATTGAAAGCATATGGCCAGTTGAAATTGAACCTGATCATGAAACCGCCCATCCAGGCAACCAGCACCATGAGCAGATCAAAGGCCAGAACCATGGCCGACCGGTAATTCAACATGTAGACTCCGCTAGACTACTAACCGGGTAGCATCGCCCATTACCGATACCAGGGCTGAACAGGTACGATCGATTTCCGCCTCAGTCAAAGTTGGATGCACCAGGAACATCAGACTGGTTTCACCCAATTCCTTTGCCACAGCAAAACGCCGTGCAGGCCGCAAACCCGTCTCATCAAACGCCTTCTCTAGATAGACTTCCGAGCAAGAACCGGAATATACGGGTACGCCTTGCGCCTGAATGGCCTGAACTATGCGGTCACGCGACCATCCTGGCGCAAGCATATTCGGCCGTATAAACATATAGCACTTATAAGCGGCATGCTCGATATCTTCTGGAAGCTTAGGAACCCGTAGAGCGGGCATTGCGCTGGCAACTGTCCATATCCGATGAGCATTGCACAATCGGGTAGCGTGCCAATCACCCATACGGCGCAACTGTATGCGACCAATGGCCGCCTGAACCTCAATCATGCGCCAATTGGTGCCAAAGGATTCATGTAGCCAACGATAACCTGGCGGATGCTCGCGCTCGTATACGGCATCCCACGATTTGCCATGATCCTTATAAGCCCACATACGCTTCCATAAGGCTAGGTCGTTGGTGGTAACCATGCCGCCCTCACCCCCTGTGGTCATGATCTTGTCTTGGCAGAACGACCAAGCACCTACATGGCCAATTGAGCCGACCTGACGCCCCTTATAGCGGGCACCGTGCGCCTGTGCACAATCCTCGATTACGTACAGATTATGCTGCTGAGCGAGCTCCATGATGGGATCCATGTCGCAAGGCCAACCGGCAAGATGCACACAGATCACGGCCCGTGTACGTGGCGTCATTACCGCACGAATCGATTCCGCTGTAATGCACTGCGATTCGGCATCCACCTCGGCAAAAACGGGGGTTGCGCCAGCATTTATCACACAGGAAACTGAAGCCAGGAAAGTACGTGGCGTGACGACCACCTCATCACCTGGCCCTACCCCCAACCCAGCCAAGGCTAAATCCAGAGCAACGGTGCCATTGGCAAGAGCAATCGCATGTGCCGTACCAACCCAAGCAGCAAATTCCTTTTCAAACTCACGGCATTCCTGCCCAGTCCAATAGTTGACTCGATTGGAGAGAATGACATCGCGCACCGCGTCGGCTTCTTCTACCGTAAAGGACGGCCACGGAGAAAAATCAGTATTCAGCACAAAGCACCTATTTTGTTGCCCTAGAATCAAGAAGCCAGAACTCTCGCCGGCACGCCAACGACTGTAAGATTATCTGGGATATTACCAACAACCGCAGCACCCGCACCCACCATAACCGAACGGCCAATGCTTACCCCCTGCCTGACCGAAGCGCCAACTCCTATCCAGCTTAAGTCATTCACACGCACATTGCCTGCCAAATGTGCACCGGGGCTAATATGCACGCCATCGCCCAGGATGCAATCATGGTCAACACTGCAAGAGGTATTCAGAATAACCCCCATCCCAATCACTGCATCCGCATTAACTACCACACCAGCCATCACCACTGCACCCGCACCCAATAGCGCCGACACGCTGATGGTAGCGGCTGGATGCACAACTGTTGCCATCTGTGCGCCCGCCTTTTGGAGCTGTGCAAGCCTATTCATGCGTATGGAGTTTTCTCCTATCGCTACGATCACACCGTCGAACCGGCTCAAAGCCTCAAGCAGCCCTGCCGTGTCGCCTGACACCCCCCACTTGCCCAGCCATTGTTTCTCCGGCCAGGCATCATCATAAAAATCAACGCCCCCCCAGCCACCTGCAAGCGCCGCCTCGGCCACCACTTTACCGTGACCACTGGCTCCTAGAATCGCCAACCGCTTCATTGCCTAGTGCCCTTGAATTTTGGCATTGTGGCTTCCCCATCGGCGCTGATACCGTCCCGAAACAGCACTTTTTTTACGGTCAGGAACAGTATCCACATATCAAGCCAAACACTGCGGTTATCGACATACCATACATCCAATGCGAACTTTTCTTCCCAACTGATCGCATTACGGCCATTGACTTGAGCCCACCCCGTAACCCCAGGCCGTACCTCGTGGCGACGCGCCTGCTCAGAAGAATACAGAGGCAGATACTCCATCAACAGGGGGCGCGGCCCCACTAGGCTCATATCCCCCTTCAGTACATTCCATAGTCCAGGCAACTCGTCCAGGCTGGTGGAACGCAAGAGCCGCCCAAAGGGCGTCAAACGCTCGGCATCTGACAGTATATGGCCATGCTCATCCATCGCATCACGCATGGTCCGGAATTTGATCATCTTAAATGGTTTGCCATGCAAGCCCGGGCGCATCTGGCAAAACAATATCGGCGAACCCAATTTGCCACGAACACACCCCGCCACAACAAGCCATAACGGCGACAAGACCAGTAGGGCAACACCGGCAAGGATCATGTCCATCGCACGTTTGGACATCACCCTGCCGCTCCGCTGCTCTGATCGGGAAACAAGATATCAAGGTAACGAGCGGCCAAAACCGGGTAACGCCGGTGCGCAAGTACCCACGCACGCCCTCTTTGCCCTATCGCATTACGTTCTTCGGGCGACAAAGCGGCATAACGCTGTATCTCATCTCGAAGGGCATGCACATCCCCCGCTGGCACATAACTACCGCAATCCGCCTCATTTATCATCGAAGGAAAGCCAGTGTACGACGCCACGATGGGCTTTCCCGCCAGCATATAGTCGATGACTTTGTTCAAGGACTGGCCATAGCGCCACACCCGGGAAGCATGTACCGAAAAATACAGCAAATCGCACCGCGACAATACCGACTGGACTTTCTGCTTGGATACACGTGGCGCAAACGTCAGATTCGACAAGTGCGCATATTTTTTTTTATAGAACTCGCGTAAATCTCCATCGCCAACGACCAAAAAATGAATATCACTGCGGTCCTGCAATGAGTCAGCACAATCCAGAAACGTATCCAAGGCATTGGTAATGCCAATCGTACCGGCATGAGCCACAACAAACTTCCCTACAGGCAGATAAGTTTGAGCATAGTCTTCCGGCAATGGCTCCACTGCCACCAAAGACGCCTCGTCCACCCCCATCGGAATACAATGGACAGCGCGCGACCGGCCTAACACGTTTTCTACATGCTCAGCCAAGTTGGGCATGGTTCCAACAACTTCATCCGCATACCGATAACCGAGCCGCTCGATTACACCCAGTCCCACAACCAGCGGATTCCAACGGCTAAATCCGCCTTCCTCGGTAATAGTCAAAGGCCAGATGTCGCGAATTTCCAGTATCAGACGACAATGGTACTTTCTTCGCAGCAGAAAACCATTCAAGATGGTTAACAGCGATAGACTGGACACCACAATTACGTCCGGCTTGGGCAAGTCCCTCTTGGGCATGCGCCATAAGCGCACTTCAAAGTCCAGCCAACTAACAATCCGCCGCCACGACTTGGCCACCGAGTATTTCATCGTTCTAAGCCAGCAAATCGTCATCCCCTCAGTCTGCTGAAACCATACTGACTGTTCCAAGTTAGGTATCTCAGCTAGGCGATTTGAGTCGGATGTCAAGATTACGCAGGTGTGCCCCATGCTAGCCAGCGCGCGCATGATCAGGTACCCGCGCCCTCCTGAGCTATTCAGGGCCGGCGGCGACACATACTTGGATATGTACCAGATAGAACGACCGGCAGGTTTCACTGCTGTACCATCCGCGGTATACGATTCACCACCGAGATTACTTCCTTAAAGTCCAGCCCAACCGCATCCAAATACCACTTGATATTCGGGTAGCGAGGACGGTTTTCATCGTTCACCATTTCCATCGCCTCTTCGCGTGTGAGCTCTCCCTCACGAATCTGGTTGCTGCGAAAGGTGTCATGCTCGGTGAATCCTGCAACGGTATAGTAGACATAGTTATAAAAAGCTGCCGTGCCATCGCCGATACGCCAAGTCGTTGTAGTGTCAGGTGCTTTCTCCCAGTCGTAATGAGCAAGCGTGTCATCCACCTGCTTTTCATCCCAACGCCAGTAGTCAAAAATATGGAAATAATCGCTTTTTTTGGTGAAGCTACGGTAATACTCACCAGATAGCGTATCCCATAGCGAACTATTGAAATAGCCCGGACTGTCAAGCATAGCCTTCAGCCGCAGTGCCTGATAACGCAACTGCTTCATCGCACCATGGCTATAAACCCGTTTTTCCTCGAAATCAGGCGGCACCCCTAAAAAGCCGGATTTGAAGTGCGTGACTTCCAGCGGATTAATACCCCAAAGATTCAGGCTTACACCGGTTTGCTGCTTTATGGTCTCGACATAACGGAAGAAATGCTTATCACCGGCCGTCAGCACACTGATCATTCCCAAATGAGGGGACTTAAGCCAAGCGTTCAGATTTTGCTTGATATGACGTCGCTTTTTTGCAATGTCGGCCGCCACTATGATGTTTTCAACTCCCAATTCAGCGGACATACGGCTGATATTACGCCTGCCCAGATCGGTCACCATACCCCAGTCGTAGGTATAGGTAATCGGCCGCATCTTCAGTTCTTTAACGATCAAGTGCAAGCCATGGCAGCTGTCTCGCCCCCCGGAAAACGGCACAATGCATTCGGGACCTTCCTTGCGGCGGTATGATTCAACCAGAGCGAATAGCTCTTCTTTCGGACGAGGCTTGTTACGTGGCTTGTAGTGGCGACAGTAGTTGCACACCCCTTGCCCATCAAACGATATAAAGGGCATCGTTTCTGGCAAAACGCAACGCGTGCACCGCCGCAGCTGTGGAACATGATGCACCAGCAGGCTCTCTTCGCCCTTGGTCATTCCCAGGTGAGGAATCAAGTTCTCTTTTCGCAGATTATCGTCGCGAACCTCTACCGCATCTTCAGAACTGGGAATGTCAACGATTAGAATGTCGTCTCCCAGAAGCTGCTGAATGCCTTTACAACCGACCTGCTCTAGTGGAAATTTTTCCGATGAAAAATAAAGACCTTTAGCGCTCGTTCCAGAGTACAGGCTGCCATTATTTGCAAAAAGCAACAGCTTGCCCTTACGTGGCAAAATCAATGCACACGCCACCACCCCCTTGCATAAGGCAAGTATTCTTTTCGGCAGCGCGGCAAGGTCGTTACCTTGAACTAAATGCTCTTCGGCGATGGCGGCAATCACCTCGGAATCTATCTGGAGCTTACGGACCGAAGATATCTGCTTCCATATCTCTGCGTCATTCACAATGATGCCATTGTGAAAAACACAAACGTCGTTACGCACGACGGGTTGGTTATCACCCAAGCCGTTAGTGATCAAACGGCTATGGCCTAAAATTACACTAGAGCTATATGGGCGTGCCTTTTTCAACAGCTTAACGATGTCGTAATCTGCACGATTGGCATAGTACTTTCCCTGATCGTAATGCATGAGTCCACTAGAGTCACGCCCTCGCTGGCGAGCATGTTGCACTAGAGTCTCAAGGTCTTTCTTATCGACAGAAGCATTGCCGATCAGTCCAAATATTCCACACATTTTGCGTTTCCAAAAGGAGTATTAGTGATTGTTGGGAGCCAAGGTCTGCTGATACAGTTCCACAAGTTTCGCTTCCTGGGCTTGCCAACTTAACGGCGCGAGATCGGCAAAGCAAAAAGACTTCTTGGAGCTTTCGAGAGCCCGGACAGCGCGCTCGATATCACTCGCTTCCAAGTTGCAGCATTCGCCGATACCATACTCCAAGAGAATTTTCCGGATATCCGGAAAATCCGACGCCAATACAGGCACGCCGGCAAAGCAATATTCAAAAAGCTTATTCGGTAAGCAATAATAATCGCTCAATGAAACGTTTTGAACCAAACATAAACCATAGTCCGCAGACTGGACTATAGGCACCACTTCAGCATGTGGCACAGCATCATGAACATGAATATTGGAATGCTCAACGGCGAACCGTTTTAGATCAGCACTCAGGTCCCCGTAACCCAGAAAAACGACATGCGATGAGATCCCTGGCTGTGAAAAAGCTCGCATAATCAAATCAATGCCTCTTCCTGCCCCCAGGATGCCAACATAAATAAACACCGTAGCTTCAGCAGGAATAGCAAATTTACTTCTTAGATAGTCACTGTCTTGATTGACTGTTTGAGAAAAAAGGGGCGAATTCAAAATGACAGCTGATCGCTTCGCACCAATTTTCTCTTGATACCAGGTTTGAATGGAAGGACTAACCACTATTAGAGCGTTCACAAAGCGCCACAACAATCTCTCAGTTTGTATAGTTAGCCATCCCTGAAGCCCAGTAAGCCCGTTACGATCTGATTCAAGCTCATGCGCATCATAGACAAGCTTCGCCCCGGTAAAGAATTTTACAATGACCCCCAAGGGAAGCACCAACGTATCGTGGCAATGAATAAGATCTGGCTGCTGCCTAATGGCTCGAGGTAGCATTTTTGCTACAAGCTCACAGAGCGATAGCACATGCCTAAGAGTTCTGGGTATGAACGTCAATTTACGTGAGCTTAATCGGATAGCATCGATATCCGCTTTGAACCCAGGGGCCGACTTTTGTGATCCCTCTTCAAGAACAACGCCAATGCCGCTGACCGCATATTCGGCCG
Source organism: Burkholderiaceae bacterium (assembly GCA_049646585.1). Lineage (GTDB taxonomy): Bacteria > Pseudomonadota > Gammaproteobacteria > Burkholderiales > Burkholderiaceae_B. The sequence goes on along the minus strand of JBARWC010000153.1, from coordinate 60,648 downwards.
CTGCCAACGAACCCATCTCTTTGAGAATCCGTGAATCGGATTCGATATCTGTATGAGTTAAGTGGAGACTTTTTTTCATGCTATGCTTAATTAGAGCTGAATTTTTTTCTTGGTACAGAACTTAGGGCGACGAGCATACTAGCAATATAAATAGGTAAGGAAAATACTGTATCACCTGATAATAGAGAATACGGCATTGCGCCCATAATAAGAGTGATATGTACCAAACTCTTCTGGCGAATAATAAGTCCAAGAGGCCATGCATAAAATATAATTGCGACCAATCCAAATAACACTCCCCCAATCAACCACTCCGACATTATTGACATATGAGGATAATGAAACTCGGAACAACGAGAGAAAGAGCAAGAAAACAGCTTATGATGCGCCCACCCTTGTGGAAGCCAGCTTAAGTTAGAAAAAGCCAATTTCCAGGAGCTCAGCCGAGAAGCTGTGCCCAACGTACCATCTGTCATGGTACCCAACATTGCAGTGGGGTTAGAGCGATTTATCGAAATTATCAGCCCTGTGTCATAACCATTTTCAGAATCAGGAGCACTTATTGGCGAAGTCGATTTAGGAGTATCGCTCTTTAGAGAGAAAATAATGGTATATGGCTCTTTTCCAAATCGAAACTTTTCAAAAGAATTAGGATTGGTTACCGTATAAACTAAAAGCGTAGTTAACGCTGTAACAAACGCTGCTTTGACGATTGTCGCTTTACCTTCCACTAATATCCAGACAAAAGGAAGAAAGGCGACCAAGACGATGAAACGACGCGAGCTCGAGAGTAGGCCTGATGCCACTAAAATAGGCAAAAACCACCACCAACGCTTCTTCAAACATCCCAATATCGCCACCAACCATAATAACCCAAGGTTATTATAATTTACACATAGCGCAGAACCAGCAGGATAATAATAGCAATTTTCTAGAATCGCTCCAATCAAATACCCTCTATCCAACAACGCGGCCTTAATCAAACCTGCCAAAGCCGAAATAACCCCGAGAGGGATGATAGCAATGAAAAACCCGTCTATCGCATCCTCATCAGTTAGAAAATAGATAACCAAAAGAAAAGTCGAAGTTACAACATCTTTAATAACTTGATGTTCGAATTTTGTTTCGCTATACATCAAAGCTACGACATGCAGAAATAGCAGGCTAACCATTGGAGCTATTGCTACAGGTGGGTACTTTATTTTAATACGCTGAGAAATTACTATAAAAAGCAATGGGACAGCCATAAAAGCAACCCAAAACCAAGAAAAAAATTCAGCGTAAAATGGAGCAGCCATAGCTACACCACCCCAGAATCCCTTGCGATGGAAAAAGCCAAGATACTGCTTATTTTTATAATACTCAGTGAGAGCGGACACTTAAAAGTCCCAACAATTTTCTTAAATAAAGAATTAACCACTATTGACACCCACTTCTATAACCGACTCTCGGTGGATTCGGCAATTTTCAGGGGTGCTGTTGCTTTATGATTTTATAAACATAGGATTTTGTGTTTAAAGAGGCCCTTCCCTGTATCAATAAAAATTATGTGGAAAACCAATAGAGATGGCTATCCTTGAATGCCTTGAAATACTCCTTGAGAAGCCGTTCCATGAACACTCTCTCTCACTGCAACCAATCGCCACGGGTATCGGCCTTCAGTCGATGGCGCCATAAGTAATTTATAACAACACATCATCAAGATTTCCGGCCCGCCTCCCATCTATTCTCGAAGGGGGGCGATAATATCACGTTGGGCATGCATATTTTGGCGCTTTTTCGGGGGCTTTTAGCACAAGCATACGGAGGAAAAGTTGCTGCATCTAAGCGCTCGATTAAGCATCTAAAACCCTAATGTACATATCTCGACTTTTCACGTCCTTCAGAGACGAATTATGCCAAAGTAGGGTAAAACTTCCTTTCATTACTCTGCAGGTATCTTTCAACTGCCTAAACATCTCGAAAGCCATTTCCTCCTGCTCTATTCCCATATAAATTGGGTCTAGCACCGAAACCTCCATGACAATTAAGGGGCGAACCCTTAGCATCAATATTTGTTGCTTCTCGAGGTTAAACGCGGGGTACTCAAAACAAGTTCCACAACGGAATCCAGCGTGATCTGCATACCCTAAGGTGCTGTCGTAACTTAGCCCACCATCCTCCCACGCTTGTAATGTAGTGGGATTCTCCCATCGAAGATAGTGCATCCGTCCTCCCCAATGCTTTTGCTTCACCCCGATGCCTTCACACGCTCTGATCAACCTCTCAAACTCTCCCCTTATTAAGCTTGGTCGATCATAGGTATTGTAGCTAGGGTGTAGACCAATCTCGTGGCCTCGATCATATATTCTCCTGAGCAAATGGCGAATAGCTGGGTGCTCAATATCATACTCAGCATCAAGTTGTTGATTTGTTCTTCCGCAAATAAAATAAAATGCGCTTACCAATCCTCGTCGCTCAGATGTGTCCATTATCCAATCAAATGTATTCATGGGATCAGCACGCGGAATATGCTGATTTGTGCTCAGCCAAATCTTGCCAGCATTACAAAACTCTCGGAAGTCATGACGCTTTAAAATATGCCCCGCCATTACTCTAATAATGGCGTTCAACTTTTTGAACCCGTACATGCTCGGCACATCAACATCATGAGACACCTTCTGCATAAAGACATGGCTTTTTAGTTCCAAATCCGGCCATTGACGTAATATGACCTGCCCTAAGATATTCAACCATTCATCAACTACCGGTCGGTCCAGATACCCGTGCTTGTGTGCGTGAGAAGATGCGGCAGGGAACCGTCCATGCGAATCTAGATCCTTTCGGCCAATCTCCTCCAAGCGCGATAGCATCCAATAGGCAAGTCCCAGTATGTCATAAAAGACACAATAATGGCCTATGTTTCGCGTTATCAATAACTCTGGCAAAGCCTCGCAGCCAGGAGCAGGTAAAGGCTTGTAAAGAGGCGCTATCCACCCCTCTCCCGCCGCATCCCAATACGCGCAGGGCATCTCCGATTTGGGTAGATGAAACCCATTAAACAAAGCCGGAAACCTAATAAAACCAGTCTGCTGGCTGCCCAAATTAAGCGTCAAGCTACTTTCATCTTGGCTAAGAATAAATCTATGCCCAAAACGCTCAAAAAGAATGAGTTCTAGCCAATTAAGCGCTGCCGACGTAAATCGAGTCATATAACATATATCGCAGTATGGCTTAAGCTCATATTGGTGAAAACATTATTTACTACATTGATACTGCAAACTAGACTTTGCGAGCTTTCAATATAGCCAACAAGGTCGAGACATTATTTATCTGGCTCATATCCTCTGCCGTAAAGCGCACGCCAAACGATCGCTCAACAGCCGCCAGCAATGATACGTGCGCAAGCGAATCCCACTCAGCTATGTCTGCTGGAGACGTTGTTTCACTTAACTCTATCCGGTCATCAAGAAACAAATCACGAAAAATAGCCTCTAGAGCCTTTAGTGCTTCACCATCTTTGAATTCATTCATTTTCTTATCCTGCTTATAAAATTTCTAAAGTCAAACCAATAATAAATGTTTAACGAAAATTATTTGTGAAAAATAAATAATAATCATTAATTTTAAGAAAAAATACGCTCATCTAATTCGCAAATAAGCTTTAATTCCTTTCGCGAGGTTCTTCCACAATGTGAACCGCACCTTTAGGCTTCAGCTTTGATAAGTCAAAGCTCCAAATTTGCTCTAAACCTTCCTGCTCATTTAATAGCGTGCCACCCATATTCTTATAGAGCTCCGCAACCACAGAGTTTTTCATAGTTGGAACAAATTTTCCATGGATATATCTGCATCCATTCTGGCTCGCTACTTTATGCATTACTTGAAATATAAAATCTTCCATCCCTCTGGAAAAAACCCTACAGCTCATTACCCAAGTATCAACAGTAGCTATATCATTCTTGAAATAAAGGATCACGGCGGAAATCAGCCCATGATCACCGAAACGGTCGGCTAAGGAAAAAGTGCCAATCCAGGAGTCTGGCGCTGAACTGATCGCTAAAACTTGAGACTCTGTGTACCTTGAATTCGTTAAGTTAAACTGATTAGTCTTATTTATAAGTTGCGTCACGCGCTGCAAAGTTGCGAGGCTCATTTCATCCCAATGCGCCCGCATCTCTAAGCCTATCAGATAGGAATTAAGATCTGTTTGTGAATGCTGCAATTGCACTCGAGCTGCATTTTCTTTATATGCACGGACCCTAAGCAGATCCTCCTTAGATACAGTTAGAGTCTCAAACCAAAGGCCATTTGCAAGCGTTCTAATATAATCCGATGGATCAACAGGCATCTCAGGAACTTCCACCTGTGGCAATTCTGCTCGAACTAGCGCCCTTTCAGCAGGATTATCATCGATAAAAACAAACGAATCTAGCCCCAGATTCAATTCATTAGCAATCGATCTTATATTATCAGCTTTGTTATCCCAGTTCGCTTTAAATGACACAAAATTTTCGAGAGATAAGACCATACCTTCTTTTTTCAAAAAAGGCTCTTTGGCTAAATCTTCATTATTCTTGCTACAAACCGCTAAGGCGATTCCTCGATTAGCTAAAGCTCTAAGCCAAGCCTGAAAATCAGCATAAGCCTCGCCTACAGCCCCTCCATTGGGGCCAACAATAATGCCTCCTATACCATCATCTCCAATCACCCCTCCCCACAGCGTATTATCCAAATCTAGTACCAAGCATTTTTTTGCACGGCCCCGCGACGCAGCTAACACTCTAGCCGCGGTAAAAGCAACGAGCCCTTGCGCATTCAATGCAAAGGGATGCTTCGAATGATGCCATAGCCTGGCGTCTTCCCATCTGTCAAGGCCATATCTGGAGGCTAGGTGCTGCATATCGAATACTACAGATCCGTTCGGCAGAAAGCCAGGTAGTTCCAAATTAAACCGCAGAATATTACTAGAAAGTGATGCAGCTGACTGCCCTTCAAAATTCCCAAAAATACGACTTGCTGGCATCACGATATTATTAATGAGAAATAAAGCTGGAAGCCTTTTTGAAGCTATTGATACTTTCTCCTTAACATCCGAAATAGCTCTCTCAAGAACTTTATCAGCTTGGTCAATTGCAGATGCTACGGCCTCAAGCCCCACATCCACTCCTCGAATAAAAAACCAAACCACATCTGGCTTAGCTCTGTATAACTCAGAGTTATTATCTAAAACCTGCTGATGCCATGTTCCGAATGGCAGCAACTTCTCTTCTAACCGAAACCCTTCAAGCAAAAGCCAAAACCGCAGGCAATCGACATAATGCTCCAAGGTCGAGCTACTAAGAAATGCTATACGTATCGTTGGCAGCTCATCCAACTTTTTAGATATTTCAGTAGCAAATCTACCATACCATGCCTGTAGGGTGGCATCATCTGAAGGCGAAGCAATACGACGTAATGAGTCTAAAGCTCCTAGCGAATCACCTTCAGCATAAATCTGACTTCGAAGAACTCGAAGTTGAGATAACTTATTTTGAGTATCTTCCTGGCTCATTCTGCCACCGATTGCTCTAATAGTTCTATTAGCCCTAGACCCGGAACTGCGTAGAACGCAACCCTCTTTCCATTAAATAAAATAGCAGGCTTTGGAGGCATTACTTCAATAATACGATTCGCCGCATCCTTCTCCAAAAGCCTGACTCCCTCCGGAATACTGGGGGTGCTGAAACAAACATGGTACATATAGTCATCCTTCCTGCGAAGCAAACGCGATAATGCATCGTTTGTTGCGCGCGGTGTAACCAATTCGATTCTAGGGCCACAACGAGTGCTATGGCACATACACAAGTCAACATCTTGCAATGGGTCATATATTGAATCGCCACACTCATAATTTAAATTATGTAAGTGATCCCGTGCAAGCTCAGGTTGGGCTGTTAAGAGCCCCATGTGGTGAAATATAAGGAATGTATTCATTATAGTTCGCAAGAAATTAACAGGTTAGAATAGCGCCGAGCCAGGAAAAGAATAACATTTTTTTGTGGTGGAAAACAATTAGCCTATAAATAGGTGCCTTTCATCACGCTACCTACCCGCACATATTTCCATTCTATTTCCCCAAAACATACGCCACATTAATAGCCAGTCTTTCTCTTTGGCATTCCTCTAACGTTGCCCCATCGCGAGGCACAATGCACCGATCCTTAATAAAAAAGCCATACTCATTAAATAATTTTTCTAAATTTTCAACCGACTCTGGATTATAAAGATGATCAATTGCTGGAGCATTAATACAAGTTGTTAAAAAGAAAAATGGATCTGCTGTCGTTGTTTCATAGGCCCTCCGCAGAAATGCACCTGGATTTTCAACATGCTCTAAAACCTCACCCATAATTAACGCATCTGAAGGCTGCAATTGTGACCCATCCAAGAAGTCACTTAGAATAATGCGAGCGTTTGGAAAGGTACCAAAATAGCCACTATCAATGATCCTACTGGTCATCTGCACACTAGTTGGGCTTATATCTATACCTTCATAGCTGGAGAAGTTGCATCTCCGCATACTTTCTAAAAAATACATGCCATGGCCCGGCCCTACTTCTCGATATATTCCTGCTCTAGTAGACAAAAGAGGGATTTTTTCTTGAAAAAAACGACGCATTTTCATATGGTTCGACCACCAAAAGGACGAAAGTGCCAAACCAATCATATAACGGCTCATATAGGCATCATCGTTATAGACCATTGCTTGAGCTTCGGCAAATGTAGAAAACCTATAACGACCAGTTTCGCGAAAACGCAATTCTTCACGAAAGGTATCTTCTACGATAGTCAAATATGAAGCCGCTACTTCTTCAATAGTGATTTTTTCAGCAAACAAAAAATCAAGATAATTTTCTACTTCATTACGCTCCTCATGAGTGAGGTTTTCTAGCGCACGAAATAAAAATTTTCTATGCATCGGGTTATTTTTTAATACAATATCAACAACATTCTGGGAGTGCTGATATTTATCATCTATACTCTGCATCATTAAATCCTCTCATTTGTAATGAATAATGCCACGATCACGGAGCGCGAGAAGCTCCTCAGCCAAAGGCGCGACGACATAAACTCCAATGTTTATGCCTTTGTATTGATAATAACGATGGCAGTTAGGAGTGAGCCGGGTTGATATACGTCTAAGAGATAAGCGCCTGGCTACGCTCGGCTTTACTGGCCAATCAAGTATCGACGCCAGACTCCCATTTGGGAGCTCAATCATATTAGTTGTAGGCTCGGGAGTAGATACAGGAAAAGGTAGCTTCTCTGGCTCAATATCCTCTACCCAATGTAAAAAGGACAGGTATCCGGCTGGTAACCCTAGCGTAAGTATTTTAGCATTGGGCAGCAACCGAATTTTATCAAATGGTGAACCCGCGCCATCAGCACGTGCACTAGTTTCATGATCGGCAAGTATTTCTTTTGCTAAAGGCCCCCTACCGCAAATAGAATGCCTCGTATGCGAGCTACGGATTACATCTGGAGAGCGGCGAAAAATCTCATTTACTATCCCAGCATATGTTGGCTCATTCGCCGGTTTAAAAATCTTTCCTGGGCACTTAGGCTCTGTGTAAGCGGGCATTAACAAAGTTCCGGAAATTCCAACGAGCCTCTCTAAAACTGTCAATAGCTCTAGAGGGGAAGCACCAAATGTGTGCAAATTATTGAATGAGCACTGTACAAAGAGAGTGTCACCTTCAGTAATCCCGTCACTTCTAAGATGCTCGAATAATTCATCGGGGCCACATATTCCGTTTTTTGCAATAGATTTTTCTCTAACATTCTTTACGCTCTGAAATTGACGCTGACGCGAAGCACGACGGCACGTCTGCACTAACCATGATCTTTGAACGCCGCGCTTAATAAACAACGGAAGCATATTAAGCGCCATGTAATAAATTTTTCTCAATAACATCATTTCCACATTCCGTACTACGGCCCACCATTATGGACATCAAGCAACGTTTGTAATTTACGTTACAATTCTAGCACTCGTCATGTTTATAGTGAATAAAATAATATTTTCGGACTAAATATAATATTCCATGACCCACTTAACGATCAACGAAAACGCTAGCCACCCTAGCAGTGCACGGTAATTGATGAAAAATATGCCTACCACTTCTCTTATACTAATCCCTACACTTCGAGAAACCATAAATAGATACAATAAATCAAAAGCGAAGCTGGTAACGGCATAAACTTCTACGATTAGCGATCTTAACCATATACCAGCCAAAGCAACAGCTCCGACCCGAGTGATGAGGCCGAGTATTTGAAGTTTCATGCCCAATGGAAGATTGTTAGTAACGTTCAATGACGACGCTATCGGTGAGCATATAAATCGTGTGGCATACCATGGGGCTAGCCAAGCCACCAACTCACCAGCCCGCCCCCAAGCCTCTCCAAACACTAAGGGGAAGGCTATCGGCGAAACAATACCGGCAAAAAGCATCGGCCCGATCCCTAATCGAGCCAGGCCTTGCATTGTAGAAAGCGTAAAACTGCCAATATCGCCAGAGCGCTGCTTTTCAGCTGCATGTGAAAAGTATACTTGCCCCACGGCACTACCCACCAAGCTAAGTGGAGCGCCCAACACCTGTGTTGCTAATGCTAAATACCCAGCCTCGGGGCCTATGGCCACAGAAGCAATAATAAGTACAGGCAGCGCGATTCCCGCGTTGTTCGCCAGAGCGTCCAGTACCGAAAACTTGGGGAAACTATCATATTTCCGCGCCATAATCAGCATCCCTCTAAGGCAAACGCTCCGTAAAGCGTCGCCTCCTTCTCGCCAAGCGTGAAAACCTAAAGCTAAACAGCCAACACCACTGTTAACTATGCCCCCCAGTAGCAAGCCTAGTGGCGCAATATTTAGCACCCCCAAGCCGAGCTGCGTTCCTGCTGACGAGATACTCTGGCTCATTTGAACGCTAGCGATTGAAGCAAATCTTTTTTTTCTAGTCGCCCAGTACTTAAAAGCAGCATAGGTGCTTGTAAGCCATATGCCCAAAGGAATTGCCCATAAATAAGATCGCAACTCCGGCTGTCCTGCTAATAAAGTAATCTCACTAGGGAAAATAACTATCACTATTGCCGCCATCACGGAAACTAATAGAGACAATGCTAAAGAAAGCCCGAGAACATTGGCGGAGTCCTCATCTGACTCCGGCAACGGGATAGCGATTTCATAGCGCAAGCAAGCTATAGCAGCGAAGATACTTAGTACAGAAAAGTAAACTGTTAAAACGCTAAAATCTTGCGGCGTGTACAACCTTGTTAATACTGGCAATATCAGTACCATTATGGCTTGAGTAAAAGCGGTTCCACCAGCCAACAACATCACCGACCGCACAAATTGATTTTTTATTAAATGGCTACAAAGATCCTGAAACAGGGCCTTGCTTCGTTGAAATAGGCTTATTACAGTCATTTATTACCACGAGTTACTGTATAAGCAACGTACTACAGTATAGTAAATTTGTTTCATAAATCATTAATTCATACCAGCACTTTGGAGGCTCCGGTGCACCAACTCTGATTGAGTACCTAAATCCAACTCATTAAAAATTTTATCCATCGCTACCGCATAATTCTCCACACCAATTTCATTCAAGTGGCTCTGATCAAAATATATAAGCTTCCCTCCATAAAATGGTGCATTCTTAAATAAATCAATTTCGTCTCCACTTATAAAGCTCGCACGGTGCCGTCGCGCCACATCGGCAATCGCGCTATTTGCCAGCGCATACACTGGGTCAATCGAAACCTCATAAGGCAATTTTAGTAGCGCCAATCTGTGTGCCCTCATCGGATTTCCATGCAGTAGCGGAACTTGGGATAACACATATACCCGTTTCCCTGTTTGATTCCGCAAAAAATCCGCAAACTCATCTAGAAAGTTTGGGTCTTGGATTTGATAACTCCAACTACCTGCGACAATTATGGTGTGTGCTCGTTCGACATAGCGTTGGACACGAGCGATTTGTTGACTGCAGGGTTCCCGAGCATAACTTTGAAGTTTAGATATATTAAAATTTGGAATTGGCACACAATTGCTAGCTGTCAAAATGCGAGCACGAAAATGATGATTTTTCCCTACAAAATCGAACAAATTATTAAGCATTGCCGCATGCGAATCTCCAATCACTAACACTTCATGCGTGCTATCCAGATCACCTTTAACACATTGACCATTGTCTTTACCATGGCAGATAATTTCTGGATTAGCGTATCGAGTGTAAACAACTGGCAGAGGGGAAAAATCTTGCAAGTTGCGGGCGGCGCTAGCAGCCTTATGAATTCCCACCAACACCACCACCGTCGATGCAAGCACTATGCCAAAGCGGCGATACCCTTTTCGCTGCAAGTGTCGCATCGGATTTTCGACAAAATAATACGATATACATGCGGTACTAAAAGTCAGAATAATGAAAAAGATAGTGGCGCTAAAACTCAAATTGGTTTGCGCAGTATAATATCGTATGCTAGCCAATACTGGCCAATGCCAAAGATATAGAGAGTATGACAAAAATCCCAGCCACACAATAAACCTCCCTGTCAGCACTTTATTAAAGGAAGACCGGGGAGTAGCAATCAGCAACGCTGTTCCCACAACCGGCAATAACGCCAGCAAGCCTGGATATGCGGTTTTGCTATTTAGAGTAGTCAAACTAATGACAATTAATGTAAAGCCTAATATAAAACCAGCATTCTGATAGCTCCGATCATCATTACTATTATTTTTTTGTCGCAGCGCCAGCCAACTTCCAATTAAAAATTCTGGAATACGTGCATATAGAGCATAATATATTGCCTGATTTTCTCTCCCTATCTGTAACTGCCACTCCGCGACAACGGTCATCGTAAGAGTTAGTATGGGGACGACCCAACGTAATGCTCTCACTGGCATCAATAGAACTAGAGCGGGAAGTAACAAATAAAACTGCATTTCGATGGCTAGGCTCCACGTGTGCAAAAGTGGTTGCTCCGCCTGTACAGGGGCAAAATAGTCCCCATAATTTGCATAATATCGATTGCTAATGAACTGAGTCGCCGCTTCTAAACTATTTAAATAATCAACGTAGTCGGAGTGAGTAAAAATTATCCCAACTACAATGGTTGTCAGAATAAGCATAAAAGCATAGGCAGGAACAATGCGTTTTATCCGATCAACATAGAATTCCATTAAGCTGGAGGATGACTCATATTCCTCAGACATACGTCTTTGTATCAGCTGGCTAGTGATTAAATAGCCTGATATCACTAAGAATATATCTACGCCAATATATCCCCCTGGCAGCCATTCATTATTTAAATGAAATAGCATCACCGCCAATACAGCGATTGCTCGTATTCCTTGTATATCAGAGCGCCATTCGGATCGGCGCATGTGAGATCCCATTACTCCGAATCTCTTTTTTGCACCGCTCCATTATGCAATTTATATGCAGCCCCTGTTGCCGCACATATCGCTTCGCCCTCTCCAGTTAAAGGCAAATCCAATTGCTCTCCATGCTCACTCATCCAACCAATCTGCCGCCCTGGCACCCCAACTACCAAGGCATACTCAGGCACATCTTTGTTAACCACTGCCCCCGCCCCAACGAATGCAAATTCACCTATCGTTACGCCGCATACGATTGTGCAATTAGCACCCAGCGTAGCGCCCTTCTTAACTAAAGTGTTTCGGTATTCGTTTTTGCGCTCAATAAAAGAGCGTGGGTTATAGACATTTGTAAATACAACGCTTGGCCCGCAGAACACACCAGCCTCTAGAATCACATTATCGTACACTGACACATTATTTTGTATCTTACAGTGGTCGCCAATAACAACTTTATTGCCAACAAACACATTCTGACCGAGAGACACTCCTTTCCCTATTTTCGCTCCCGCACAAATATGAACGAAATGCCAAACGCGTGAGCCTTCGCCTATCTGTGCACCATCATCGACAATTGCGGTGTTGTGTTTGGTGTAGTTCATTTTTTTAAAAAAGGATGGTAATCACCTGTTAGCGGAGCAACTACGGCGTCACGAATCGTAGATACGGTCTCAATTGCTACCCTATTCTCTTCTAAACCAAACCCACGGCCCGCCAGAATTTCCTCATAGCTACGAGTATGTAAGTCGGTAAAGCCACCGGAAAACTCAATCTCTTCTCCGTCTACAGTTATCGACCGATAAGTGCGTTGACCCTGCTCTTGCTGGGCCGCTGGGACATCTTTATAGTCTACAGAGAGGAACCAGCGCACTCGAGCATGCTCATATTCCAAATAGCCAGCCGCATGAGTTTCCTCATTAGCATGTACCACGTTAGTCTGTAATTTCCCGAAGATATAATGCAGCATGTCAAAAAAATGCACGCCAATATTGGTTGCAATACCGCCAGATTTTTTTAAATCGCCTTTCCACGACTGTAGATACCAATGGCCGCGCGAAGTAATGTAGGTCAGATCGACCTCATGCTTAGTCGCTTTGTTTTGACTGCGTACCTTTTCTCGCAGAGCAACAATGGCCGAATGCACCCTTAATTGTAGGATCGTATTGACTCGCTGCCCCGTATCACGTTCAATCTCTTGCAAGCCATCTATATTCCAAGGATTCAATACTAGAGGCTTTTCGCAAATCGCATCTGCTCCTGAGCGCAATGCGAACCGCATGTGCGAATCATGCAAATAATTCGGCGAGCAAATGGAGACATAATCGATACTATTAGACTTATTCAAGCGACGCATTTTATCGATGTGACGATCAAACCGCTCAAATTCAGTAAAAAATTCCGCATTCGGAAAATGACTATCGATAATCCCTACCGAATCATTAGGATCAAGGGCGGCCACAAGATCGTTACCTGTTGCCTTGATGGCTTGCATATGACGCGGTGCAATATATCCAGCAGCACCAATAAGAGCAAAGTTTTTCATAGGAAGTTTTTAGTGATAAAAATTTTTAAGTTTTTATGGGGCGTTAGCTTTATACTAATCCGCCTCATTCTGCAACTGAACAATTTCTTGTTTAAGCACCTCGTATTCTGCTATCTTTATTTTCAGATATCGAGCAGCTAATTCAGTCTTGGTCGTTAGCCCGGCAGGTGTTAGCAAATATGCATAAGCCAGCTTATTCTGGCTATTGCGAAAATTCTGCATTTTGACCATACCCTTGTCCACCAAAGCTTTGATGCAATAATTGATCTTACCTAAACTTACGCCTAATTCATCTGCTAATTCTCGTTGGCTCATACCTGGATTAGACTCAAGCAGACGCAGCATTTTCAGATGGCTTTCTTCATATAAATGAGAATCAGATATTGATTTCATTACACTCTCTACTTTGCACGCTGCCAATATGCTAGCAAGTACGGCAATGTGGGAACGTGCTTTATCATCAAGTCCTTTATTCGTTCAAACACTGAACGCACTATAGCATATCGAACTAAATCAACATAGATAAGACATCCGAAAGCTCTTCATATGGTAATGCTTGCCTTAACTTAGAAGGTACAGAACATACTTTCAGGTATATAGCCATTTCAATAAAACGGCATTTACTTTCTTTACGTCGAAAAGCTCTTCCGCTATCTCACGACTTGCCGCTCCCATCGGTAATATCAGATCTGGCGACTTCACAAAGCAAAGCATGGCATGCATCAGCCGATTAATATCGCGTACAGGCACCAGAAAGCCGTTATAGCCATTCACAACCGTTTCGCGACAACCCGGTGCATCGGTAGTAATGATCGGACGCCCCATAGCCATCGCTTCTTGCGTGCTGCGCGGAACTCCTTCTCGATAAGAAGGCAAGACAAAGACACTGGACTTCGCAATCCACGGCTGAACCACAACGTGCCCTGGCCACTCAAGAATGCCTTCTTTCACCCATGCGTCAATCTCCTGCCTGCTTAATGCGCCCGGATTGGTATCCAAACCACCTAGCAGAATGAATCGTACGGCAGGATGAACGCGCTTAATACACCGGGCGGCCTCAACATACTCCAGGATTCCTTTTTCTCGAAGCAGGCGGGCCACCAGCAGGAAGGTTACCGGCTCATATACTGGCGGTGCCACGGCCCATTCGTCCAAATCCACCCCTATACCACCCAATAGCGCGGTACGGTTAGGGTTTGCCAGCTTTCTTTCGACGAACTCCTGCAAGTCATCTGGATTCAGGAAAATAACCCTATGGGCGCGCGATAAAGCCGTTCGATACAGTTTTTCGACTATCCAGCGCAAACCACGGCGCCGCCAGCCGGGTGGAATACCACCCGCTGTGAATACATATCCGGCCCCTTCTATCATAACGACACGCCGTGGCACTCTAGCCAACCATGCGGCAAAGGTGCCGTAAATTACCGGCTTGATCGAAAATGCGAACGTCACATCCGGCTTCAGTCGGTGAAGCATACGCAGCAGTAAAAGCATGTCTCTAACATCGCGTATGGGATTCATCCCCGTACGGGCCAAGCAGTAATCCATTGGGACTGCGCCCAAAGCTTGAACCTCTTCGCGCGAAGGACGATCATAGTCCGGCGCCAAGCAAAAAACCTGCGCTCCTTGAGCAACAAGATCTCGGATAAAATGACGCCGAAAGTTCAGCAATGAAACGGCGTGGTGGGCAAGAACTACAACCTTGGCCATATTGTTATGCCCATTTCTTCAGCAATGATTTACGCACAATATAGATGCCGCATTGGATGGCCCGTATAGCTGCCTTGGCCTTGCCCAACAAATCGGATTCCCTGGCAATCTGCGATGAGTAGAACAAAAAAAAGCCGCGCGGATGACGTTTCAAATGCTCGTTAAAATTTCGGGTGTATCCATCCGGCAAATAATCACAACGGTAGATGACCTTATCCAGATAGAACCATATATCGCCCTGATCACTGATCTTATTCCAGATGTATAACTCAGGGACAAATTTTTCACCGTCAATCACAGGAAAAGGCATAGAGGCCATAATGTCGCGGCGAAAAACGTAAGCCAAGTCGCCCGCCACCATACGCCCCACACGTGTCGGTTGAGATACGAAAGGCGTTGCGACTCCTGAATAAGCCTGCCCCACCAGCCTACCCTCGAAATCGCACTTGCGGAAACAGACTCCGGCAACATTCCCTTGAGTAGACCTATCAGCCAATGCTGCGACCACAATTTCTACCGCATCAGGGGTCAAGGCATCGTCACTATCGACAATAAATACCCAGCCCGCTTTCGCCTGAGCCACCCCGGTATTGACGGCAACATGCTTTCCGCCATTTTCTTGCTTTATCAATCTGGCCACAAAGCTGCGATTGCCATCCAGCGCGTCAAACCACTGCTTCGTTTCATCTGTGCTTCCGTCATCCACAAGCAGCCATTCGAACTCCTTCGAGCTTTGATCCTGTAAACTTTGATATAAGCGAGGCAAAGTATGCCTACGATTATAGGTAGGCGTCAGAATAGTCAACATGGATAAATGCCGTGATAAATATCAAGCCAGCGATCAGTGATTTGATTGATATCGAAGTTGCCCTCAATGTGCCGCCGACCAGCCTGGCCCAGCGCTTTTGCCTGATCTATGGGCAGTTCCAACGCCTGCAATAGTGCCGCCTCTAAAGCCGCTTGGTTGCCAACCGGCACGCAAAACCCAATACCATTCATGACCTCTGCCACCCCCCCCGCATCTGTCGCCACAGTGACGGTGCCAGATGCCATGGCCTCGGCAACCACCAAGCCAAATCCTTCAAGCAGCGAGGGCAATACAAATACATCGGCTGCACGCATCAAGTCGGGGATATCAGCCCTAACCCCCAAAAATTTAACGCTATCATTCAATAATAAGCTAGAGCTTTGTTGCTCAAGCTGCGCATGTAAGTCACCACCGCCGGCAATCCAAAGCTCTACCTTGGGCATGGCCTTTTTTACGTTGGCAAAGACTTGCAGCAGAGCACTGTAATTCTTCTCGACCACCAGCCTGCCGACAGCCAGGATCATCTGTTTGCCAGGATGGGGAAATAAACGCTGTCTGGATTCGCAACGCAATTCCTGCGCAAAAGGGAATCTGTTTAAATCGATTCCATTGAATACCGGAATCATTCTGCCCTTAGGGACTGCACCGTTTTGTTCAAAAGCCTCTACGGCTTCGCGGCTTACATTTGTGGAGATGGTAGCCAAAAAATCAGTAATCCGATAAGCCAGCTCGACTGTTCTGCCCCCTTCTCTGGTGCTATGAGCCGTACAAACCAATTTCGGCATTGGAGTGATCAGCCGTAGCAACCGCGCGATCAGGTTGGCATGAACCATATGGCTATGGACTACATCTGCATTCCATTGGCGAATTAATGTACGTAACCGTAAGCAGCCTGCCACCATGCCCCGGACAGATTTCGTGCAATACAAGGGATGCAATTCGACGCGCCCATTACATGGATGGACCTGTGCATCGCCAGCCAGATAAGCAATCGCCACATCGTGCCCGCGGTCTGCCAGGCGGTCTGCCAGATCGACGACCTGCCGCTCCGCCCCTCCAAGCATCAAGCCTGTAGTGATGAGCAAAATTCTCATAAGCGATCTATCTGGTCGGTTGATGCGCCTTTAACATTGGCCGATGATGACATAATCAAGCCAGTCGCGATCATCATCAATACCAGCCACAATAGTATCTCGCAGATAAGCAGCCCCCAGGCCATACCATAGCCACCTTGACGGGTAGCGAGCCAAGCCCCCGCCAGCAAGCCGGCAATAGAGAAAAAAGAGATTGCATAACTACAAGACTGCGCTCTGCCTGCGGGTATCAGCAACACCAAGGCGATGCTTTGATTGATGATTCGTAACGGCACTAAACCAATCAGCACGTAATAAACTGAAAGCGATTCGGGTACGTGGGTTCCGAGCAATGCGTCCAGCACCCATGGTCCCAGCCAAAGCCCTACAGCGGAGCCTATAAGCGCTATGGCTCCTATCAAGGCAATGACCAGCATCGGCTGTTTATACGAAGCGGCTCCCTGCCGCTCGCCGTCTGGATGAAATTCACGCGCAAAAAAAGGAAATATGGCAGTAAGGAAAGGAAGGGCCAGGCTAGTCATGCCTTTAATCAATTTTTCTGGAGGAGCAAATTCCCCAACTGCACGCTGGCCTGCGGACACGCCTAGCAATACGGGCACCGCTGACAACGCCAGATTACTTGCACTGCGGTAAACAAAAAAATGGAAGCCTTGCCGGATTTGACGCCAGGCGTCTCTAATACTCACGGCAGGTAGTCGTCCCACAAGGTGCCCCGCCCAATATAGGGTAAGCCCCGTATTCAATACTGGAGGAATCGCCAGTAAGGGTAAAGCCATGTAAAAATCGTCTGGCGTGTGCACAATGATGATTAATACAGTTAGGCCAGACAGACGCAACGCTACATCCAACATCGCTGGAAACGCCATCCGCTCTATCCCTTGAAAATACCACATAGGGCTAAAACCGAAGGCCACGAAATAGGCAAGCACAAACAACAACAACTGCCCACTGGGCACATAGTTATCAAGCAGGCCTAGCGTCCATGCCACCAAAAGCAGGAGCACAAAGGGGAATGCAAGCATGATCTTTGCAAGCATGATTTGCGTGAATAGTTCACGTAACTCCCCAGGGTGTTTCCGATGAACAGCAACCTGTTGCGCGGCGTTTATATTGAACCCATACTCTACCAGCAGGGATCCGGTAAGCGCCAATGCTTGGCAAAAAAGGATTTGACCGTATATTTCTATGCCCAAGCTTCGAGCAAGTACGGAAACCTCCGCAATCGGAATCAGAAAAGATACAAACTGGACCAGATACAATGCGGCCGCATTTTTTGCCACAGTTTTGCCAGAAGCGTCTTTACCCATCGCACCGTCGGAAAAAAGACCAAGCAAAGGCCAGAGCAAAGACTAGATAACCCCACTCCGACATCTCGCTGGTAAATGTGTGCAGCGCCAAAGTAGCGCTATACGCCAATCCCGACCCCGCCAACCCTCCCACATAATAAGCCTGTGTAGAAGGGGCTGACCTATCTAACATAAGGCGAAGCGGCAATATTGAACACAACAAGAACCCCAGCATTCCGATCAAGCCGAGCATACCGAAATCCGCTGATGCAGCTAGGTAAGCATTGTGTACGTACAAAGACGCACCTGTGCTGATCTCAGAGGCCGTTGAGCCGAAGCCGCAACCCAAGGGCAAGCACGCAGCCACCTTCATAAACCCGTTTCTCAACAATGTTACTCGTGCATCATCTCCACTACCCAGGCGCGTTTTAACAAGAGGCGCTAGTGCACTCTCTGCAACGTTTTCAAATTTTCCCAGCGTCGAGCCAAGCTCAGGCGGTGGAGTTGGCGCTGGCGCCACGGGTTCAGTCGCTTTAGCCACGCCGGCTACTACGATTACAGAGCGGGAACTGGTTTGGGTTTTTATAGCGGCGTTAATCAAAAATAGCCCCCCGAGGCAACACGCGGCCAGTAAAACCCATTTCGGGCGTCGAAGCACTGGCCCGAGATCCCTACGCCACCAGAGCATTACGCCGCTAGCGCCTAAAACAGCAATGATCAGTAGTAGTCCGGTGCGGCTGCCATCAAGCAAAACTAAAAACAGGCACGCGGCAATTGCAAAGCTGTTTATAGCCCAGGCCTTGGGTCGCACAATCAGATCAGCGATAAACACAGGAAGAAAAAATGCACCGGCCTTCCACATGGAACCAAACCACGCAAATATGCTGCCTTGGCGGCCCTCGATATTTTCTAAATGCCCACCGAACAACGCCAACACAAAAAAACATAACACCGATACAGCTACCGCCAAATACATTGCAACAAGCACTTGAGGGGGGCTTAAGCGAACTGCCATCAGCCACATCACCAGGAATAACCCGCAAATAACTGAAATCTTCACCGCTTGATATATCGATGCCGTGTCATGATTAACCAGCCCCGATAACACCATTCCGGAGATCAACACCCCGAAAGATAGCAATATAAGAAGGGGAGGTTGTTGCCGAACGATATGCGAGCGCCAAGGAGACAAGACAACTGTCGTGGCTACGGCCCAAATACCCCACAATACCCAATAACCAAGTGGAGTAACCTCGTTTCGTAGATCACCCAAGCTCATCAACACCAGCGGAACTATTAATAGTCCAGTGACAACACTCTTAGGCACAGTGCTTATAACTGTTTTTTCCATAAACTTTGTATCACACAATACTTTCATTATTGCTGTGCCAATAGCTCGTTGCACAGCAACGATAGCACGCACCGAAGTTGCATATAATTTGCTGGTGTCGTCCTGTGATTGGCAACACCGCAGAAGCTCAATATGCTCTACACGCTCGAGTTACCGCCTGCTATATCTGAGATGGGCATATTTATTATTCAGATTATGCCGCATTAACAGTTTTCTCAGCTAAACGGTATTAAAAAATAACAGCCTAGAAAAATGCGAAGTGCTACAGCTTGATGCAGTCGCATTGTTGGGGTCAATCAATAACTATATCATAAGCGCGTTATGACTATAATTAACGCCATAACACTATGCTGCGGCTTGCTGACTGTCCCCCGCTCTCCTTTGAAGCTCTCTTCCGCACTATTTAAACCCATGCTTTATTTCTTCGGACACTATGGCTCCACTACGTCATCGCCGGCATGCCAAACTTTACGAACGCCTACTTCTCTCACCTCTTTTTTTGATAGCAGCCGGTTGGGTTGTGACAGTAGCTTTACCTTCACTTGCGTACTGGGGAAATTTCGTTTTTGTAGATCCGAACAGCGGGCAACAGGGAGCACTTATCGCATCAAGCGCAGCACTATTAATCGCAAATTTTAGTATTTCGCGCATTATGTCGCGCTTCCCAGGGGCCCGTAGTATTGGATTAGTAGTACCTCAAATCGTTGTTATTTATCTTTTAGCTGCTCTTGTTCCTTTGATTTTCCATACCGAAGTGTCTCGCTTCCTCCTTGGCATTAGCGCACTGATGGCGATTATTTGGTTTCAAATCGAAATCATACTGACTGAGCGCTATCGGAAACCCAAGCTAGCAGTGATCAATCTTGGTCAGGCCGGCGAGCTATTAAGCGTTCAGTCTATCGATGCGCGTGAACTGACAGAACCTGACCTTAAAGGCATACGCTACGATGCAGTAGTTGCTGATTTTGAGTGCCTGACTCCTGAGTGGGAGCGATTCCTAGCACGATGCGCCTTGGATCGTATTGCAGTACACAATGCTCGATCGGTGTATGAGTCAGTGACGGGGCGTGTCCGTATCAATCGTATGTCAGAGAACGAGTTGGGGTCTTTACTGCCCTCACGTTTTTACGAATTCGTCAAAACCGTTATGGACTGGGGGCTTATCCTTGCAACGCTACCCATTACTTTACTGATAGTGTCCATCGCAGCCACGCTCATCAAGCTGGAAAGCCGTGGCCCCGCCTTTTATACACAAATGCGTATAGGACGCGGCAATAGACCATTCACCATCTTTAAACTTCGCAGTATGCGGGTAAATGACAAAGCTCCAGCGCAATTTGCAGGCGAAGACGATCCCCGCATCACCCGCGTTGGGCGCATCATCCGTAGGTATCGTATCGACGAACTGCCACAATTCTATAACGTGCTAAGGGGCGACATGAGCCTGATCGGCCCTCGCCCCGAACAACCCGCCTTCGTACAGCAATTCGACGAAGAGCTGCCTTTTTATATCTATCGCCACGTAGTCAAGCCTGGGATCACCGGGTGGGCTCAGGTGCGGCAGGGCTACGCCACTAATATCGATCAAACACGTGAAAAGATCGAACATGACTTCTATTACATAAAACACTGCTCCGTTTTTTTGGACATCTTTATATTGCTTTTGACTATACGAACCATGTGCACGGGCTTTGGAGCACGATAGCGTCGCCAATATTCGCCTGGCAAGCTACAGTATATTTACGCATGTTGCCACCCCTGTACCCTATCATGCCCAATATTGCCGCCAATAGAAGTATTTTTACATCAGTAACTTCCTTTTCCATTTTTCTTTTCTATGCCATCAATCAACCACTGCCGTCTGGCTATTCATATGGCGTAGGCTTGCTGCTGTTGACCAGTATTGCTTGGATAGCTCACAGGCCGTCCTTTCAACTTACAGCTCAAGACAAATCCTATATATGGATATTGCTGGGAGTTTTCGGGGTTGGTGTACTTACCTTTTTGGTCCATGGGAACAGCCTGCGAGACCTGGACATCTCTAGCCGTTACCTATTGGCAATCCCCATATTCCTTTTGCTTATGCAGTTTCCACCCCGCCTAAAATGGCTATGGGCCGGCATCGCACTGAGCGGCTGCACTGCGGCAAGCATCGCGTTCTGGCAGATAAGCATATTGGGATGGATCGAAGCTGACGGTCTCAGCAACGGAGTACGCTATGGAGCCATCTGCACCATGCTGTGCATACTCTGCATTGCAGGCATGATATGGGCGCGCCGCGAAACTCTGACTAGTGTATGGTGGTGGCGACTGGCACTAGGCTTGGGTGCCCTAGGCGCTTGGTACGGCTCTCTTATGTCTGGCACACGCGGAGCGTGGGTGGCTCTTCCGATCGTGTTCATATTATTTTGCATAGGGTTGTTCAGTAGGCGTAATTTACGCAAAATGCTTGGGGTCATTCTAGTACTGCTTCTCGCAGTAAGCGTCTGGCTCACTACAGCCCCCAATAACCGCATCAACAGAGGCTATAGAAACGCAGTAACAGATATCAGCAACTATATTGATCATGGTGTGGTTACAGGATCCATCGGCGGGCGCTTTTTGGTGTGGCACGCTGCAATCAACAATATGGTGGAGAAGCCGCTATTAGGCTGGGGCGTGAAGGAGTATCGCGACCAGTTGGAATGGCAGGTCGCTCAAGGGACCTTGGATCCCTACGCACTAGAGCTAGCTCACACCCATAATATGTACTTGGAAACTCTAGTTTTTCAAGGTTTAGTCGGGTTGCTTGCTATTTTGGCACTGTTTATTCTTCCTTTTTGGTACTTCTGCCAAAAGCTGCGCGCACAAAGCTTGAATATACGAATCTTGGCTATTTCCGGTGCCAGCCTGCTGGCTGTATATGCCATCCTGGGACTAACCTATGTAAGCTTGTATCGCAATGACATCCTGCTGTTTTTTCTGGTAACGCTGATGACATTATGGGCATGCATGCGGGCTGAAGAGCGAGCTGCAAATATAGAACCATAACGACCACCACCCCTCATAAAGACAACCAAGCGGGGGGAGCATAGTGACCTCGACTTTGAATAGCTTACTTTCCCAAGTCGTGCTACTGCCGGGCAGCTTGCTGCTGCTGTTGCTTACAGGATGCGTTCTGCTTTGGAGCCGGTATCGTAGGTCGGGCTCGGCCGCAATCACCTTGGGAATAGTGACGCTGGCCGTACTAGGCATGCCCTTTACGGCTATGCATCTGATCCGGACACTGGAAGTCTATCCGGCCGTATCGCCGTCGGATCTAGCCCAAGCCCGAGCCATCGTCGTACTAGGCGGCGGCATCGACCACAACCAGCCCGAGTACGCCGCCGACGTCTCAAACGGATTCACGCTGGAGCGCCTACGCTACGCCGCCTTCCTCCACAACCATCACGACCTTCCCATCCTGGTCACCGGCGGCAACCCAAGCGGCGGCGAAGCCGAAGGCTGGGTGATGAAGCGCGAGCTGGAATCGCTGTTCAACGTTCCGGTGCGCTGGCTCGAGGTTGAATCCAACAATACGGCCGAGAACGCCGCGTTGTCGTGGAAGATGCTTCAGGCCGACGGCGTTAGTACCATTGCGCTGGTCACGCATGCCTGGCACATGCCCAGAGCCAAACGCGTGTTCGAGCAGGCAGGCTTCACGGTAATACCCGCCCCCACGGGGTTCCATACCGTTGATATGAAAGGCGCCATGAATTTCATCCCACAGGCCAGGTATTTGAACCTTAGCAATATAGCGATACGGGAATGGGTGGGGATGGGGTGGTATGGGTTGCGGCGGTAGGCGGTAGGCTCTAGCCTTGTCCACGCTCATCTCGGTCCAGAAAATTGTCTTGCTCAACTCCGCCTTTTATTGTTCGGAAAAAGCCGTCCCATGTCTCTGGTTTGCAAGACAAGACGACATCGCCGGTTTCCGGGTCTTTGCGTATAAAGACTTCTTTAGAAGCGAACCTATACGTGGCTGGCAAACGAACGGCCTGGCTACGGCCGATAGAAAATAGCTTGGCTACATGGCTCATGATGATCACCTTTACCATTGGCATATACCAAAGCATATGCATAACTTGTCGGAACTAGCAAGATAGATAGTAGATAGGCACTCGATATTTATACGCAAATTACGTATACTTTTTACAGAAGCGCTTTTTGTCGAGCTACCAACTCTCAAACGATATCGCGACTGCATATGAATGATGCATTGCTTCGACGCGAAACTCAGGCGAGAACACAATGACCAAACGGAATCTGTTTACCGAGTTAACGGAAGGCTTCGAAGCCCTGGCGAAAGCTCGCGAGGGCAAGGTCACCCTACGCCACCACACCATGGATTCGGCGCCTGCGCCGGATATCACCGCCGAAGAACTGTTGACCTTGCGCACTCACCTGCATTTGTCGCGCGGTGTGTTTGCGCGTTATCTGCGCACCAATCCACGTACGCTCGAGAACTGGGAGCAAGGCCGTGCCAGGCCCAATGCCCAGGCCGCGTTATTAATTCGGCTGGTGCAACGCTACCCAGATACGGTTGAGCGCTTGGCAACGCTTTGAGCCCCAAAAGGCAACTGTTATAAATGATCTGACGCTGGATTCTGGCTTTTATTGCCGAACCAACTTGTATTGTTATAAGTACATCTCTACAATGAAGCCCGTTCTGGCCCGAATCGGACCAGCCGCGTTTATTGCTGGAGACCCATCCCATGACGGCGCAGACACTTGCCCAGAAACTTATCGCCCATGCCAGCGGCCAGGCCACGGTTGCGCTGCATGAGATCGTTACCTGCAATGTCGACCTGGCGATGTTTCATGATTCCAGCGGCCCGCGGCGCCTGAAGCCCATGCTGGACAAGCTGGGTGCATCCATCTGGGACAAGTCCAAGGTGGTCCTGGTGATGGATCACTACGTTCCTGAAGAAGACGACGATTCGCGCGCCATTCTTGCCCTGGCGCGCGATTGGGCGCGCAGCCAGCAGTTGCCGCATGTCTATGATTCCATCGGTATCTGCCACGTGGTGCTGCCGCAGCAGGGCCACCTACGGCCGGGCATGTTCTGCGTGGGCGGCGATTCACACTCGCCCACAGGCGGGGCTTTTGGCGCTTATATGTTCGGCATCGGCAGCACCGAAATGCTGGGCGTGATGGTTAGCGGCCAAATCTGGGTGAAGGTGCCCGACACCATCCTGATGGACTGGAACGGCGTGCTGCAACCCGGCGTAACCGCCAAGGACATGATGCTGCACATGACGGGCCTGTACGGCACGAATGGCGCCAATTATGGCGCGATCGAGTTTGCGGGCAGCGCCATCGGCGCGATGTCCATGAACGAGCGCATGACCTTGTCGAACATGAGCGCGGAACTGGGCGCGCAAGTGGGCCTGATCGCGCCCGACCAGACGACGGTGGATTATCTGCGCCAGGCCGGCGTAAAGGGCGACATCGACACTCAACACTGGAGGACCGACCCGGACGCCGCCGTCGACCGCCGCAGCTTCGATGCGTCGGCGCTGGCGCCCATGGTGGCGGCGCCGCACAGCCCGGGCAATACCTGCGCGGTGGGCGATCTGCCGCCCACGCCTGTGCAGGTAGCCTACATAGGCGCTTGCACAGGCGCCAAGCTGGATGACCTGCGCGCGGCGGCACGTGTGCTGCGCCATCGCAAGGTGGACCCGTCGGTGCGGCTGCTGGTGGCGCCGGCATCGGTGCAGGACCAGAACGACGCGATGCGCGAAGGCACTTTGCAAGTGCTGATCGACGCCGGCGCACAGCTGTTTGCAACGTCTTGCGGCGCCTGTTCGGGCTATGGCAATGCGCTGGCGGGCGCGGACAATGTCATTTCCAGCACGGCCCGCAATTTCAAGGGGCGCATGGGCTCGGCCGACACCAAGGTCTACCTGGGCTCGCCCTATACGGTGGCGGCATCGGCGCTGACCGGCCGCATCACCGATCCACGCTCGATTCTCGCGGAGGCGTCATGAGCTTGCACAGGGTATGGCGCTTGGGCGCCAATATCGATACCGACGCCCTGGCGCCGGGCGCCTATATGAAGCTGGGCATAGACCAGATTGCCCGCCATTGCCTGGAGAACCGCTATCCGGATCTGGCCGGATCGCTGCGGCCGGGCGACGTGCTGGTGGCCGAGGAAAACTTCGGCATCGGCTCGTCGCGCGAACAGGCTGTGGGCGTGCTGGTGCACCTGGGCGTCAAGGCGGTGATTGCGCCGTCATTCAGCGGCCTTTATTTTCGCAATGCCTACAACCTGGGCCTGCTGGCCATTGTGTGCGAAGACGCGGGCCGGATTCCCGATGGCGCGAAGGTCGACATCGATGCCGCCAATGCGCTCGTGCGTGTGTGGCCCGCCGATACGGCGGACGATGCATCCACCCCGCCGCTGCTGGAACTACCCTGCCAGAAGATTCCCGATTTCCTGATTGAACGCGCGCTGTCCGGCGGCCTGATGCGCCAGCTGGAACGCCAATACCTGCACGACAAACCATGACGACATACACACCCGCATTAAAGCCTTTGCTGCAAGCCCCGGGCGCCCTGCTGGCGCCCGGCATCTACGATAGTTTCTCGGCCCTGATTGCCGAGCAGGCGGGTTTCAAGGCGGCTTACCTGTCGGGCGCCTCGATCGCCTACACGCGCCTGGGCCGCTCGGACGTGGGGCTGACCACCTATACGGAAGTCGAACAGACCCTGTCGCGCATTACGGAACGGGTGCGGCTGCCCATTATCGTGGACGGCGACACCGGCTTCGGCAATGCGCTGAACGTGATGCGCACGGTGCGCGGCTTCGAGAAAGCCGGCGCGGCGATGATACAGCTTGAAGACCAGACCTTCCCCAAGCGCTGCGGCCACCTGGAAGGCAAGACCATAGCACCTGTCGAGGAAATGTGCGGCAAGCTGCGGGCCGCTCTGGATGCGCGCCACAGCAGCGATACGCTGATCCTGGCGCGCACGGACTCGCTGGCGGTGGAGGGCTTCGACGCGGCCATGGAACGGGCCGAGGCCTACCTGGCTTGCGGTGTGGATGCCCTGTTCATCGAAGCCCTTAGAAGCCGGGACGAATTGCTTACGGCCGCCAAGCGCTTTGGTTCGCGCATTCCCCTGCTGGCAAACATGGTGGAAGGCGGCATCACCCCCTTGCACACGGTGGGGGACCTGCAATCCATGGGCTTCAAGATCGTGATTTTTCCGGGGGGCGCGGCGCGCGCGGTGGCCCACAGCCTGCGTACCTACTACGGTACGCTGCAACAGACGGGAACGACGGCGTCGCTGGCAGGGTCCATGCTGGACTTCAAGCAATTGAACGAGCTGATCGAAACGCCGGCGCTGATGGAACAAGGGCGCAAATACGTATAGCGTTTACTTCGCGGCGCCTTTCTTGGCGTCCATGACCCAGTTGTCCCCGGCCTTGGAGCGTTTATTGGCCAAGGTCATGCGGTACTCGAAATGCGCCGGGTTGTAGGCGGCATCCAGGTATTCCACGGGAGCACCATCCAGATCGCGCACGACGCGCCTGATGCGCAGCAGCGCCGCCCCCGCATCGACCCGCAAGGCTTCGGCATGCTGCACGTCGGCCAGTATGGCGCTTATGCCCTGCTCGGCCGAGGCCAGCTTCATGCCCAGCGTCTTGAAGATGGCCTGGATGGGCTGACGTACCAGGTCGTCCGCGCCGTACTGACGGCCGATGTGCTCAGGCACGTAGGTGGTCAGATAGGAAAAGGGCTGCTCGTCGCGATAGCGCACGCGAATCGATTTTTGCACTTTTGCGCCTTGCGGCAATTCCAGCTGGGTGCATACGTAGGGGCTGGCCGTTTCGTAGCCGAAGGACAGCACGCTGGCCCGCGTGCTGCTGCCCATTTCCGACAGCCCGGCCAGCAGCTTGTTGATGTCCGCCGGCAGCGGCGCGGTCTTGATGTTGCCCAGCTTGGGAAATGTGCCCCGCCCCTGCCGACGCTCGATCAGGCCGTCGTGCTGCAGCAGCTCCAGCGAACGGCGTATGGTCAGGCGCGACACCTGGTATTGCTGCGCCAGCGCGTTTTCGCTGGGCAGTGCCTCGTCGCCGGTGAACTGGTGGCTTTCTATCGCCTGCTTCAGCAGGCGATAGATGCGGTAGTAACGAGGGGTGGGGTTGGCGATCATCAAGTCTCTTAGTTCACGGTTGCGCCCGTGAATTCTACGACTTTTGCATAATGATCAATGTCTTTGGCGACGTAATCGGAAAACTCCTGCGGCGTGGTGGTGACCACTTCGCCGCCGCCGTGCGTCATCAGGTCGATGAAGGTGGCGTGCTTGGCGCCTTCGACCGCGGCCTTGTTCAACAATGCCACCTTTTCAGGCGACATGCCGGCGGGGCCGAACATGCCGAACCAGGCCTTGGACTTGAAGCCGGGCACGGTATTGGAAATAGGCGGCACACCCGGAAACTGCTTCATGGACTCGGTGCTGGTAACGCCCAGGAACTTGACGCGGCCGGTGTTCAGCAGGGGCAAGGCGTTTTCCACGCTGGCGAACATCAGGTCGACCTGGCCGCCGACCAGGTCCTGCAGCGCGGGAGATGTGCCTTTATACGGAACGGTCAGGCCCTTGATGCCGGTATCCATCTGGAAGCTGGCCGTGGCCATGTGCAACGACGACCCGATGCCGCCCACCGCAAAGCTGTAATCGCCCGGGTTCTTCTTGGCCAGCGCGATCAGCTCCGCCACGCTGTTGGCGGGGAAATCCTTGCGGGCCAGCAGCACGCTGGGCACTTCGGCCAGCAGGGTGATGGGCGTGAAGTCTTTCTTCGGGTCGAAGGGCAGTTTCTTGTACAGGCTGGCATTGACCGAAAAGCTGGTGAAGCTGATCAGCAGCGTGTCGCCGTCCTTGTTGGACCGGGCCACCATGTCGGCGGCAATATTGCCGCCCGCGCCGGCCTTGTTTTCGACGATGACGGTTTGCTTTAGCAAGCCGGACATTTCCTTGGCGATGCCGCGGGCAACGCGGTCGGTGGTGCCGCCGGGCGTCGCCCCGACCAGCAAGGTAATGGGCTTGTCGGCTTGCGCCATGCTGGCGCTAAAAGGCAGAACGGCCAGGGCCGCGGCAATCAGGCAGCGGCGAAATCCGGATAAATGCATGGTGATCTCCTGAGGAATGTGGGGTGCGGTTTCTTGTTCAGGTGCAATCATAAACTTGTATTATCAACAGTACAATACAAGGCGGGGTAGCCTTCGGCTTTCCTGTGGGCTTTGGGGGCGCGGAAGGGACATATTAGTCATGGCTTTGTTGGACTCGCTGCAGCGCTGTCGCGACAATTCAGGTACTTGCCATCTATACCTGAACAGATATAATCATGACAGAGAAACGCAAGCTCCTGTATTGGGAAGGCTCATCGAAGAAGGACCTCAAAAAGTTTCCCATCCCCGTGCAGAAGGACATGGGCGTGTCATTGTTCGTCGTCCAGCTGGGCCGCACGCCGGACTCGGCCAAGCCCTGGAAGGGCCTCAGCTCGGGGGTGTATGAACTGGTGGAAGACCATCGGGGCGACACCTTCCGCGCGGTTTACATAGTGAACGTCGGGGACGCGGTGCATGTGCTGCATGCGTTTCAGAAGAAATCCACGTCCGGCATCGCCACGCCACAGCCGGACGTGAAGTTGATCGAGAAGCGCTTGAAAGAAGTGCTCGCCCGCTATGCGGCGAACAGGAGAACATAATGAGTCGCAAAGATACCTCTCAAGGCACCGACAACGTGCTGCTGGATCTCGGTTTCGACGATGCGGAAGAGCTGTCGGCAAAGGCGGCGCTCGCACTCAAACTCAACGAGCTGATCGACCAGCGCGGCCTAAACCAGACCGAAACGGCCCGTATTACCGGCATGACCCAGCCCAAGGTGTCCCAGGTTCGCCGCTACAAGCTCCAGAACATTTCACTGGAGCGGTTGATGCAGGCACTGGTGTCCCTGGATCAGCATATCGAGATCGTCGTGCACGCTGCTCAGCGGGAGCACACGCCGGGCATCACCGTCGCGGCCTGATTTTCTTTTCTCAAATGCGTCCTTAGCCCACGATTGCTGCCGTGCTGATTACTGAGCGCTAGCGCCTGTCCGCCCCGCTCGCTTCCATCCATGACGGTTTGTGCCATGACGTACAATATCCCTGCTCACGCACAAGGAAACCGACGCCGCATGACTGAATAGACGCAGCAGGAGACTCTTTCAATGGCCCGCCAGATACCACCGCTGAATCCCTTGCGCGCCTTCGAGGTTGCAGCAAGGCTGCTCAGCTTCACCAAGGCCGGGGAAGAGCTTTTTGTTACGCCATCGGCAGTCAGCCACCAGATCAAGGTGCTGGAAGACAGCCTGGGCGTGGCGCTGTTCATACGGCAGGCCAAGTCGCTGGTGCTGACCACGGCCGGGCAGGCCTATCTGCCCGAAGTCCAGCGGGCCTTCCAGCACATTGCCACCGCCACGCAGCGCCTGCATTCACACAACCTGTCGGTACTCAAGATCAATACGCCGCCCACCTTTGCGGTGAAGTGGCTGATTCCACGCATGGCGCGCTTCATGGCCGCCCATCCCACCATAGACCTGAAGGTGTCGACCTCCGCCCCCATGGTGGATTTCACCCGTGAAGACATCGACCTGGCCATACATTACGGCCGAGGCGGGCAGCCAGGGCTGCGCACGCTGGAATGCCTGCCTGTTGAAGTCTTTCCGGTCTGTAGCCCGGCCCTGATGGAAGGGCCGCACCCGCTGCGCGAACCCAGCGACCTGCGCTTTCATACGCTGCTGCACGACGACAGCACCTATGCCGACGCCAGCAACCCCAACTGGGCGATGTGGCTGAACCAGGTCGGCGTCCAGGACGTGGATGCCACCCGCGGGCCGTCCTTCTGGCCCAGCCACCTGGTCATCAACGCGGCGCTCGACGGCCTGGGCGTGGCCCTGGCCAAGAAGCACTGGGTGCGGGACGAACTGGCCAAGGGCAAGCTGGTCCGGCCGTTCGAGGCCAGCATCCCGGTGGAATTCTCTTACTTTATCGCCTACCCCGAAGAGCGCGACGACGATCCCCGCATCCGCAGCTTCGTCGACTGGGTGCTGAACGAAATGGCCCAGGACAAGGACCCGTCCGACCAGGACTAGGCGGTTAATCAGCCAGGCGACCGGGTGGCCAAGTGACCGCAAGCCGCATCAGCCGGCCGCGCCGGGGACGCAACCAAGTGCGCCACCCCGACGACAAACCGGCCTGCCGCTTTACTTCTTGCTCTTCTCTTCCCGGCTGAACGCGCCGCCCGCCTGCAACTCGCCGATCTGGCCGTCGCTGAGCCCCGCTTCGCGCAGGACTTCCATGGTGTGCTGGCCCAACAGGGGCGGCGGCATGCGTATCTGCTGCGGCGTGCCGCTTAGCTTGACGGGGAAGCCCAGCACATTGACCTGGCCTTCCACGGGGTGATCCATCTTCAGCACCATATTCCTGGCGACTGCCTGCTCGCTTTCCAGCGCCTCGGAGTAATCCAGGATCATGGATGCCGGCACGCCTATGGCCTGCAGGCTGTCCACCCAATGCTGGGCTGGCTTGGTGGTGAACACGGATTCCAGCTCGGCAATCAATGCGTCGCGATTGCTCAGGCGTTCCGCATTGCTGGTGAAGCGGGAGTCCTGCAGCAGGTCTTCCCGGCCCAGCAGCCCGCACAGCGCCGTCCAGAGCTTAGGGTTGGCGGCGCCGATGACGAAGTAGCGGTCGGAGCCGCGCACGGCCTGGTAAGGCGCGCTCATGCGGTTGGCGCTGCCGATGGGGACGGGCAGCTTGCCGGTGCCCCAGAACTCCGCCGTTTCCCATACCGAAAGGCCCAGCGCGGTTTCCAGCAAGGACGTGTCCACATGCTGGCCTTGCTTGGTATGCTCGCGCCCGAGCAGGGCGCTAAGGATGCCGTAAGCCGCGAACAGTCCGGAGCCCAGGTCCGCCACCGGCACGCTGGACTTGACCGGGTCGGCGCCGGGGTGCCCCATGACGCTCATGACGCCCGACAAGGCCTGCGCGATCAGGTCGAAGCCCGGCCTGCCGGCCCAGGGCCCCGTCTGGCCGAAGCCGGAGATGCTGGCATAGACCAGGCGCGGATTGATGGCCTTGAGCGTGTCGTAATCGATTTTCAGGCGCGCGGCCACACCGGGGCGGTTGTTCTCGACCAATACGTCGGCCGTCTTGACCAGCTCGTAGAAGGCCTTCAGCCCGGCTTCGGACTTCAGGTTGATTTCCACACTGCGCTTGTTCCGGTTCAATGCCAGGAAGCCGCCGCTGTCCGCGCCTTTCAGGCGAAAGCCCATGGCGGATCGTGTCTGGTCGCCGACGCCGGGGGGTTCGATCTTGATGACGTCGGCGCCCATGTCGCCCAACAGCATGCAGCAGAAAGGGCCGGCCATGACTTGGCTGACGTCCAGGACCCTGATTTTCGATAACGGTAGATTCATAGTGATTGCACAGCTAATAGGTTAAGGTTCAGCCTGGCCGGCATGTGCCGCCGCCAGGCCAGGATACCGCAGGGCCGCTATGGAACGGCTGCCCCGGCCCGTCGGCTATCGGCCGGTGAATTCCGGTGTGGCTTTGTTCAGGAAGGCCTGGTAGCCGATGCGGAAGTCTTCCGTGTCGAAGCAGGCAAAGGCTTCGCGCTGTTCTTCTTCCGACAGGGGCGTGTTCTGGGCCAGGCGGCGCGCGAACTTCTTGTGCCAGCGTGCCACCAGCGGCGCGCCGGTGCTGATGCGGCGCAGGATAGCATCGACCTCGCCGTCGAATTCGGCATCGTCGATGACACGGTTGACCAAGCGCTTGTCCAGGGCCTCTTGGGCGCCGAACACGCGGCCTTCAAGCAGCATCTCCATGGCCACCGCCGTGCCGGTCAGGGCGATCAGCCCCGCCAGCTCGCCGTAGGACAGCACCAGGCCCAGCCGCTTGATGGGCACGCCGAACTTGCTGGATGCCGTGCAGACGCGCAGGTCGCACACCGATGCCAATTCCAGGCCGCCACCCACGCAGGCGCCTTTGATCACGGCAATCGTGGGATGGCGGCACTCGGCGATGGCCCGCATGGTGCGATGCGTGATCTTGCCGTAGGCCTCGGCCTGCGCGGAGTTCAGGCGGCGCTCGGGGAATTCCTCGATGTCGGCGCCGGCCGAGAAGGCCTTGTCGCCGGCACCGCGCATCACGACGCAGCGCAGATCATCGTCGGCGGACAAGGTATCCATGACCTTGCCCAGGTCCTCCCAGGCGCCCAGGTCCAGCGCATTCATCCTTTCCGGACGATTTAGGGTAATGGTGGCGACGGCGCCGTCGCGCGTGACTTGAATGATTCCTGACATTTCTGTACAACTCTCGTTGAAGGATGATTCGTTATGCGCATTCCGGCCAAAAGCCAAATCCTGGTCCGGTTGCCCCGCGTTTCTTTTAGATTCTAGATGCGATGCATGGCATTGCCTAACGAGAAAGTTTCAGTGTCTGCCCAAGAAAATCTATCCCTTGCCGTTCCAGGCTCTGCAGTGCATGAATTTTTCTTGGCCAGGCTTCAAGTAAATATGGCTTGCCGCAGCCACACCCGACTTTTAGACTTCCCGCATACCGCCCCGCCTGCGCCCCGCCCTTCGATGGCGCGCAGGCGGGGCGCTGCGCAGAACCTCAGGAGCTTTTCATGACACACATCACCACCTCGGCGACCTTGCCCCAAGACGCGGACCGCGCCATTCTTGTTGGACGCGCATGGCTGCCGGGCGCAGGCGGCGGCCCCGCCGTCGTTACGGTGCGCAACGGTGAACTGATCGATATCACCGCGGTTGCGCCCACGGTATCGCTTCTGCTGGAAAGCGCCAATCCCGCCGACGCGGTCCGGAAGGCCAGCGGCTCGTCGCTGGGCAGCCTGGACGATTGGCTGGCCTCTACCCTGAAGCACGGCCCCAACCCCGCCCAGCGCCACCTGCTGGCGCCCAACGACCTGCAGGTCGTGAAGGCGGCCGGGGTTACGTTTGCGCAAAGCATGGTGGAACGCGTCATTGAAGAGCAGGCGCGCGGCGATGCCGCGGCGGCCGACGCCGTGCGGCGCGAAGTCGTGGCCGTCATCGGGTCCGACCTTAGCGCCATCAAGCCGGGTTCGGAAGACGCGCAGCGCCTGAAGGCCGTGCTGCTGGAAAAGAAGATGTGGTCGCAGTACCTGGAAGTGGGCATAGGCCCCGACGCCGAAATCTTCACCAAGGCGGCGCCGCTGTCGTCGGTGGGCACCGGAGCCGGCGTGGGCCTGCACCATGCCTCGTCCTGGAACAACCCCGAACCCGAAATCGTGCTGGCGGTGTCGTCGCGCGCCGAAGTGGTAGGCGCCAGCCTGGGCAACGACGTCAATCTGCGCGACTTCGAAGGGCGCAGTGCGCTGCTGCTGGGCAAGGCCAAGGACAATAACGCCGCCTGCGCCATCGGCCCCTTCATCCGCCTGTTCGACGAACACTTTACGCTGGACGACGTGCGCTCGGCCACCATACACCTGCGTGTCGAAGGCCGCGACGGCTTCGTCCTGGAAGGCTACAGCTCGATGTCGCAGATCAGCCGCGACCCGCTGGAGCTGGTCGACAACGCCATGGGCGGCAATCACCAGTACCCGGACGGCATCATGTTGTTCTGCGGCACCATGTTCGCGCCGACCAAGGATCGCGGCACCGAAGGCGCGGGCTTTACGCATCATCTGGACGACGATGTATATATCTCCACCGAAAAGCTGGGCTGCCTGGCCAACCACGTAAACCACAGCGACAAGCTGCCGCCGTGGGAGTTCGGCATTTCCGCCCTTTTTGCCAGCCTGGCCGCGCGCGGCTTGCTGGGCCGGCCCGCATAACACCAAGACCACTTTCCATCCCGTTAGGGCAAGCATGATCACCGATATCGAAGACCTTCGCATTCTGGCCAAGAAGCGCGTACCGCGCATGTTTTACGACTATGCCGACTCCGGCTCCTGGACGGAATCGACCTATCGCGCCAACCAGGGCGATTTCCAGAAACTGCTGCTGCGCCAGCGCGTCGCGGTGAATCTTTCCGACCGCAGCGTCAGGACGCAAATGGTGGGCCAGGACGTCGCCATGCCGGTGGCCATTGCGCCCACCGGCCTGACCGGCATGCAGCACGCCGACGGGGAAATCCTGGCGGCGCGGGCGGCGAAGCGCTTCGGCATCCCCTTCACCTTGTCCACGATGAGCATCTGTTCCATCGAAGACGTGGCCGAAGGCACCGACGGGCATCCCTTCTGGTTCCAGCTGTACGTAATGCGCGACCGAGTGTTCGTGGAACGCCTGATCGACCGCGCCAAGGCGGCCGGCTGCTCCGCCCTGGTGCTGACGCTGGATTTGCAGATCAGCGGGCAGCGCCACAAAGACCTGAAGAACGGCCTTGCCGCGCCACCCAAGATCACCTTCGGCAATGTCCTAAACCTGGCCAGCAAGCCACGCTGGCTGCTGGGCATGGCCGGCACCAAACGCCGCACGCTGGGCAACATCTTCGGCCATGTGGACGGCGTCGAGGAACTGGGTTCGCTGGCCGAATGGACGGCCAGGCAGTTCGACCCCAGCCTGAGCTGGGACGACGTGCGCTGGATACGCCAGAAATGGGGCGGCAAGCTGATCCTGAAAGGGATACAAGACGTCGAAGACGCGCGCATGGCCTTGAACACGGGCGCCGACGCCATCATCGTGTCCAACCACGGCGGCCGCCAACTGGACGGCGCGCCCTCGTCCATCAAGGCCTTGCCGGTCATCGTGGAAGCGGTCGGTTCGCAGATCGAAGTCCATATGGACGGCGGCATCCGGTCGGGGCAGGATGTTCTGAAAGCCATCGCCCTGGGCGCCAAGGGCACCTATATCGGACGCGCCATGCTTTACGGTCTGGGCGCGGGCGGCGAAGCTGGGGTCACGCAGGCGCTGGAGATCATCCACAAAGAACTGGACCTGACCATGGCATTCTGCGGCATCACCCGCCTGGCCGACGTCGACCGAAGCATTATTTCCGACATCACCTGAAGGATTGGCGGACAAGGTGCTCGGGGCCCGCAAAGCCCTCGAACACCTGGCCGCCGGATCGCCGCCAAACCTCTGAGGCTGAAACAAAGCAGCCACACAAGGCAGCCACAAAAAAGGCATGAAGCGCAACACGCTTCATGCCTTTTTATGCTTGCCGCCGCCCGGCCTGAATGCCGGGCGCGGTGCTACGCCATCAGCCCGGCTGGACGTTGGCTTCCTTCACGACTTCCGCCCACTTCTTCAGTTCGGCGTCGATGAAGTCCGAGAACTTCTCGACCGAACCGCCGCCGTCTTCCGCGCCGAAGCCTTGCAGCTTCTCGGCCACTTCAGGGATGGCGATGACACGGTTGAAGTCTTCGTTCATGCGCTTGACCAAAGCCGGGTTCATGCCGCCCGGCCCAACGATGCCGTACCAGGTGGCGGCCTCGAAGCCCGGGAAGCCCGACTCGGCCATGGTGGGTATGTTGGGGTAGCTCTTGGCGCGCTTCGCGCCGGTCTGGGCCAGGGCCTTGACCTTGCCGCTGCGTATCAGCGGCGTCGCCGAGGTCATGGTTTCAAAGCTGTAGTTGATCTGGCCGCCCAGCAGGTCGGTGGCCATGGCGCCCGATCCGCGATATGGCACGTGCAGGGCATCGACCTTGGCACGCAGCTTGAACATTTCCAGCGCCATGTGCTGGGCCGCGCCGACGCCGGCCGACCCAAAGGATACTTGGCCGGGGCTCTTGCGACACTGCTCGACCAGTTCGGCGACCGTGTTCGATTTTTGATCCTGATTGCCGATCAGCACGTTGGGCGTGATGCCCACCAGCATGATGGGCGAGAAGTCGCGCTTGACGTCGTAGCCTATCTTGGGCATCAGGACCGGTGCGATCGCATGATTGCTGAAGTTGGTCATGAGCAGCGTTGTGCCGTCGGGGGGCTGCTGGGACACATAGGTGGCGGCGATGACGCCGGATGCGCCGGGCTTGTTCTCGACCACCACAGGTATGCCCCACAAGGCGCCCAGATGCTGCGCAATAAGGCGCGCCATGGTGTCGGTGCCGCCGCCGGGCGCGAAACCCACGAGAAGCTTGACGGGGCTGGTGGGCAGCGCCGCTTGCGCCTTGACCATGGGTGCAACGGCCATGCCGGCGATACCGGCCATGGCCGTTAGAAAGCTACGTCTTTTCAAGAAAGTCTCCCGATTTATCAAATTGTGAAAACCGATCCAGTCTAGGGAGTATTCACTACAGGGACAACCGAGAATTATTGCGGCTGTGGGCAAGAAAACTTCATGCCGCCGGCAAGGCCCCCACCATGCGCGTAACTTCGTTGGCCACGGCCAGCAAACGCGTATCCTGGCCGAAGCCGCCTATCAATTGCGCCCCCAAGGGCAGGCCCACAGGCCCCAGCTCCGTGGGGAAGGAAATGGACGGCAAATGGAGCAAGCTCCACAAGGCGCCGAAGCGCGGATCGCCGGCGGATTCCAGGCCGGCTTCGGCCTCGCCCGCCGCCGCCGGATACAGGATGGCGTCCACGTCGCGGAACATCGCTTCCGAAGACAGTTGGGCTTCACGCACCTGCCGGCGCATGGCGACGTATTCGTCGAAACCCATGTCATCGCCGCTTTGCAGGCGGGCGCGCAGGCGCGGGCTAAGGGATTCCCTGTTCAGCAGGCGCTCGTTGCCCAGGGTTTGCCTGGCCTCGTACTTGAACAGGCGCGGCTGGACGGGAACCAGGCGCTCCAGGTCTTGCGGCAGCCAGATCCGGCTGATGGCGCAACCGGCCAGTTCCAGCTTGTGCGCCAGGCTTTCCAGGGCGCGCAGGGTTTCCGGCCTGATGTAGTCCCACTGCCGCGACAGGCAGACGGCGATGCGCGGCTTGGCGACGATGCTGTTGACCGTCTTGGCGCCATGCAGGCCCAGCACGAAGAACGCGGCGTCCTCGACCTTGCGGGTGATGACGCCTATGGTGTCTTGCGAAGGGCTAAGTGCCTTCAGGCCGGCGGTGGCTATCGTCCCGAAGCTGGGTTTGTAGCCCACCACCCCGCAATAAACGGCGGGGCGGACGATGGAACCGGTGGTCTGCGTGGCCAGCGCGGCCGGCACCATGAAGTCGGCCACGGCGGCGGCCGACCCGCTGGACGAGCCGCCCGGCGTATGCGTCAGCCGCAAGGGATTGCGTGCGCGGCTGGGCGTCTGGGTGGCGAATTCGCCGGTGGCCACCTTGCCCAGCGGTATGGCTCCCTGGTTCTTGGCCATGACCACGCATGCGGCGTCCAGCGCAGGCTGGTAGCCTTTATAAATAGGCGAGCCGTATTCGGTGGGAAAGTCCGAGGTGTCGATGACGTCTTTTACGGCAAAAGGTATGCCGCGCAAGATGCGCCCGCTGGGCGCCGCATCCAGGCGGCGCGCAGCCGCCAAGGCCTTGTCGGCATCGTAGGCCACGAAGGCCTCTACCTGGCTGTTGCGTTCGGCGATGCGGTCCAGGCAGGCCTGGACCAGGTCGACGCAGCGCACTTCATTGGATTCCAGGGCGCGGGCGGCCTCGACCGCGCCCAATCGGTTCAACGCTTTGCTGCGGCTCATTCCAGGCGGATTCCTGCTTCTTTGATGACCTTGGCCCACTTGTCATGCTCTGCCTTCACGAAGCGGGTGAACTGTTCGGACGTGCTCCAGTCCGGCACGGCGCCCTGAGCCAGCAGCTGCTGCTTGATTTCCGGCTTGTCCAGGATTTTCTTCATTTCCGCATTCAGCTTCTGCACGATGGCCGGATCGACCTTGGCCGGAGCGAACAGGCCGAACCATCCGTTGACCTCGTAGTCGGGCAGGCCGGCTTCAGCCATGGTGGGCACGTCGGGCAGCAAGGAAGAACGCTTGGACGAGGTGACGGCCAAGGCCCTCAGCTTGCCGGACTGGATGTGCGGCAGGCACAGCGGCAGGTTGCAGAACATGACCTGGACCCGGCCGGGCAGCAAGTCGGCCAGCGCCGCACCGCCGCCCTTGTAGGGGACGTGCAGGATGGAAGTCTTGGTGATGGATTTGAACAGCTCGCCCGACAGGTGCATGCTGCCGCCGTTGCCGGTGGAAGCGTAGGAATATTCCTTGGAGGGCAGCAGAGCGATCAATTCCTTGACGCTTTTGGCGGGCACGTCGGGGTTGACCACCAGCACGTTGGCCACGGTGGCCACGTCGGTAATGGGCGCGAAGTCGCGCAGGGGGTCGTATTTAAGGTTGGTGTACAGGCTGGAATTCACCGCATTGGTGCTGGTCGGCCCAAGCAGCAGCGTGTAGCCGTCGGCGGGCGCCGCGGCAACGTCGGCCGCGCCGATATTGCCGCCCGCGCCGGCCTTGTTCTGCACGATTACCGACTGGCCCAGCGAGTCGCCCAAGGCCTTGGCGACGATGCGCCCCAGCAGGTCGGTGACGCTGCCCGGCCCGAAGGGCACGATCAGGTTGATGGGCTTGGTGGGGTAGGCGGCGGCCTGGGCCTGGGCAGCCATGGGAACAAGGGTGCATGCGGCAGCGGCCAGCGCGGCCGCCGCCAGGCGGAATTTGGGTGAAAAGTATGTCATCGCTCCGAGTCCTATAGTAATAATTGAGACGGATCGCTGGTTGGAGTCCCAGCACTGAAAGGATGGCATCAGGTTAGAGTTTGTAGATTAATATGTCTAATACATATTCAGACACTAATTAAGTCTTTTTCAGGACATAAACCCATGATGCTGCATTCCCGCGCGCTCGAGGCCTTCATTGCCGTGGCGGAAGAATTGCATTTCGGCCATGCCGCCAAGCGCCTGCACGTCAGCCAGCCGCCGCTAAGCCAGCAGATCCGGCGCTTTGAGGCGGAAGTGGGCGCCGCCCTGTTCGTTCGCAGCACGCGCTCGGTGAAGCTGACGCCGGCCGGCGCCGTTTTGCTAAGAAAGGCCAGGCAACTGGTGGCGGACGGCAAGGCCGCCATTCACGCGGCGCAGCGGGCCGCCGACGGGGATGCCGGCCATCTTTCCATAGGCTTCACCAGTACCGCGGCCTATCAGTTGCTGCCCAAGCTGCTGGCCGGATGCCACAGTCTGCGGCCCGACATCCAGCTAAGCCTGAAAGAAGACCTGTCCATCCATCTGGTCGAAATGCTGGCCGAGGAAAAGATAGACATCGCCCTGCTGCGGCGCCCCGCCGCCACCGGCCACGATTCCCTGGTCTTCACCCGAGTCAGCCGCGAAAACATGTGCGTGGCCCTGCCCCTGAAGCACCCTTACGCCCGGCAGAAGCGCATCCGCCCCCAGCAACTGCACGGCCAGCCCTTCATCGGCTTCAACGCGGAAGCCGCGCTGTACTTTCGCGAGCGCATACAAAGCCTGTTCGCCCATTTTCAGATACAGCCGACCATCGTGCACGAAAGCGTCATGCCGACCCTGCTTGCGCTGGTGGAGGCCGGCATGGGGATAGCGCTGGTGCCGGGCTCGGCATCGTGCCTGCGGCCGGAAGGCGTGTGCTTCCGCCCCCTGGACGACGACGAGAACGTGGCGGCCATAGACCTGTATTGCGCGCAGCGACGCATGGAAGAAAACCCGGCGGTGGCCGTCGCGCGGGAGATACTGCAATCGGTCTAGACTACCTGAGCCCAGCCGAAACCACTTCAGCCAAAATCACGACTTAACAAGCCGCAAGTGCCTCGGCCTGGTTTGACTGGAGTGACTGGCATCAGGAGGTTGAGGAGCACTGTCCACCCCCGTCAGTTCATGCAAAAAGGCAGGTTTAATATGCAACGCTTTGGCCAGATCGTTCGGATACATGCCCTTCTTTGTGGCTAATACAAGCAGCGCCTTTGTCATCATTTCCGGGGGCTCTTGAGGAATCAGGTAGTCGTCTTTTTCACCATTGGACTCACCGTACTTTCTTAATGTAATGACACCGGTTTTATATTGGCTCTCTGTAATCAGCTCGAGCTGCCGGGCTCTATACAAAATGGCTGCCTTGCTGACTTTCCAGGTAAGTTTGAATTCCTTCATCCCTTTCCAGTCCAGCCGGGTTCCATTCGGACGAGGAAACAGTTTTGCCATCATGGAGCGGGGCAAAAGCAACGCACTTGCAAACCGATTGGCCTGGCTTTCCGTTATACGGTCTCCGGTAACAAGCCCATCGTGCATGACTAGATGACCAAGTTCGTGCGCAATATCGAAACGATGGCGACACGCACTTTCCTTGGCGATATTACGTACGATAAACGGGCGCTCAACCGAAACCGACAAGGCGTCTATGTCTTTGGATATGCCGTTGAAGGTTGTCACGACCGCACCCAGGTTTTCCGCCAGGCGAGTCATATTGTCGATGGGCCCCAACCCAAGCTCCCACTCCTTTCGGCAGTACTCCGCCGCGCGCTCGATATCTTCATAAGTGTTCGGCTGCGAAACGCTAGGGATATTGATTTCAGGCAGGTGAAGTTCTTGATCAAGATACTTGATTAGTATATCGACCATTTCGCCGCGCGCGATGGCGACCTGCTTGATTGTTGCCTTGGTTGTCAGAAGCTTTCTGAAATGAAATTGATCCTCGTGAAGATGCCTTGCTTTAGGCGCAAAAAAGCCAGCCTCTACCTGCAAGGCATCGGCAAGATCTTGGGCCAGCTGTGCTGTGGGTGTTCCTTGGTTGGCTTCCAGCTTATGGAGGTATTGACGCGTTTTTCCTACGCGCAACGCAACCTCCTCAAGTGCCAGG
Source organism: Burkholderiaceae bacterium (assembly GCA_049646585.1). Taxonomy (GTDB): domain Bacteria; phylum Pseudomonadota; class Gammaproteobacteria; order Burkholderiales; family Burkholderiaceae_B. The sequence goes on along the minus strand of JBARWC010000153.1, from coordinate 19,703 downwards.
CCGCTAAAAACGCGTGCCAGCCTTAGGGACGCACCATCAAAAACCAGGTTCATTTACTTACTCGTTTTGAGCCTTGGCACCGTCATCGGTGTTATCTTCCCGCGCAAGCACTTCGGGCGCAGGCAAGTGTTTGCCAGCGGGGATGTCTCCATCCGTCGTATGGAGGACGGATGCCGACGAAGCATATGACCACTGAGCAACCTTTTCTTGGTAAACGTTATAGCCTATGAAAAAAGCATGATCCTCATCTTCTTCGGAGGACGCTTTTTCTACAACGAAACGCCACATGACTGGGTCGTGCTCGTCGGTTGCAAACAAGCAGTCGACAGCATTGCGTTTGAAGAAGCCGGGCTTCTCGGGCGCCTGCGGATCGTCGCGAAAAAACCGGCATGGGACGCGTTCGATTCTAAACGTGACGTCCATACCAGCATTTACCAGCGACAACCAATCGTACTTCTCTTCCAGAGCCAAAGCGATCAGCATGTTTCGCGATCTTCCGAATACCGCGGTCTCCCGTGTATAGGTATCGTCGTACTGCGAATCCATTTGGCGATACGTGTTGTAGCGGATATCAAGCAGGGCTTCCGCAATGACAGCTAACCGTTCATCGGTTAATTCGGGATAAAAAGAAGAAGGATGTGGGTAGGCCATATCTTTCCAGGCAAATATCGAATTTTGTCAACCTGAATAATCTGGCAAAAACGAGTTTTTGTCAACCTAATCTAAGCCCCGCCCAGCCTTTCCCGCTGATAGCTGCCGTCCTGCACGTGGCGGCACCATTCCTGGTTGTCCAGATACCATTGCACCGTCTTGCGGATGCCCGATTCGAAGGTTTCCCTCGGCGCCCAGCCCAGTTCGCGCTGGATCTTGCGGGCGTCGATGGCGTAGCGCATGTCGTGCCCCGGGCGGTCCTTTACATGGGTGACCAGGTCGCGATAGCGGGCAAGGCCCGCCGGCTTGGCCGGCGCCAGTTCTTCGAGCAGGTCGCAGATGGTGTGCACGACGTCGATATTGCGCTTTTCGTTGTGGCCGCCGATGTTGTAGGTTTCGCCCACCTTGCCTTCCGTCGCCACTTTGTACAAGGCGCGGGCGTGATCCTCCACATACAGCCAGTCGCGCACCTGATGGCCCTGGCCGTAGACCGGCAGCGGCTTGCCTTCCAGGGCGTTCAGTATCATCAGCGGGATCAGCTTTTCGGGAAAATGATAGGGGCCGTAGTTGTTGGAGCAGTTGGTCAGCAGCGTGGGCAGGCCGTAGGTGCGGCGCCAGGCCCGAACCAGGTGGTCGGAGCCGGCCTTGCTGGCCGAATAGGGCGAGCTTGGGGCGTAGGGCGTGGTTTCGGTGAACAGTTCTTCGGGGTCGTCCAGGTCGCCATAGACCTCGTCGGTGGAAATATGATGGAAGCGGAAGGCCGCCTTGGCTTCGCCGTCCAGCCCGGCCCAGTAGTGCCTTGCCGCCTCCAGCAGCGTGTAGGTGCCGACGATGTTGGTTTCGATGAAGGCGGCCGGGCCGTCGATGGAGCGGTCCACGTGCGATTCGGCCGCCAGGTGCATGACGGCCTGCGGCTGGTGCTGCCGGAATACCCGGTCAAGCTCGGCGCGGTCGCAGACGTCGACCTGCTCGAAGGCGTAGCGGTCGCTTTGGGCCGCATCGGCCAGGGATTCCAGGTTTCCGGCGTAGGTCAGCTTGTCCACATTGACGACGGCGTCGCGGGTGTGGCCGATGACGTGGCGCACCAGGGCCGAGCCTATGAAGCCGGCCCCGCCGGTGATAAGAATTTTCATGCCAGATCCGTTCTCGGAAAAACAAGGGGTGGCGGCGCGATTTGTTTCATTTCGCGACCTCGGCAGGCTTGGGCGCGGCGGGCTTGGGTGCGGCGCGCCGCGTTCCCAGGTAGGTGCCCAGCAAAATGCCCAGCAAGCCCACGACGTGCCAAAGCGTAAACGGTTCGCCCAGCGTCAGCATGGCGAAACCCACGCCGAAGACGGGAATCCAGTATTGGTATAGCGAGGTGCGCGCCACGCCCAGCTCGGCAATGGCCCGGTTCCAGAACATATTGCAGATGGCGGTGGCGATGATGCCGGTAAATATCATCAATAGCCAGGGCCACAGGCCAGGCGCCAGCAGCGCTTTGGCGCTGAAGTCGGCCGAGCCGTCCACCAGGGCGTGCAGGCACAGAAAGATGGCGCCCAGCGTGTAGACGATGCTGCTGATGAAGATGGAATTGAATTGCCGCGCCAGGTCCTGGATCATCATCCCGCCGACCACGAAGCTGACCATGGACAGGAAGATGCGCAGGTCGCCCCAGTTGGGGCCCGACATGGACGCGCTTTGGCCGCTGAGCACCACGGCGAATACGCCGCCAAAGCCCAGGGCGATGCCCAGCAGGCGCAAGCCGGTGATGGCTTCGCGGAATACGGCGGCGGCCAGGATGGAGGCCACCAGGGGGCTGAGCGCCATGATCAGCGACGAATTGGTGGCGCTGGCGTCGCGCATGCCGGTGGTGAAAAAGATTTGATTGCCGTAGATCATGAAGCAGGCGCACAGCACGAAGCGCAACCATTGGCTGGGCGAGATGCGCAGCAGCGGTATGGGCTGCCGCGAGCCCACCAGGGTGAAATTGATGATGACGGCGGCGATCGCCATGCGGAAGCAAGCGATCGCCAATGGCTCAAAGTAAACGGTAAGGACTTTGATGGCCGAGATGTTCAAGCCCCAAATGGCCATGGTGCCAACCAGCAGGAACTGCATTCGGACGGAATTCATGTGCGGCTTGCGGGTGTTTCAGGTGTCCCGCAAGGATATCAGTTCGCCGGCGGCTTGTGTAATCAAAGTCCTTGTAAGGCGGCTTGCGCGATGGCCTGCGCATCAACCTGGAAGAAGCGCCGCAATTCTGCCCGGGTATCGCTGCGGCCGAAGCCGTCGGTGCCCAGGGTGGTGTAGCGGCGCCCGGCGGGCAGGTAGGCGCGGATGGCCTCTGGCACCTGCCGCACGTAGTCGGTGGCGGCCACGATGGGCCCCTGGGACGCTTCCATCAGGCGGGCGATGTGCGGCTGCCCGGCGGTGTTGTGACCGTCGCGCGCCAGCTCGCTCCAGCTGCTTATGCTGTAAACGTCGCTGGCCACGCCCTGCTCGGCCAGCAGTTCCGCAGCCTTGATGACTTCGGTCATGATTGCCCCCGAGCCCAGCAGCGTCACCCTTTGGCCGGTCGCGGCGACACCCGCCTTGGCTTCGTAGCCGGCATAGCGATAGCCGCCGCGGATGATGTCGTCCGCCACGCCCTCGGGCAAGTCCGGCTGGGCGTAGTTTTCGTTCATGACGGTGATGTAGTAGAAGACGTCGCGCTGCTCAACCGCCATTTCCCGCATGCCGTGGTCCACGATGACCGCCAGTTCGCCCGCGAAAGCCGGGTCGTAGGCCTTGCAGTTGGGGATGGTGGAGGCCCACAGATGGCTGGTGCCGTCCTGGTGCTGCAAGCCTTCGCCGGCCAGGGTGGTCCGGCCCGAGGTAGCGCCGATCAGGAAGCCGCGCGGGCGCTGGTCGGCGGCGGCCCAGACCAGATCGCCCACGCGCTGAAAGCCGAACATGGAGTAATAGATATAGAAGGGCAGCATGGTCATGCCGTGCACGCTGTAGCTGGTGGCGGCCGCCACCCAGCTGGAAATGGCGCCGGCTTCGCTGATGCCTTCTTCCAGGATCTGGCCGTCTTTCGCTTCGCGATAGCTGAGTATGGAGCCGATGTCTTCGGGTTCGTACTTCTGGCCGACGCTGGAATAGATGCCCACCTGCTTGAACAGATTGGCCATGCCGAAGGTGCGCGCCTCGTCGGCCACGATGGGAACGATGCGCGGACCCAGGCTGCCGTCTTTCAGCAGCGCGCCGAGCATGCGCACGAAGGCCATGGTGGTCGACATTTCGCGCTGCCCGCCCTGCAAGGCAAAGCGCGCATAGCTGGCGATGTCGGGTACCGACAAGGCCTGCGCCTGGTCTTGCCTGGCGGGCAGCGGCCCGCCCAGGGCCTCGCGCCGGGTGCGCAGGTAGTTCAGTTCGGGGCTGTCGGCGGCGGGCTTGTAGAAGTCCAGCCTGAGCGCCTGCTCGTCGCTGAGCGGCAGGCTGAAGCGGTCGCGGAAGCCCAGCAGGTCGGCGTCTTCGAATTTTTTCTGCGAGTGCGTGGTCATGCGGCCCTGGCCGGCGCTACCCATGCCGTAGCCCTTCTTGGTATGGGCCAGGATGACCGTGGGCCGGCCCTGGGTACCGGCCGCGGCGGCATAGGCCGCATAGATCTTGACCAGGTCATGGCCGCCGCGCCGCAGGCTGTCGATTTCCTCGTCGCTCATCCCTTCCACCAGGCGGGCCAATTGCTCGTTCTGGCCGAAGAAATGGTGGCGGTTGTATTTGCCGTCGTTGGCGGCAAAGGTCTGCATCTGGCCGTCCACGGTTTCGGACAGGGCGCGCAACAGGGCACCGCTGTGATCGCGCGCGAACAGGCCGTCCCAATCGCTGCCCCACAATACCTTGATGACGTTCCAGCCGGCCCCGGAGAACAGCTTTTCCAGTTCGTCGATGACGCGGCCATTGCCCCGCACCGGCCCGTCCAGGCGCTGCAAATTGCAATTGACCACCCACGCCAGGTTGTCCAGGCGTTCGCGCGCGGCCAGGGTCAGGGCGCTCATGGATTCAGGCTCGTCCATCTCGCCGTCGCCGAATACGCCCCAAACCTTGCGGCCCGTGCAGTCGAGCAAGCCGCGATCGGTCAGGTAGTGCATGAAGCGCGCCTGATAGATGGAACTGATGGGGCCGATGCCCATGGACCCGGTGGGAAACTGCCAAAAATCCGGCATCAGATAAGGATGGGGATAGCTGGGCAGCCCGCGCGCGCCCTCTATCGGCCCGCGCAGTTCCTGGCGGTAGTGGCGCAGGTCGTCTTCGGTCAGGCGCCCTTCCAGGTAGGCACGCGCATACACGCCCGGCGCGCTGTGCGGCTGCAGGAAAACCAGGTCGCCGCCATGCCCGCCGTTGGCGCCGCGCGCATGGAAGAAATGATTGAAGCCCACTTCGAACAGGTCGGCCGCGCTGGCATAGCTGGCAATGTGGCCGCCCAGTTCGCCGTAGGCGGCGTTGGCGCGCACCACCATGGCCAGCGCATTCCAGCGCATGATGGCGCCCAGCTTCTGTTCCAGCGCCAGGTCACCCGGAAACACCGGCTGCCGCGTCGGCGATATGGTGTTGACGTAGGGCGTACCGATACGCGGCTTCCAGGGGATGTCTTCGGTGGCGGCCATGTTGCACAGCTCGTCCAGCATGAAGGCGGCGCGCTGCGGCCCGTGCGCGGCGATCAGCGATTGGAAGGCCTCGTGCCATTCGGCGGTTTCCTGGGGATCGACGTCGGCGACAGGATGGGGAGGGAAGGGAGAATTCATAGCGGCTCACGCACTGGAAAAATTGGGCAATCTCCTTATTCTCCGCCCCTTTGACCGGCATGTGCTATCGATAAAGGGCCAAAATCGTATGCGTTTCAGCATAAAATGCTGTTTTCTACTAAATTTAAAGCATATGAATCTGGATTCCACCGATCTGCGCATACTGGACGAGCTGCAACGCGACGGTTCGCTAAGCAATGTGGAGCTGGCCAAGCGCGTCCATTTGTCGCCTTCCCCCTGCCTGGCGCGCGTGAAAGCGCTGGAATCGGCCGGCATCATCGTCCGCTACGTGGCCCTGGCCAATGCCGCCGCGCTGGGCCTGGGTCTGAACGTATTCATTTCCATCAGCCTGAAATCGCAGGACAAGGAAGCCCTGGCCAAGTTCGAGCGGCGCATCGCCGAACACGACGAGGTCATGGAATGCTATTTGATGACGGGCGACTCGGACTACCTGATACGCGTGGCGGTGGCGGATATCGGCGCGCTGGAGCTGTTCATACTGGAACAGCTGACGCCCATACCCGGCATCGACAAGATACGCTCAAGCTTCGCATTGAAGCAGGTGTCCTACAAGACGGCGCTGCCCTTGTCGCCCGACATGGGGCACAGCCTGGCCGTGAAACCGCCCGAACGGGCGCGAAGGAAATGACCGGGGGCGGCGCTTACCGCTCTTACCCTGCTTGGCCCGCTTACCTTGCTTGGCCCTCTTATCCCTTCTGGCCCGCTGCCTGGGAGGCCTGTGCCTCTTCCCAGCGCCAGGCGTCTTCGCACATTTCCTGTATGCCCCGGGTCGCGCGCCAGCCCAGGGTCCGGGAAGCCAGGCCGGTATCGGCCCAGCAGGCGGCGATGTCGCCGGGGCGGCGCGGCGCAATGTCGTAGGCCACCGTCTTGCCGCTGGCCTGCTCAAAAGCCCGGACCATGTCCAGCACCGAATACCCCACGCCCGTGCCCAGGTTGACCGTCAACAATTCCTGCTCGGCCCGCAGGCAATGGCGCAGGGCCGCCACATGCCCCAGCGCCAGGTCCATGACGTGGATGTAGTCGCGCACGCCGGTGCCGTCCGGTGTGCTGTAGTCATTGCCGAACACTTGCAGACGCTCGCGCCGCCCCGTGGCCACCTGGGCCACATAAGGCATCAGGTTGTTGGGCACGCCCTGGGGCGCTTCGCCGATCAGCCCGCTGGGGTGAGCGCCCACCGGGTTGAAGTAACGCAGGCGGGCAATGCGCCAGCCCGGTTCACTGCGGTACAGGTTTTCCAGTATGTCTTCCACCACCAGCTTGGTATGGCCGTAGGGGTTGGTGGCCGAGCGCGGATGGTCTTCGGTCAGCGGCAGTTTTTGCGGATCGCCGTAGACCGTGGCCGACGACGAGAACACAAAGGTCTTGACGCCGGCCTTACGCATGGCGACCAGCAAGGCCGTGCTGCCATGCACGTTGTTGTCGTAATAGTCCAGCGGTATCCGGGTCGATTCGCCCACCGCCTTCAGGCCCGCAAAATGCAGCACGGCCGATATGCCGTAGCTGTCGAACAAGGCATCCAGCGCTTGCGCATCGCGCACGTCGCCCTGGATGAAATCCGGGCGCTGCCCGGTGATCTTGCCGACGGCATCCAGGACCGACGCGGTGCTATTGCACAGGTTGTCCAGGACGAGCACGCGATAGCCGGCCTGCTGCAGGACGACCGTGGCATGGCTGCCTATGAAGCCGGCGCCGCCGGTGACGAGTATGGTTTCAGGCATGATGCGACGCTGATCCAATATCAGCCAGATGATGGGAAGCGCCCATTATGGCCGATACTTGCCGCAAAGCCAGTCTGCAAGCCATTTTGGGCCATATGTGGTATCATTGGCCAGCTGGAAACATCTTCCCATGTCAGGCATTGCGTCATCCCGCCTGCACAGTTAACGTCGGCACCTTCGCTTTAATTGAAGCAAGGCTTAAAGCAAGACCCCGGGCGACAGCCAGGCACGACACGCCACGGCTTTTCCATCCGCGCCGATATTTTCCATTACACGGTTCGGCACCATCCGCGCCGCAGCACCCACGCCGCAATAGGCGTCACGAAGCACCTGTCCAATTTCCACCGCAACACGCGGTTTGCCGGATGCCACGCGCAGCGAGTCCGGCCACGGGTACTTTTTTATTTACGTTTACAGGAAATCATCTATGGCCAAAGAAGAATTGATCGAAATGGGCGGTCTCGTCACCGAAGTCCTTCCCGATTCGCGCTTTCGCGTCACGCTGGACAATGGACACCCGGTCGTCGCCTACACGGGCGGCAAGATGCGCAAGCACCATATCCGCATCCTGGCCGGCGACAAGGTCTCGCTGGAAATGTCCCCCTACGATCTAAGCAAGGCCCGCATCACTTTCCGCCACATCGCCGGCCGCGCGGCGGGCGCCACCAGCCAGCGCCGCCGCTAAGCTACCGCTACAGGCACCAGGTACCGCCTCGTGATCGCGGCGGGTACCTTTCTCCAAAGGGCGAATGCCCTTGCCTTCTGAACCTAGGGAAAAACCCGGGTTTCGCCATAATGAAAGCCTGCATTTAGTTAAAAGAAATAGGCTTTCGCCCGCTTCTGCGGCAGACTACGTTGTTACTTGTACCGTCAACGACGCAGGGACGCAGAGCAATGGGCCTGAAGAATTTCGATTTCTACAATCCAACCGAAATCCGGTATGGAATCGGCGTGCTTGCCACCTTGCCCTCCCTTGTGCAGCGCCTGAGCCTGCAGTCCGTCCTGCTGGTCTGCGATCCGGGCGTCATCCAGGCCGGTGTGGTGGATCGCGTGGCGGATGTCCTGAAAGCAGCAGGTATTTCGTTCTCGATTTTCTCGGATATAAAAAGCGACCCCGAGGTACGCTCGGTCGATGAGGGTGTCCGGGCGGCAAAGGCATCCGGCGCGGACGGCATCATCGGCATCGGTGGCGGTAGCTCTCTGGACACCGCCAAGGCCATCGCCGTCATGCTGACCAACGACGGCACCATCCGGGACTACTTCGGCATCGACAAGATCAAAACACCGGGCGCGCCCGTTATTGCCATCCCCACCACCGCCGGCACAGGCAGCGAAGTGACCGTATGGTCTGTGCTGTCCGACACCGAGAACGACGTCAAGGTCAACATCGGCAGCTATCTCAATTGCCCGCGCATCGCGCTGCTGGACCCTGAGCTGACGGTTTCCCTGCCTGCGGCCATCACGGCGGCGACCGGCATGGACGCCCTGACGCACGCCATCGAATCCTATACCAACAAGGCCGCCCATGTCTTTTCCGAAAGCGTGGCCGAGAAATCAATTGCCTTGATTGCGGACAACCTGCGCCTGGCGGTATTGCAAGGCGACAACCTGGAAGCGCGCGGCAATATGCTGATCGCCAGCAGCCTGGCGGGCATCTCGTTCAACCGTATCCGGCTTGGCCTGGCGCATGCCTTTGCGCTGCCGCTGGGCAATATGTTCCATATCCCGCACGGCCTGGTCAACGGCATCATGCTGACGCCCGTCATGCAGTTCAACCTGCCCGGCAACCTGACCCATTACGCCAAGGTTGCGGAACTGTTCGGCGAACGCATCAGCGGCTTGAGCCTGCGGGATGCGGCCGAGCGCTCGGTGATCGCCGTGCGCCAGCTGAAGCAGGACATCGGCCTGACGCAAACCCTGGCGGACTTCAAGGTCAGCGAAGACCATTTCGACGCAATCATCGACGAAGCCATGCTCTCCGGCAATGTGCCAGTGAATCCGCGCATGCCAACGCGTGCCGACATGCATAAACTGCTGGCCCAAGCGATGACCGGCGATATCTAACCCACCTTCATCTTGGCGGCGACAATAATGAATACGATATTCATCGACAACAACTGGGTCGAATCCCATTCCAGCGATGTTATCGCCATGGTCAATCCATCGGACGGCAGCGTTCTGCGCGACATCAGCCGCGGCAATGCCCAAGATATAGACGACGCCGTCAAATCGGCCCGCCATGCGTTTGAAACCAACTGGGCAAACGTACCCGCGGTTGAACGTGGGCGCCTGCTCTACAAGATTTCTCAGAAACTCATAGAGCATCAGGACGAACTTACACAGTTGGAGTCCAGCGATTGCGGCAAACCCATTGCGCAGGCAAAGGCCGACGCCATCGCCATTGCCCGCTATTTTGAGTTCTACGCAGGCGCTTGCGATAAATTCCACGGCGAGACCATCCCTTACCAGAACGGTTTCTCCGTCCTGACATGGCGCGAACCGCACGGCGTCACCGGGCATATCGTTCCCTGGAACTACCCGCTGCAAATCTTCGGCCGCTGCGTGGCGGCCGCGCTGGCTTGCGGCAATACCTGCGTCGTCAAACCCGGCGAGGACGCTTGCCTGTCGATCTTGCGCGTGGTCGAACTGGCCGCCGAGGCCGGCCTGCCGCCGGGCGTGCTGAACCTTGTCACAGGCTATGGCTATGAAGCCGGCGACGCGCTGGTCAAGCACCCCGACATCGACCATGTCTCGTTTACCGGCTCTCCCGCCGTGGGAACCCTGGTGACCCAGGCAGCCGCCGTCCATCACACGCCGGTCACGCTGGAGCTAGGCGGAAAGTCACCGCAAATTGTGTTTTCCGACGCGGACCTGGACGACCTGGTACCCACCGTCGTGCGGGCGATTATCCAGAATGCGGGGCAAACCTGCTCCGCCGGCACACGCCTGCTGGTCGAACGTCCAATCTACGAAAAAGTATTGGGCTTGGTCGCGCAAGCCTTCTCCAACATACAAGTTGGCCCGGCCAGCCAGAATCTGGACTGTGGCCCGCTGATTCGAAAGACGCAATTGGAGCGGGTAAAGTCCTACGTGCAGGCTGCATTGGATGATGGCCTGACGGTGGCGGGCCGCGGCAAGCTGGCGCCCGACGCGCCACAGGGCGGCTTCTATCACGAGCCTATGCTCTTTCGCGATGTTCCGGTTACGCACAAGCTGGCACGCGAAGAAGTCTTCGGCCCGATACTGGTCGCCATCCCCTTCGACACCGAAGACGAGGCCGTCGAGATTGCCAATGGCACCGACTTCGGCCTGGTCGCCAGCGTGTGGACCAATGACGGGCATCGTCAGCACCGCATGGCGCGCCGCGTCAAGGCGGGCCAAATCTACATCAACAACTACGGGGCCGGCGGAGGTATCGAACTGCCTTTCGGAGGCATCAAGGCAAGCGGGCACGGCCGCGAAAAAGGCTTTGAAGCGATGTACGGATTCACCGTCCTTAAAACCGTGGCCATCAAGTACAAGAACTGAAGCGACGGACGACGTTGTCGTTCACCGAGGAGCGGATATGAAGGTATGTATTTTCGGGACCGGAGCGGTGGGTGGCTATTTGGCCGCTCGCATAGGTCACGCAGATGCCGCGCAAGTATCCGTCATTGCGCGTGGCGCGCAAAAAGAAGCCATCGCGGCCAACGGCATCCGGCTCGACACGCCCGAGGGCTCCATTACCGTGCGGCCGGCCGCCGTCACCGACAGGCCCGAGGACCTGCCCGAACAGGACATTGTCTTCGTTACCTTGAAGGTAATGGGCCAGCCGGCGGCGGCACCCGCGATACGCCGGCTGACGGGCGACAAGGGTTGCGCCATTTTCGCGGCCAACGGCATCCCGTGGTGGTGGAAGCACGGCAGTGAACATGCCGCGCATCTGCCCTTGCTGGATCCCGATGGCGCCTTGTGGAATGTGCTGGACCCGAGGCGCGCCCTGGGTTGCATCGTCTATTCCGCCAACGAAGTCATTGCGCCCGGCGTCGTGCGCCACCTGGGCAACAACCGCTGGGTCATTGGAGAACCCAACGGCTCGATCAGCCCGCGCCTTCAGGCGGCCGTGCAGTTGTTGCAGGCATCCGGCGTCAATGGCGAAGCCAGCCCCGACATACACACCGAAATCTGGGCCAAGCTGCTGCGCAACGCTTCACTGAATTCGCTTTGCTCGCTTACGCGCCTGCCCGTGGACGGCCTGGCTGAAGACCCGGAATTACTGGCCCTGGCCGACGCGCTGATCGACGAGATCATTGCGGTGGCAAATGCCCAAGGCTGCGACATTTCCGCACAACGCGCGGCGGCCCGCGAGCAACTGCGCCGGGGCGGCGCCGAGGGGGGAGCCCCGCCCGTCAAAGGCTTGAGGCCCTCCATGCTGCAAGACGCACTGGCCGGCCGCCCCCTGGAAGTCGAAGCCATTGTCGGTCAAGTGCAAGCACTGGCGCAGGAAGCACGGGTGCCCTGCCCGGCCATAGATTTCGTTTTACCTTTACTTAGAGGGCTGAACCGCAGCCTGACCAAGAAGCCGCTATAAAGCGGCTCACCCTAGCACCACCAATAATCACCGGCCAAATAACGCCGGACAAGGAGACTGAAGATGACGACAAGACGTAAATTCCTCACGACAGCCGCTAAATCCGCCGCGGCGGCAGGCGGCCTGGCGGCGATTGCTGCCCCCGCCATTGCACAGTCCTCGGATCCCATCATCCGCTGGCGCCTGGTGTCGAGCTTTCCCAAGAATATCGAAACGCTCTATGGCTGCGCGGAAGTCATGTCCAAGGCGCTGGCCGAGTCCACCAACAACAAGTTCCAGATCCAGGTATTTGCCGCCGGCGAAGTCGTTCCCGGGCTCCAGGCCTTCGACGCGGTGGTCAACAACACCGTCCAGATCTGCCATACCGCCTCGTACTACTACACAGGCAAGGACACCGCTTTCGCCTTCGGCGCGCACGCGCCCTTCATGCTCAATACGCGGCAGCAGACAGCCTGGGCTTACCATGGCGAAGGCAAGAAGCTCCTGGCGGACTTCTATCGCGGCTTCAATGTCGTGGCCTTCCCCGGCGGCAATACCACTACGCAGATGGGTGGCTGGTATCGCAAAGAGATCAAGTCGGCCGAAGACCTGAAAGGCTTGAAAATCCGTATTTCCGGCCTGGGCGGCCAGGTATTGACGCGCATGGGCGCGGTGCCCCAGCAACTGGGCGTTGGCGACATCTACCCATCGCTGGAGCGCGGCACGATAGACGCGGCTGAATTCAACGGGCCGGCCGACGACGAGAAACTCGGCTTGTTCAAGGTGGCGCCGCACTACTACTACCCCGGCTTCTGGGACGGCACATCGATGCAGCACTTCTTCATCAACAGCGCCGAATGGGACAAGCTGCCCAAGCACTACCAGGCCGCCTTACAATCGGCCGCCGCGCTGGCCAATATCGACAGCATCGCCCGCTACGACGTCCTGAACCCGCCGGCGCTGCGCCGCCTGGTGGCGGCCGGGGCCAAGCTGCATGCCTTCCCCGCCGACGTGCTGGATAAAGCCTACGACACCGCCATGGGGCTTTACGAAGAGCTGTCGTCCAAGAACCCGACCTTCAAGAAGTTCTACGACAGCCAGAAGGCATTCCAGAAAGACGCCAGCCTGTGGAACCAGGTGTCGGAGTTCGCCTACGACAGCACCATTATTCGCGAGCTACGCCGCTAGGGCAGGGTCCTCCCGAGCGGCAAGCATTCCGCTCGGGAGACAACAGCGATAAACAAAACCAGCGGAGGCCCGCAGCCATGAGCGTTCTACTACTATTTTGCCGATTCATTGATCGCTTCATGACGGTCCTGGGGAAAGCCACAGGCTGGCTGGTGCTGGCGGCCGTAATCATCAGCGCCGGCAATGCCGTCGTGCGCAAAGTATTTTCCACCAGCTCGAACGCATGGCTGGACGCGCAATGGTATCTGTTCGGCGCGGTCTTCATGCTTTGCGCTTCCTACACATTGCTGAAAAACGGCCACGTTCGCATCGACCTTCTCATGGCCGGCCGCAGCAAGCGCACACGAGACCTCGTCGACGTGTTCGGCCACATTTTCTTCTTGATTCCGCTTACCTTGCTGATGGTCTACGAGAGCTATCCGTTTGCGATGCGATCGATGGAACTGGGCGAAACATCGGCCAATGCTGGGGGCCTGCCGATCTGGCCGGCGAAAATGCTGATCCTGGTCGGGTTTGCCCTGCTGTTCCTGCAAGCGGTGTCTGAGCTGATCAAGCGCATCGCTATTTTGAGCGGCCGGCTGGAAGACCCGGACAACAAACCGGATGAGGTCCCCGAGCTAGTCCAAGCCATGGATGCAAGCACCGACCCATCGCCGCGCTCTTAATAAAAATCACCAGGTAGCTTCGATGCTTACTACTTTCCTGATCGACAACATGGCTCCGATCATGTTCGTCAGCCTGATATTCTTTTTGCTGCTGGGCTACCCTGTTGCGTTTTCATTGTCAGCCGTCGGGCTGGCTTATGCCTGGCTAGGCATAGAAATCGGTCTCTTCACCGAAAACTTCCTTGGGGCGCTGCCGGGAAGGGTGTTAGGGGTGATGATCAATGAAACCTTGCTGGCCATCCCCTTCTTTACCCTGATGGGCCTGATCCTTGAACGATCCGGCATGGCTGAAGACCTGATCGACACCATAGGGCAATTGTTCGGCCCCATACGAGGCGGGCTGGCTTACGCGGTTATTTTCGTCGGCGCCCTTCTGGCGGCCACCACCGGCGTTGTCGCCGCGTCGGTCATCTCCATGGGCTTGATCGCCCTGCCCATCATGCTGCGCTATGGCTACGACCGCCACCTCGCCACCGGCGTCATCATGGCTTCGGGCACACTGGCGCAAATCATACCCCCGTCCATTATCCTTATCGTGCTTGCCGACCAGCTCGGCACCTCGGTGGGCGATATGTATCGCGGCGCCCTGGTGCCGGCACTGGTGCTTACGCTGCTGTACGCCCTGTACGTTTTCTTCATGACGCTGATTCGCCCGGCGTCAGCTCCGGCCCTGCCTCCCGAGGCCCGCCAGCTTAACGAAGCCGACGGCACCATAGGCCTACGCTCCCTGTTTGCCCTGATCGGCATCACCGTGGGATCGATGGTAGGTTTCTACTATTTGATCGGTATGGCTTTCCCCGGCATCGTGGCGGCCGACCGGGAAATTTATGGCTCCGCCCTCGGGGTGATCGCGGGCTATTGCCTGGCGCTTGCCGACCGTCATTTAGGGCTGGGGATGTTTTCGCGTATCGCACAAGCCGTCATCATTGTGCTGGTGCCGCCGCTAGCCTTGGTGTTCCTGGTGCTGGGAACCATCTTCCTGGGTATTGCCACGCCCACAGAGGGCGGCGCCATGGGCGCAGTGGGGGCCATATTGCTGGCCATGGGCAAGAAGCGCCTTAGTTTTTCGCTGCTATCGCAGGCTATCGAGTCCACCGCCCGCCTGTCCGCCTTTGTGCTGTTCATCCTGATCGGCGCGCGCGTGTTCGCGCTGACTTTCTACGGCGTAAATGGGCATGTATGGGTCGAAGAGCTTCTGCTGTCCATACCTGGCGGCGTAATCGGCTTCCTGATTCTCGTCAACCTGATTATTTTCGTGCTTGGATTTTTCCTGGACTTCTTTGAAATCGCCTTCATCCTGATCCCCCTGATTGCACCCGCCGCGGTTTCACTGGACATCAATCTGATCTGGTTGGGCGTAATGCTGGCAGTCAACCTGCAGGCCAGCTACCTGACGCCGCCATTCGGTTTCGCCCTGTTTTTCATGCGCTCGGTCACTCCCGACAAAAGCTATACGGACAAGATCACCGGCAAGAAGATCGCGGGCATCAAGACCGCCGACATTTACCGCGCTGGCATTGCCTTCGTGGTGCTGCAATTGATCATGGTCGGCATATTGGTCGTCTTTCCCGATCTGGTCCAGATGGATAATTCAACAGCCCAGATCAACGCCGCCGAGATAAAGATCGAACTGCCGCCATTAGGCGAAAGTCTGGAGCTTCCGCCTCTGGATTTGAACTAGGGCATTTAAACGTGCGACGGCGGCCTCGGGCTCGACCGTCGTACGCGACAACGAGCAGGCTTAGTCTTTATAACTGGCGTCGCGGCGGTCCAGATAGCGCAGCATGGCCGGCCACTCCATCAAGCCGAAAGGCCGGCGAACGTCGGGCTGGTAAAGGCGGTGCGTCTTGGCAACGATGGCGTCCGAGGGAATGGTGAGCTCGATGCCCGAAGACAGGGCGTCCACTTGCGCGCGGCATGCCATTTCCAGCCAATAGACGGCATTGAAGGCCTCGGCGATGCTGGCGGAAGCAACAAGCAGCCCGTGATTGCGCAATATCATCGCATCCTGCTTGCCCAAGTCCGCGACCAACCTGGCTTGTTCGTCCATGTCGATGGCTACGCTTTCGTAGTCATGGTAAGCAATGTCCTTGAATCGCATGGCCGTCTGCGTCAAAGGCAGCAAGCCGGCTTTCATGGCCGACACGGCCATGCCGGCCCGCGAATGGGTACGAATCACGCAGCCCACATCATGCCGGGCGCCGTGTACCGCGCTATGAATGACGTAGCCGGCCTGGTTAATACTGTGATCATCATGCGGATTGTCCAGTATCTCGCCCTTGAGATTGATCTTGATCAGGCTGGATGCCGTAATTTCCTCGTACATGTACCCGTAGGGGTTGATCAGTATTTCGTCATCGGTACCCGGTATGCGCGCCGTGATGTGGTTGTAGACCAGATCGCTCATGCCGAACATGGGCATCAGGCGATAGCAGGCAGCCAGGTTCACCCGTGTCTCGTGCTCGATTTTGCTGTATGTATTCGTCGTTTTCGTCATATCGATATGCTCCGGCATCTTTACGTGACTACCCTATATTGGTCTATTCTTGCATGTGCTTTTCGTGGACTCAATTCGCCAGTCTGAAACCATGGCTTCGCATATTTGGAACCATGGTATATACAATACATTCATTCAAGAACCCGATACACTCAACCAGGAATACCAGTGGCCAGCGAACTGCCCCTGCCCGATGCCTTGCCCTCCGCCTCCGAGTTCCCCGATTTGGCCGGCATGCCCGAATGGGCGGCCTTCAAGAAGGCGGCTGCCGAGTCCCGCATCCATGTCCAGAGCCTGCGCGTGCTGAACGCGGCGGGCATAGACCTGGACATCAGCGGGCAGAACAGTTCGCCCGCCCTGACCCAGGCCGGCGAGACCCTGCTGGCGGCACGTAACTTTTCACAGATGCGCGAGCGCCTGCTGTCCGGCGGCGTGGCCAATGTGACCGAAGGGCGCGCGGCCTGGCACACGGCCCTGCGCGCGCCCGCCCCCATCGACGAAGTGGCCGCCGAAAGGCAGCGGCTGAACGAATTCGTGCGCCTGGCCGATTCGGAGCGCCGCTGGCGCAACATCGTGCACATAGGCATAGGCGGCAGCGACTGGGGCGTGCGGCTGGCCGTCAGCGCCTTCGGTTATGCCGGCACCTGGCGGCAGGTGCACTTCGTGGCCAATATCGACGGCCACGCCATACAGGGCGGGCTGTCGGGCCTGGACCCGCACGACACGCTGATCGTGCTGGCGTCCAAGTCCTTCACCACCGCCGAAACGTTGCAGAACGGGCAGCGCGCGCTGGAATGGCTGAAGGCCTCGGGCGTTGAAAACCCCTACGAGCAAATCGTGGCCATCACCGCAAGGCCCGACGTCGCCAAAGCCTGGGGCGTACCCGAGGCGCATATCTTCACGTTCTGGGACTGGGTGGGTGGCCGTTTTTCGCTTTGGTCGACAGTCAGCCTGACCACCGCGCTGGCGGTCAATGCCGACGTGGTCGCGGGCATGCAAGCCGGCGCGGCTGCGATGGATGCCCACTTCGCCACGGCACCCTTGCCCGAGAACGCGCCTGTCCAGATGGCCTTGGCGGGCGTCGTCAATCGCAGCGTGCTGGACTATGGCTCGCTGAACATCGCCCCTTATGACTTCCGCCTGTCCAATCTGGTGCCCTACATCCAGCAGCTTGAAATGGAATCGCTGGGCAAGTCGGTGAACCTGGCCGGGCTGCCGGTGAGCGTGCGCACGGGCCCCGCCGTGTGGGGCATGCCCGGCACGGATGCGCAGCATACCTTCTTCCAGTGGCTGCATCAGGGCAGTGACGGCGCGCCGGTGGATTTCATTGTTTGCCAACATGCCGACCACGGCTGGCCCGAGCATCACAAAAGCCTGCTGGCCAACTGCCTGGCGCAACGCGAAGCGCTGCTGAAAGGCAAGACCTACGAAGAAGCGCTGAAGGAATCGCTGGATGCCGGCATGCCGCAAGCGAAGGCCCAATGGCTGGCCCGCCACCGCGTGCATGCGGGGGGGCGCCCCTCGAACCTGATCGTGTTGCCGCGCCTGTCGCCCTACACGCTGGGCGCTCTGCTGGCACTATACGAACACAAGGTCTTCGTGCAGGCGGTGGTCTGGGGCATCAACCCCTTCGATCAATGGGGCGTGGAGTACGGCAAGGTATTGGCCAAAGGCATTCTGGGCGAACTGGCGGGCAAGGATCCGGACCCCAGGCACGATGCCTCCACCGCGCACTGGGTGCGGGCTTTCGGCGCCTCGTTCAACAAATAAGGCAAGCCAGCGCCTTGGGCAAGGCGTCGCGCAGCTTGGCGCGGCGCAGGCCCAGCGCTTCGATCTTTTCGCAGGACAAGACGGAATACGCCGGCCGTTTGGCCAGGGCGGCATAGTCGCTGGCTGGGATGGCCGCCAGCCTTGGCGGCCTGAAGCCCGCATCCAGCCGGGCGGCGCAATCGAATATGGCCTGCGCGAATTGATGCCAGGACACGGCGTCGGCGCCGCAATAATGATAGACGCCCGGCGCCGCGTCGGGCCTGGCCAGCCTGATCACCGCATCGGCCAGGTCGCCCGCATAGGTGGGGCAGCCGAACTGGTCGTCGACCACGCCCAGGGCCTGCGCGTCCGGGCCGGCGGCCCGCGCCAGGCGCAGCATGGTCTTGACGAAATTGCCGCCGTATTCGCTGTACAGCCATGATGTGCGCAGCACCAGGCTGGACGGGCAAGTGTGCCGCAAGGCGTGTTCCCCCATCAGCTTGCTGCGCCCATAGGCATTCAGCGGATTGCCCGTGTCCGCCTCGGCATAAGGCCGCCCGGCGGCGCCATCGAAAACATAGTCAGTCGAGATATGAACCAATCGCGCGCCCACGTCGCAAGCGGCCCGCGCCAGATGGCCAGCACCCGATTCATTGACCGCCATGGCCGCATCGGGCTCCCGCTCGGCCTGGTCGACGGCGGTATAAGCGGCGGCATTGATGATGCAATCGGGCCGGATGCGGCCCAGCGTGCGCGCCACGGCCGCCGCATCGGTGATGTCCAGGTCGGCATGCGTCAAGGCGACCAGATCCCAATCGGCCGGCCGCCTGTCCTGCAGGCAGCGTCCCAACTGGCCGCCCGCGCCGGTCAAGACGACTTTCACGTCAAGTGTTTCCCGCCATGGGCAGGCGGCCCGCCTGCCGCAGGGCTTTCAGCGTCTGGCCCTGCCGATCGCGTTCGGACAAGATGGGCGCGGCTTGCGGCCATGCAATGGCCAGGTCGGGGTCGTCCCACCGCAAGCAGGTTTCATCTTCGGGGTGGTAGTAGTCGGTGCATTTGTAGTCGACCGTGGCGCTGTCGGACAGTACCAGGAAGCCGTGGGCGAAACCGGGCGGTATCCAAAGCTGCGACGAAGGCGCGGTGCCCTCGGCCCCGGGCGCGTGCTGGCCTTCCGCGGACAGAACCAGGCCTTCCCACTGACCGAAGGTGGGCGAACCGGGGCGCAAGTCCACCGCCACGTCGAACACGGCGCCGTGCGATACGCGGATCAGCTTGCCCTGCGGATGCCGCACTTGATAATGCAAGCCGCGCAGCACGCCCTTGCGTGAGTGGCTGCAGTTGTCCTGCACGAAGTCGGCGGACGTGCCCAGCATTTCGGCATAGCGCCGGGCCTGGTAGCTTTCCAGGAAATGGCCTCGATCGTCGGCATGCACGGCGGGTTCGATGCGCTTGACGCCCGGCAGCCTGGTATCCAACACCTTCATGCGTAAGTCAGACCCGCTGGAATATGCCGGCCGCGCCCATGCCGGTGCCCACGCACATGGTCAACATGCCGTATTCCAGCTTGCGCCGGCGTATGCCGTGGATGACGGTGGCCGCCCGTATGGCGCCGGTGGCGCCCAGGGGGTGGCCCAGGGCGATGGCGCCGCCCATGGGGTTGACGATGTCGGGGTTCAGACCCAGGTCGCGGATCACCGCCAGCGATTGGGCGGCAAAGGCTTCGTTCAGCTCTATCCAGCCGATCTGGTCCAGGCCAAGGCCGGCCAGCTTCAGAGCGTGCGGGATGGCCTCTTTGGGACCTATGCCCATGATCTCGGGCGGCACGCCTTTGACGGCGAAGGAAACGAAACGGGCGATGGGCGTCAGGCCGTGGGTCTTGAACGCGCGCTCGGACAC
>JBARWC010000152.1:0-9956 GCA_049646585.1 Burkholderiaceae bacterium | reverse complement strand
CGGCAAGGCCGTCCACGACCAGGACGGGAACCGCGGCCCGCGGCGCGGCCGCGCCGTCGCCATGCACGACGACGGCCGCCGCACCCAGTTCCACCGCCCGCTGTATATATAGCCGCCCGTCGCTGGTCAGCCCCGGGCAGGCAAAAAACACATCGCCAGCCTGAAGCTGGCGCGTATCCAGGCACAAATGCGCCTCGCTTGCGACGTGCCGGCTCAGCCAGGAAAGGATCTCTTGCGCTTTCATCGCGGCGCCTCGCCATTCGGGCCGATGGCCACAAGCGATTCGATGGGCGCGTCGGGCTGCACGCCCAGGCGGCGCAGGCTGCTGGCGACGACGCTGGCGAACACAGGCGCGGCAATCCTGCCGCCGTAGTAGCCGTTGGAGTGCGGCTCATCTATCGTAACGGCGACGACGATGCGCGGATTGGAAACCGGCGCGAAGCCCACGAAGGACCCGCGATAAAGCGAAGTGCTGTACTTGCCGTTGACGATCTGCCTGGCGGTGCCGCTCTTGCCCGCCACTCGATAGCCCTGCACCTGGGCAAGCTTGGCGCCATCGGGGCCTGCCGCCGCTTCCAGCATGGAGCGGATCTGCTCCGTTACCTGGGGCGAATAAACCTGCACGCTGGTCGGCTTGCCTTCGCGCTTGAGCAGCGTCAGCGAAACCATGTCGCCATTGCGTGCGAATGCCGTATAGGCGTGCGCCATCTGCAGCAGCGAAACCGAGAGCCCATAGCCATAGGCCATGGTGGCGCGCTCGATGGGGCGCCAGCGCTCCCACGGACGCAGGCGTCCGGACGCCACGCCCGGGAAATTGGCCTGCGGCGCGCGGCCGAAGCCCAGCTCGTTGAACTTGTTCCACATTTCCTGGGACGTCAGGCGCTCGGAAATCATGGTCATGCCGATATTGCTGGAGCGCCGCAGTATGCCCGCGACATTCAGGGTGCCGTTGCGGCTGACGTCGGAAATGGTGGAGCCCTGGTAGCGGTAATGGCCGTTACCCGTATCGAACAGGGTCGAGGTGGTGATGCGCTTGATGTCCAGTGCCAGCGCAGCCGTGAACGGCTTCATGATGGAGCCGGGCTCGAAGGTGTCCGTAATGGCCCGATTGCGCAGGGCCGGGCCCTTGCGGTCGTCCCGGTCGTTCGGGTCATAGGTGGGCAGGTTGACCAGCGCCAGGATCTCGCCCGTACGCACGTCGACGACGATGCCGGCGCCGGCTTTGGCCTTGTGCTCTTCCAGCGCCTTCTTCAAGGCGGTGAAGGTGTCGAACTGCAGGCCGGCGTCGATGGACAGCATCAAGTCCTGCCCGTCCACCGGCGGGACGATGGCCTGCACGTCCTCGACCACCCGCCCCAACCTGTCCTTGATGACGCGGCGTGAGCCCGGCCGACCGGACAGTTCGGAATTGAAGGCCAATTCCACGCCCTCGATGCCCTTGTCCTCGATATTGGTGAAGCCGATCACGTGAGCGGCGATATCGCCTTCCGGGTAGAAACGGCGCATCTCGGCCTGCTGGTGAAAGCCCGGCACCTTCATGCGCCGGATTTCATCCGCCAGATCCATCGACACCTGGCGCTTGATGTAGACGAAGTTCTTGTCTTCGTCCGTCAGGCGGCTCTTGATGTCCTGGGCCGACATACCCAGCAGCTTGGCCACCTTGGCAAGCTGCGCGTCGCTGGCGCTCTTGGCATCTTCGGGTATGGCCCAGATCGCGCGCACCGGCACGCTGGAAGCCAGCACCACCGACCCGCTGCGATCGAATATCTTGCCGCGCGTCGCCGGCAGCACCAGATTGCGTTCGTAGCGCCGCTCACCCTGCTGCTGCAGGAACTCCGTGGACAGGCCCTGCAAGTACAGGGCCTTGACGCCCAGCGCCATGAAGCCCAGCATCAGCAGTACCAGTACCAGTCGGGAACGCCACAAGGGCATCTGCACATTCAGCACCGGGCTGTCGTAAAAGCGTACGCGCTTCATGGCCGCCCTCCCGCGTTTGCCGCCGGCGCGCTGGGCGCCTGGCCTTTGATGTACAAGGTCCGGTCAGGGGTAGTCGACGTCATTTCCAGTTCTTTGCGCGCCGTGGAGTCGATGCGCGCATTGCGCGCCAGCTCGGCGCGCTCAAGTTGCAGGCGGCGCCAATCGGTATCCAGTTCGCGCGCCTTGTCTTCCAGCCTGTCGACCTGCACGAACAATTGACGCGACTGGAAGCGAGCCGTCACCAGCGACAGGGCCGAGATCATCAGCAACACGGCGAAGAGCAGGCTAAGGCGTCCCATGGTCAGCGCCCCTTCCTGGTTTGCGCGGACAGCGCCGTCAGGTTCATGGCCTTGACGAAGGATGCGCCCTGGTCGGCCGGCAGCGGCGTCGACGTGCGCTCGGCCACGCGCAATACGGCGGACCGGGCGCGCACGTTCTCTTTGGCTTCCTCGTCGCTGGGCAGGACGCGGCCCAGGGAATTCAATATGGGTTGGGGCATGTCCTTCTCGAAAATAGGCAGGCGCGCGTGCGCCGCGGCCGGCCTGGAAGCCGACGCGATGCACTGCTTGACCATGCGGTCTTCAAGAGAATGGAAGCTGATCACCGACAAACGCCCTCCCGGCGCCAGAACCTTCAGGACTGCCGCGAGGGCGAGCGCGAGTTCCTGGAGTTCTTGATTGAGGTAAATCCGTATAGCTTGAAAGGTGCGAGTGGCCGGATGCTGGCCCTTTTCGCGCGTACGGACGACACTGGCGACGAGCTCGGCGAGGTCGAGCGTTGTGCGCAGCGGCCTGGATTCGCGGCGAGCAATAATCGCCTTTGCAATCTGGAAAGCAAACCGTTCTTCGCCATATTTAGCTATGACCTCCTTTAATTCCTCAAGACCGGCTTGCGCCAGCCATTGCTCAGCGGTAAGACCGCCGCTGGTATCCATACGCATGTCCAGCGGACCTTCCCGCATGAACGAAAACCCCCGGCTGGCATCGTCGATCTGAGGGGACGAAATCCCCAGATCCAGCATCACGCCATCAACCGTCTCAAAACCCAAATCCGCCAGCCTTTCCGGCATCGTCGCAAAACCGCCATGCACCACGATCACGCGGTCGTCTTCACGCTGCAGGGCATGCGCCACGGCGATGGCTTCCGGGTCTTTGTCGAACACCACCAGCCTGGACTGCGGCGACAGCCTGGACAGCAACAGGCGGCTATGCCCGCCCCGCCCGAAAGTGCCATCCACGAATACGCCCTGCGCCTGTTCCAACTCCCCCACCGCCGTCTTGCCGCGTTTGCCTTTGGCCCCGAAATCGGGATCAACGAGGGCGTTGACCGCAGGCTCCAGCAGCACGGATCGATGAAAGAACTCCATAGTCAGATTCAGAAAGTAAATTCTTCCAGGGCCTCGGTCATGCCCTTGGCAAGGTCTTCCGCTTCGCGGCTCGCCCACGCGGCCTCATCCCACA
Source organism: Burkholderiaceae bacterium (assembly GCA_049646585.1). Taxonomy (GTDB): domain Bacteria; phylum Pseudomonadota; class Gammaproteobacteria; order Burkholderiales; family Burkholderiaceae_B. Next base: position 6,519 of record JBARWC010000152.1, on the reverse strand, counting down.
ATTCAAAGTGATTGCCCATGCCCAGCAGCATGACTTCACGAGTCAGGCCGGCAGCGGCGCGCAATTCGGGCGCGACCAGTATCCGACCCGAACCGTCCATCTCGACGTCCTGGGCGTTGCCCAGCAGCAAACGCTGCAAGGGGCGGGCTTTCATCGGAAGCTTGGCAACTTCCTGGCGCTTCTGTTCCCACACAGGGCGGGGATAGACCAGCAGGCAGCCATCGGGGTGGCGTGTAAGGGTCAGGCGACCCTCTACCTGGGAAACGAGCGCGTCACGGTGCCGGGTCGGGATTGAGATCCGACCCTTGGCATCCAATGTGAGAGCGCTGCTACCCTGAAACACGTTTTCTTCCCCACTTTTTTGCACAAAATCCTACTTTTCCCCACTCTACGGTAAGGTTAACAAGAGGTCAAGCGCAAAGTTGCAATTTTTTCAATTACAACAAGCACTTAGCGCCTTTTTTAGAAGGAGATCGAGAAAAAATACGTAGTGAAATCAAGAAATTGGAGAAGCAAGTGCAAGTCGTTTATCAGATCGCAGATGCTGGTCGGCCCTCGCGCTTTGCAATTGCTGACACTTGGAGCGGGAGTTTGCGGCGAAGAAAGTGTGAGACGGGCCTATAGGCCGGATTTTGTACGCCGGGCAAGCCCGGCGGGCAATCATTCCTCTGGGCGCGGCATTGCTGCCGCGCTCTAGCCATCTACCCGCATGCTCGAGCGAGCCGCCCTTTCGGCCCGGAGGCCTGCGCATGCCTATTTGATGTTGCTCCGGGTAGAGGTTGCCGCGTTTCACCCTGCGACGCCGCAACGGTTGCCCCTTGCGCGGTACGGAGATGGCCGTACCGGTGCATGCAAGCATGCCCGCGCCGCAGACTCGTCTCTGTGGCCCTATTCCTCGGCTAGTCGTCGCAACGGGTGCGCCGCTTCGCCGGACGGCCGTTAGCCGCTACCCTGCCCTATGGAGTCCGGACCTTCCTCGATGCCATAAGCACCGCGATTGCCCAGCCCGCCTCACCGCGGCATTGTAACCTGCGACAATAGTGGTTTCGGCAATCAACAACGGCTCCGGTTTTTCTTATGGCGGCAACTACCCTCATCACCCTTGGCGACGCCCAGCTCGCGTACGGACATCATCCTTTGCTGGACCACGCCGACCTGGCCATCCAGCCCGGCGAGCGCATCGGGCTCATCGGCCGCAACGGCGCGGGCAAATCATCGCTGCTGCGCGTGCTGGACGGCAGAAGCGTGCTCGACGACGGCGAAATCATGCGCCTGGGCGGCCTGCGCACCGCCACCGTCGAACAGGAACCCGACCTGGACGACGAACAGACCGTGTTCGACACGCTTTGCGGCGATGTCACCGAAAGCGAAGACTGGCAGCGCCCCTCGCGGGTCAACGCGCTGATCGAACAACTGGGCCTGGACGGGCAGTCGCGCATCGCCGGCCTGTCAGGCGGCATGCGCAAGCGTGTGGCGCTGGCTCGCGCCCTGGCCGAGGAGCCAGACCTGCTGCTGCTGGACGAGCCCACCAACCATCTCGATTTCATAGGCATCGCCTGGCTGGAAAACTTGCTGCTCAACGCCCGCTGCAGCGTCGTCATCATCACCCACGACCGGCGCTTCCTGGACGCCGTGTCCACCCGCATCGTCGAGCTGGATCGCGGCAAGCTGTTCAGCTTTCCCGGCAACTTTACGCAATGGCAGCAGCGCAAGGCGGAATGGCTGGAAGCCGAACGGCAGCAGAACGCCAAGTTCGACAAAGTCCTGGCGCAGGAAGAAGTATGGATACGCAAAGGCATTGAAGCGCGCCGCACGCGCAACGAAGGCCGGGTCCGGCGCCTGGAACAACTGCGCCGCGAGCGCGCTTCGCGGCGCGAACGCCAGGGCAACGTCAACCTGGCCGTGGCCGAGGGCCAGCGGTCGGGCAAGCTGGTGGCCGAACTCGAAAACGTATCGAAGCGCTACGGCGAGCAGGTCGTCATCGACGACCTGTCGACCATCATTCTGCGCAAGGACCGCATAGGCCTCATCGGGCCGAATGGCGCGGGCAAGACCACACTGCTCAAGATCATACTGGGCGAGATCACGCCCGACAGCGGCCAGGTGCGCCTGGGCACCAATCTTACGGTGGGCTACTTCGACCAGATGCGCTCGCAACTGGACGAGAACGCCACGCTGGCCGACACCATCAATCCTGGCAGCGAATGGATAGAGATCGGCAACCAGCGCAAGCATGTGATGAGCTACCTGGAAGACTTTCTGTTTCCGGCGGCGCGCGCCCATTCTCCCGTGCAAAGCCTGTCCGGCGGCGAGCGCGCCAGGCTGGTGCTGGCCCGCATGTTCGCCCGGCCCACCAACGTGCTGGTGCTGGACGAGCCCACCAACGACCTGGACATCGAAACGCTGGAGCTGCTGGAAGAGCTTCTGCAGGACTATCCCGGCACGGTGCTGCTGGTCAGCCACGACCGGGAATTCCTGAACAACGTCGTCACCCAGACCATAGCGGCCGAAGGCAATGGCCAATGGCGGGAATACGTGGGCGGCTACGACGAATGGCTGGCCCAGCGGCCCGACCCTTCGGCGCCGGCGGACGAAGGCAAGGCCCGCAAGAAGGAAGCCCCTGCCCCCGAAAAACCACGGCAAGCCAAGGTGTCGCGCATTACCTCATGGGAGCTGCGCGAACTGGAAGGCATTCCCGACGCCATCGCCCAACTGGAATCCAAACAGGCCGCAGCGGCCGCCAAGCTGGCCGACGGCAGCCTGTATCGCGACGCGCCGGATCAGGTCGAGGTCATCAATGCGGAACTGCACGAACTGGAAGAACAACTGAACGCCCTCTTCGCCCGCTGGGAAGCGCTGGAAGAAAAACGCAACGCTTCGTAGCGCCAACAAGGCCGTGCGCACGGCCTCGCGCTGGGTACACCGTCAGGCCGAGACCTTCCATCCCAGCGATTCGCCCGCCGCCAGCGGCACGACACTGGAGTCGGCCATGGGCAGTTCGGCGGGAATGGCATAGGGCTGGCGTTGCAGGGTCAGCTTGCCCTGATTGACCGGCAGGCCATAGAATGCCGGCCCGTTCAGGCTGGCGAAGGCTTCCAGGCGATCCAGGCGCCCCACCGAATCAAAGGCGGTGGCATACAGTTCCATAGCGTGCAGCGCCGTATAACAGCCCGCGCAGCCGCAGGCATGTTCCTTGAGCCCCTTGGGGTGGGGCGCGCTGTCCGTTCCCAGGAAAAAACGCGGGCTGGTGCCCGTGGCGGCATCGACCAGGGCCTGACGATGCGTCTCGCGCTTGAGCACCGGCAGGCAATACCAATGCGGCCGTATCCCGCCCTGGAACAATGCATTGCGGTTGTACAGCAGGTGATGAGCGGTGATGGTGGCCGCCACCGGACCCGAGGCTTCGCGCACGTAATCCACGCCTTCACGCGTGGTCAGGTGCTCGAACACCACCTTCAACTCGGGAAAGGCGCGCCGCAAGGGGATCATGACGCGATCGATGAACACCGCTTCGCGATCGAACAAGTCGATGGCCGGGTCGGTGACCTCGCCGTGCACCAGCAAAGGCATGCCCGCGCGCTGCATGGCTTCCAGTGCCGGCGCACAGCGGCCCAACAGATCCGTGACGCCGGCGTCGGAATTGGTCGTGGCGCCCGCCGGATACAGCTTGATGCCCTGCACCGCGCCGGACTCGGCGGCGTGCAGGACTTCCTGCGGGCTGGTGTTGTCGGTAAGGTACAAGGTCATCAAGGGCGTGAAGGTCGCCTGCGCTATGCCGGCGCGATCCAGGGCCGCGCGAATGCGATCGCGATAGGCCAGCGCCTGAGCGGTGGTCGTCACCGGCGGCTTCAGGTTGGGCATGATGATGGCCCGTGCGAATTGCCTGGCCGTGTCGCCGACGACGGAATCCAGCACGGCGCCGTCGCGCAAATGCAGGTGCCAGTCGTCCGGGCGAACGATGCTTAGGGTGTCGGTGTTGCTGAGCATTGCATCCAATCTATAGAAAATGACGCCTAGGCCTGTTGTTCGGCCAGCGGCATGGCTCGTTCGACCAGGCGGCAGAACATGGCGCTGCCGGCCGGTATGACCGCGTCGTTGAAGTCGAAGATGGGATTATGCAACACGCAGCCCTTCTCCGCTCCTCCCTGCCCCAGGCGGAAGTAGGCGCCGGGTCTATGCTGCAGCATGCAGGAGAAATCCTCCGACCCCATGGACGGCATCAGGTCGGGCACCACCATGTCGGCGCCGAAGAGCTCGGTGGCCACATCCGCCACCAGTTGCGCATGCTCGGGCGTGTTGACCGTGGCGGGAAACAGCCGCTGGTAGCGCAGGTCTATCGTGGCCTTGAAGGCCGCGGCGATACCGGCCACGACCTCTTCCATGCGTTGCACGACCTGTGCCTGCACGGTGGGGCTGAAGCTGCGTACCGTGCCGACCATGCGGGCATCCTTGGGAATGACGTTCATGGCCTGCAGATTGCCGGCGCTTACCGAGGCCACCGTCAGCACGGCGGATTCCAGCGCAGGCACATTGCGCGAGACGATGGTCTGCAAGGCTGTGATCAACTGCGCGGCGATCACCACCGGATCGTTGGTCTGGTAGGGGTGTGCGCCGTGGCCGCCCCGGCCCTGTATGTGAATCTCGAACTGGTCCGCCGCAGCCATCATGGGCCCCGGATTCACGCCTATGACTCCCGGCGGCAGCCCGGGCCAGTTATGCAGGGCATAGATGGCGTCGCAGGGAAAGCGCTCGAACAGGCCGTCCTCGAGCATGGCCGTGGCGCCGCCCATGCCTTCTTCGGCGGGCTGGAATATGAGCGCGACCCGCCCATCGAAATTACGCGTCTCGGCCAGGTAGCGCGCCGCGCCCAGCAGCACGGTGGTGTGGCCGTCGTGCCCGCAGGCGTGCATGACACCGACGTTGGTGGATGCATAAGCGGCATCGCCCTGCTCTCGTATGGGCAAGGCATCCATGTCGGCCCGCAGGCCTATCCAGCGCCCGCTGCTGTTGCGCTTGCCCTCCAGCACCCCCACAACGCCTGTCTTGCCCACATTGCGATGCACCTGGTATCCCAGGGCCGTCAGCGAATTGGCGACCAGGGTGGACGTCCTGTGCTCTTGAAAGCCCAATTCCGGATGGGCATGGATGTCTTGCCTGATTGCCGCCAGTTCGCCGTGATAGCGGTTGATGGCTTCCAACACACTCTTTGCATACATGGATCGAATACTCCCCACTAGGGCCGCCGCACCCGCCTTGGCCGATTCAAAACATTACCATAAGGCGCCCCTGCCCCGCGTTTTTTCTAAAGCAAGTGTTACCTGGAGATATTCTCGTTTATAAATTGCTTTGTCTTTAGCGGATTCTCACGTTATGCTGCGGGGGAAGCGTTTTTATCAACTATCAGTTAGGAGCCCAGTTCATGGCAACAACCGAGAAACCCGCCCGTAAGCCCAATGCGGCGTTCATGAAGCCACTTACCCCTAGCGCTACCTTAGCTGCCATTATCGGTCCCGAGGCAGTCCCACGCACCGAAGTCACCAAGAAAATCTGGGACTACATCAAGAAACACGATCTGCAAGATCCCAAAAACCGCCGCAACATCAATGCCGATGCCAAGCTGCGTCCCTTGTTCGGCAAAGATCAGGTCTCCATGTTCGAGCTGACCAAACTCGTCAGCGGCCACCTGAAGTAAATCGCTACCGGGTCTTTTGCCCGCAAGATCAAAAAAACGCTGCCTGGTTCTCGCCAGGCAGCGTTTTTTTGTGGGAACAGCGGATACGCGGGGTTTACAGCTCGGCGACCGGCGGCAAGCCCGAAAGCAAGGCCAGCCAGCCCTTGATGATGCGATACACGATCCAGACCAGCGCGATCAGGCCGGTAAGCCAGCCGATAAAGATAAAGGTGGCCAGGCCGCTAAGGACTATCCACAGCAAGCCCCACCAAAAGGTCTTGATGACCCAGTCGAAGTGGTTTGCGTACACGGTGCCCGCGGCATCCCCGCGCTTCAGATAAGCCAGCACCACGGCGGCGATGGTCGCCACGCCGAAAAAGCCGGCGCTAAGCAAACCCAGGGCGAACAAGCCATAGATAAGGTGCGTCAGGTTACGCATGGTCATGCCCGTGCCGTCTTCCGGCGGATACGCCTGGGTCATACTCGTCTCCGAAAATATCAAAACAGAATGGATCGCCCCACGGCGAACCGTCGATTTCGCATTTTACCCGACTTGTTGTATTGGCAGCGGCGGCCGGCTGATGGCGGTCTGAAGGCAGTCGCGATGCATAGCGCAGCCATGCCTGGTGCGGCGAGGATGCGCCTCAGGGTGGCGCCGTGCAAAGCGTCGGCGCAAAGCAAAACCCCCACCCGGGTGAGCGGATGGGGGTTTTTAGATAAAAGCCTGACGATGACCTACTTTCACAGACGTACGTCCACTATCATCGGCGCAAAGGCGTTTCACGGTCCTGTTCGGGATGGGAAGGCGTGGGACCACCTTGCTATGGTCGTCAAGCGTAACCGGGTGT
>JBARWC010000151.1:0-18309 GCA_049646585.1 Burkholderiaceae bacterium | reverse complement strand
GCCTTGAAGCCTTCCGCCGGATGGTGCCCCGGGCAAAGAAGCTGGAAGTCGTGCCCAACCCCCTGCCGCCCGATTTGCGCGACCTTGCCATGGAGCCGGCGGCGCCCGCGGCGGACCGGCGGCTGGTCCTGGCCATGGGCAGGCTGGTGCCGCTCAAGCGCTTCGATGCGCTGATCCAGGCTTTCGCGGCCTTGGCCAACGATTATCCCGATTGGGATCTGGCCATATGGGGCGATGGGCCGCAGCGCGATGAGCTGACTCAGCAGGCGCGGGAAACCGGCCTGGGCGCACGGATCTCGCTGCCTGGACGCACAGATCAGCCTTGGCGGGAAATGGCCAAGGCCGATCTCTTCGTGCTGACCTCACAGGTCGAGGGCTTTCCCAATGTGCTGCTGGAAGCCATGGCTCTGGGGCGGGCCTGCGTGACGGTGGATTGCCCCAGCGGCCCAAGAGAGCTTAGCCAGGATGGCAAGTACGCTTTGCTGACGCCCTTGGGCGATCAGCCGGCCTTGTGCGCCGCGATGGCCCAGCTTATGGAAGATTCCACCCTGCGCGAGGTCATGGGGCGGCACGCGGCGGCTTCAGTGCAGGAGCGTTACGGCCTGCCTCAGATATTGCAGAATTGGGACGAGATCGTGGCCAGGGTTCTACCGCCTGTTTCGGAACAGGGCGAGGTGGCCGGATGAGCGCTAGCCAGGACGGCGGTAAGCAGCAAGACGCGCCCTTGCTGGTGGTTCACATTATTTCGGGCCTGGGCCAGGGCGGAGCGGAAACGGTGTTGCACCGTTTGCTGACGGCCCCCACCCAGGGGGATCGCCACCAGGTAATTTCCATGGGAGGGCTGGGCGTGTTCGGGCCCAGGCTGCGCGAGGCGGGCATCACGGTGCATACCTTGCATATGAATGGCCCGGCCGGCATGGCCAAGGGCTTCTGGCGTTTGTACCGCCTTTTGCGCGAATTGAATCCCGACGTGGTCCAGACCTGGATGTACCATGCGGACCTGATAGGCGGCATCGTGGCGCGGCTGGCGGGCGTCAAGGCGGTGTCCTGGGGCATACGCAATTCAGGCGCCGACCTTCACAAAAGCAGCTTGTCAGCCCGGTTGTTTTCCTGGCTGAGCGCCCGCTTGTCGGGCTGTGTGCCCGCGGTCATTGTTTCCTGCGCCGAGAACGCCGCGCGGCGCCATCGCCAATGGGGCTATCGCGCCGACCGCATGCTGGTCATTCCCAATGGCTATGATCTATCGCGCTGGCGCGGCGATGCGCAGGCGCGCGCGGCCGTTCGCGAAGAGTGGGGCGTGCCGGCCGATGCGCCCGTGATAGGCAGTGTGGCGCGCTGGAATCCGCTGAAGGATCACGCCAACCTGCTGGCCGCATTCGCGCTCAGCGCCCGTCGTTTTCCGGCCATGCGCTGCGTCCTGATCGGCCACGGCATGGACGTCTCCAATCCTGAATTGCTGCGGCTTCTGGATGAGCATGGCGTGCGCGACAAGGTGATCCTGATGGGTCGGCGCGACGATGTGCCCCGCTTGATGAACGGGCTGGACGTGCACGTGCTGTCCAGCCGCGCCGAAGGCTTTCCCAATGTGGTGGCCGAGGCCATGGCCAGCGGTGTGGCCTGCGTGGCAACCGACGTGGGCGACGCCGCCCTTATCTTGGGAGATTCGGGTTGGCTGGCGCCCGCGCGGAATGCGGCCGCCTTGTCGGCGGCCATCGATCAAGCCGTCCAGGCCTTGGGCACGGCCGAGCTTGCCGACCGCGTGGCGCGCGGTCGGGAGCGCGTAGGCGGCATGTTCAGCCAGGAAGCCATGGTCGATGCCTACCATGTGGTGTGGCGCCGCTTGGCGGCCGATTTTCCACGCCGCCCCGGGCCGTCCGGCTTGGCGGGACAGCAGGGCGGCGCATCGGCCCGCCGCCTGCTGTTCGTGGTGAACAACCCGGCTTTTTTCTTGTCGCATCGCCTGCCGCTGGCCCAGCGGGCCAGGGAAGAGGGCTTCGACGTGCATGTGGCCACCATGGACGGCCCGTCGGTGGCGCGCATCGTGTCGCTGGGTTTCGAGCACCATGCCCTGCCCATGTCGCGCAGCGGCAAGAACCCGCTGCAAGAGATGCGCAGCGTGTACGCGCTGTGGGCTTTGTTTCGCCGCTTGCGGCCGCAAGTGGTGCATGCCGTCACCATCAAGCCTGTGCTGTATGGCGGGATCGCCGCCCGGCTGGCCGGCGTGCCGGCCTACGTTGCGGCCATTTCCGGCCTGGGTTTCATTTTCACGCGGCCGGCGGGAGGCGTGGACTTCCTGCGCATGGCCGCCACCTTGCTGTACCGCCTGGCGCTGGGCCATCGCAACAGCCGCGTGATTTTCCAGAATGCGAATGATCGCGACGTCTTGAGCAAGGCGGGCGTGGTCAGGCCCGAGCAGGTGGTGCTGATACGCGGGTCGGGCGTCGATCTGAACGAATTCCAGGCCCGTCCGGAACCCGACAGGCCGCCCGTTGCCATCATGGCCGCGCGCCTGCTGCACGACAAGGGCGTGCGGGAATTCGTCGAGGCGGCGCGCATGACGGCGTCCGATCCCAGCGGCTTGCGCTGGGTGCTGGCCGGCAGCCCCGATCCCGGCAATCCGGCCAGCATCAGCATGGAGCAATTCGAAAGCTGGCGCCAGGAAGGCGTGGTGCAGTGCCTGGGCGAGCGGTCCGATATCGCCGGCCTGTATGGCGATGCCCATATCGTCGTGCTGCCTTCCTACCGCGAAGGCTTGCCCAAGTCGCTGGTCGAGGCGGCGGCTTGCGGCCGCGCCGTGGTCACGACCGACGTGCCGGGCTGCCGCGATGCGATCGAGCCGGACATGTCGGGCCTGCTGGTGCCCGCGCGCGATGCCCGGGCGCTGGCGCAGGCGGTGCTAAGGCTGGCCGGCGACGGCGATCTGCGACGCAAGATGGGGGCGGAAGGCCGACGCCTGGCCGAAAGGGAGTTCGACATCGGCCAGGTGGCCCAAGCCCACCTGGATATCTACCAAACCTTGGTGGACGGCAGCTGAATGCCGCGCCGCCGTCGAATCGCGGCGGGCGGGGTGGGGTTTAAAAGGGCAGGGCGATGTCGGGTGCCAGCGCGGTCAGCGCCTGGCGGAATTCAGCCATGATGCGCTCCAGGTCCTCGGCGGTATCGCCTTCGAAGCGCAGGACGACCACCGGCGTGGTGTTGGAGGCGCGCGCCAGGCCGAAGCCGTCGGCATACTCGGCACGCACCCCGTCTATGGTGCTGATGCTGGTGGCGCTGGGGAATTGGCCTTCTTTTTGCAGGCGTGCGATCAGCGCATGGGGCTGGCCTTCCTGCATTTCCAGCTTGATTTCGGGCGTGGAGATGTCTTTGGGCAGGGCTTCCAGCACTGTCCAGGGCTGCTCGTGGGCCGACAGGATCTCCAGCAGGCGCGCGCCGGCGTACAGGCCGTCGTCGAAGCCGAACCAGCGCTCCTTGAAGAAGATGTGGCCGCTCATTTCGCCGGCCAGCGGGGCGCCGGTTTCGGCCAGCTTGGCCTTGATCATGGAATGGCCGGTTTGCCACATCATGGGCTTGCCGTCGGCCTGCTTGATGGCGCGGGCCACGTGGCGGCTGCATTTGACGTCGAAAATGATGGTGGAACCGGGCTGGCGCCGCAGCACGTCCTGCGCGTACAAGATCAACTGGCGGTCGGGCCAGATGATTTCCCCCGAAGGCGTGACCACGCCCAGACGGTCGGCGTCGCCGTCGAAAGCCAGGCCCAGCTCGCAGCCGGCATCCTTGACGTGCCGTATCAGGTCTTCCAGGTTGTGTGGGTCGGCCGGATCGGGGTGGTGGTTGGGAAAGCGGCCGTCGACTTCGCAATACAGTTCGTCGACCTCGCAGCCCAGGGCGCGGAACAGGCGCGCCGCCACAGTACCGCCCACGCCATTGCCGCAGTCGATGGCGATTTTCATGGGGCGAGCCAGCGTGATGGTGTCGCGAATGTGGTCGACGTAGGCGTCCAGCAGCTCCAGCTTGCGCCGGGTTCCCGGCGTAATGGCGTCGATGGGCTCCGGCGCGGCCATGATCTTGGCCAATTGCTGGATGTCGTCGCCGTACAGGGTCTTGCCGTCCATCATCATCTTGAAGCCGTTGTAATCGGGCGGGTTGTGGCTGCCGGTGATGGCTACCCCCGAGCCGGTATGCTGGGTGTAGGCGGCGAAATAGACGACGGGGGTGGGTACCATGCCCAGATCCAGGGTGTTGATGCCCCCCTGCATCAGGCCGTCTTGCAGACCTTGCGCAAGCTCGGGGCTGCTTAGCCTGCCGTCGTAGCCGACCACCAGTGTGTCGACCCCCGCCGCCCTCGCGCGCTGCGCCAGCGCCAGGCCCAATTGGCGGGCGAACTGGGCATTGAGTTGCGCGGGTACGGTGCCGCGGATGTCATAGGCTTTGAATACGGCGGCGGGTAGCGAGGGTTGGCGGGTCACGGGTGTATCCTTGAATGCTTGAATGGCATGGTCCAATAAGTGGGATTATCGTGGATTATGCCGCCTCTCGCTCAGCATGCCGCGTACCTGGCTTGCGTTCGTGTTTGAATCGGCCCGGCCCGCGTCAAGTGGGGGAATTCTGGGCGGAGGCGGGCAAGGCCATTAAAATAGTGGCCCGATGTGATTTTTGTATTTTGAAAGAAGGCGTGCAATGAGTCGATTAGACGAACTGGTCCAGATGCTGGGCTCCCAGTATGTGTTGACGGGCAGCGATGCCGAAGCTTACGCGGTCGATTGGCGCGGCCGCTATAGCGGTTCGGCGCTGGCCGTGGTCAAGCCCGGCTCCACGCAAGAAGTAGCCGAGGTGGTGCGCTGGTGTGTGGCGCACAAGGTGCCCATGGTTCCGCAAGGCGGCAACACCGGGCTGTGCGGCGGAGCCACGCCGGACGCCAGCGGCGCGGCGCTGATCGTTTCCCTGACCCGCCTGAACGCCATCCGCTCCGTCGACACCGACAACGACACCATGGTGGTGGAAGCCGGCTGCATCCTGCAGTCGGTCCAGCAGGCCGCGCGCGATGTCGATCGCTTGTTCCCCCTTAGTCTGGCCGCCGAAGGCAGTTGCACCCTGGGCGGCAATCTGGCCACGAATGCGGGCGGCACGCAGGTCTTGCGCTACGGCAATACGCGCGACCTGGTCCTGGGCCTGGAGGTCGTCACGGCCGACGGCGATATCTGGCACGGCTTGCGCGGCCTGCGCAAGGACAACACCGGCTACGACTTGCGTGACCTCTATATAGGCAGCGAAGGTACCCTGGGCATCATCACGGCGGCTACGGTCAAGCTCTACCCCGTGCCGGTGGCCCAATGCACGGCTTTGCTGGCGCTGGATTCGGTTCAGGACGCCGTGGCCGTCCTGTCGATCGCCCGCAAGGGCTTTGGCGCCGCCCTGACCGGGTTCGAACTGATCGCCGGCAACTGCCTGCAAGGCGTTACCCGCTGCTATCCGCAGCAGCGCATCCCCTTCGAGGGCGAGTCCGCCGCCAAGCCCTGGTACGCCTTGCTGGAACTGTCCGACAGCGAAAGCGCCGAGCACGCCCGCGAACGCTTCGAAACTATTGTCGGCGACACGATAGAGGCCGGCCTGGTGCAGGATGCCGTCATTGCCGAGAACATCAGCCAAAGCAAGGCCTTGTGGCATCTGCGCGAAAGCATACCCCTGGCCGAGAAGGCATTCGGCAAGAGCATCAAGCACGACGTATCGATTCCGGTTTCGCTGATGGCCCAGTTCGTGGAGACCACCAACGCCGCCTTGCAGCAGCATTTTCCGGGCATCGAGCATGTGATCTTCGGCCACCTGGGCGACGGCAATCTGCATTACAACGTGGCGCGCGGCGAGGCCTATACCGAAGAGCAGCTCCTGTCCATGCAATACGGCATCTACGAGCTGGTGCATGACAGCGTGCATCAGTTCGGCGGCTCCATCAGCGCCGAGCACGGCGTGGGGCAGCTCAAGCGCGATGCCTTGCCCAAGTACAAGGATCCGGTCGAACTGGCGCTCATGCGCCGGATCAAGCAGGTGCTGGACCCTCACCAATTGATGAACCCCGGCAAGGTGCTGGCGCCCTGATGCGCGCCCAGGTCCGGCCCAGGCACTGAAGGCGGCTTGCCATGAGCGCTCCGAAACCCAGGGTCTTGCTGGTGGAGAACGACTTCACCGTGGCGCAGAACCTGTACAGCTACCTTGAACTCAAGGGCTTTGTGCCGGATGCCGCCTATGACGGCCATGGTGCGCTGGGCTTGCTGGAGAACGGCGAGTTCGATGCCGTCGTGCTGGACATCGGCTTGCCGGGCCTGGATGGCTATGGCGTTTTGCAGGCTTTGCGCCAGGGCCGCCATGCGGGCTTGCCCGTGCTGATGCTGACGGCGCGCGGCCAGCTGGAAGACAAGCTGGCCGCTTTCGATCTGGGCGCCGACGATTATCTGGTCAAGCCCTTCGCCCTGGCCGAGGTCGAGGCGCGCTTGCGGGTCATGCTAAGGCATGCGGCCCGCGGTCACCAGGACGCCGTCCCCGAGTTTGCCGGCATCGCCTACGACGCGGCTGCGCAGTCCCTGAAGGTGCACGGCAAGACCGTGCGTCTGACGCGCAAATCGCTCCTTATTCTCGAGCTGCTGCTGCGCCATGCGGGCGAGCTGGTGCCTCGTCGACGGTTGGAGCAGGTCCTATGGCCCGACGAACCGCCTTCGGACGAAGCCTTGCGCAGCCAGATGCATTTGCTGCGCAAGGCCTTGCAAGAGGCCGGCTATAACGGCATCGAGACGGTGCACGGGCAAGGATGGAAGCTGAACGATCCGGGCGGCGCTCCATGATGGCGCGCTATTCCCTGATGCAGCGCGTGACCTGGGCGCTGACGGGGTCGGCCACTCTTTTCGTGGTCGTATTGTGCGCGGTGTTCTATCTGGCCTTCGATCAGATGGAAGACGATCTGGTCAATGCGGTTCTGGCGACGGAGGCCGAGCACATGCTGGGCAGGCTCGAACAGGGCCAGACCATACCTTTGCAGCAAACCCAGACCGAATTGGGGGCGCAATTGCAGACCTGGCTGATCAACAGTCGCGATGACGAAGCCTTGTTGCCCGAGCCTTTGCGCGGCATCGGCCTGGGTTCGCACATATTGGGCCCGGAGGACCAGACCTGGCACGTGCTGGTTGCGCAAGCTCCCAAGGGAACGCTTTACGTGCTTTACGATGCCACAGCGCACGAAGCGCGGGTGCACGAGTTCGGCTGGATCGTCCTTATCCTGGGGGCGATAAGCATAGCGGCGGTCTTCGCCTTGTCCAGGTGGCTGGCCAGCCTGGTGGTGGGGCCGCTGCTGGATCTGGCTGACCATCTTTCCAACTGGGCGCCGGGCGCGCCGGACATATCCGTGCGACGCGACGACGAGGTAGGGCGTCTGATCGAAACCTTCAATCGGGTGCAAGGTCGCGTTGAAGAGTCCCTGGCCTTCGAGCGCGAGTTCGCCTTCAATCTTAGCCACGAGGTTCGCGGCGCCCTGGCGGCGCTGCGAACCGATGCCGAAATGCTCTTGCTGGACGAGGCCATGGCGCCCGCCAACCGGCAGCGCGTGGAACGCATCGTGGCGCAGGCCGACCTGATGGCCGGCGGCATTGCCAGCGCTGAAACCTTGTCGCAGGACTTGCCGGCCGTGGACAAGGAAATCGACCTGCGCGAATGCCTGGACGAAGCCTGGCTGGCGCTCGAGACCGAGGCGCGGCGGCGCGGGCTGGTTTTCATCAACGAGACCCCGCCCGACATGAGGCGGGTGCTCGACCCCTATGCCTTCCTGACGGTGGTGCGCAACCTGATGCGCAATGCGGCCGAGCATGCGGCGCCGGCCACGCTGCGCGTGACCATTCTGGACGAGCATACCCTGGCTTTCTCGGACGACGGCCCCGGCATTCCGCCCGATGCCCTGCCTTTGCTGTTCGAGCGTTATTTCAGCGCGCGCCGCAAGGATGCGATGGCCGATGGGCCGGCGTCCGCCGCGAATGAAAACCGGCAATCACGCCGAGGCCTGGGCCTGGCCATCGCCCGCCAGATGTGCAAGCGCAAGAACTGGGCGCTGACGGTCGAATCCAGCATGGAGGGGCCCGGCAAGGGAACGACCTTCTTCTTGCGCCTGGACGGCGGCCCGGCCGCCTGAATCCTTGCGCCAGCGGACCGCCTCGTCGGCAACCGCATTCAACGTTTATTTCACGCGGGCAGCGGTATTGTGTGGCCTTTCCGGGGGAACACACATGAGCAGGCCGTCGAGCATGCAGTACCAAAAACCCTTGTTTTATATCTTGACCCAGGTGCTGGGAATCAGCCTGTTTCTGGGATGGCTGGCCTACACGGTGCAGCAGTCGTCGCTGGACATGGACCTGGCTCGCCACTTCTACGATGCGGCCAGCGGCGGTTTTCCGTGGCGGCGCCAGCCCTTTGTATACGCCATGGCCAAGTTCGTGGTGTGGGTGGTGCCCATAGGGGGGGCCGTGTTCTGCGGCGCTGTCGCCTTGCTTAGCTATCGGGTCAAGTCGCTGGCGCCGGCACGCGGCGTCCTGTGGACCTTGTTTGTCGTGTTCTGCCTGGTTCCGCCGCTGGCCGGCTGGCTGAAGCATTACACCGCCTTGCCGCGCCCCTTCGCCCTGGCCATGTTCGGCGGCTACGTTCAATTGCCGCCGGGCTTTTGGGCCGCGGCCGGCGAGGCGGGCGGCGGTGCCTTGCCCAGCGTGCACGCCGCCACCGGCTTCTCCGTGATCGCCCTGTATTTTGCCGGGTGGGCCCTGGGCAGCCGCCGCATGCGCTGGCTGGGGCTGGCGGGCGGCCTGGCCTTGGGTATTTTGTTCGGCGGCATGCGCATCATGCAGGGGGCGCACTTCCTCAGCCAGGTGATGTGGTCGCTGGCTTTCGTGTGGTGCCTGTGCAGCGTGCTGTTCTACCCGCTTATCGTTACCCGCGAGACCGGGTCGCAGGGCGATGTCGCGGGCCGTAGCCTGGACGACATCTGGCCTCATCTGGCCAAGGTGCAGGTGCGCAGGCGCAATACCTTGACGGCATACGGCGTCTTGCTGGTTTGTCTGCTGCCTTTCCTGTCCTCGACCTGGTCGTCCGAATCATGGGTGCACCTGGGTGTGGAATGGCTGGGCTTGGCGCTGATCCTGCTGGCGATAGCGGGCCGGTGCTGGTGCATCCTGTACCTGGGCGGGCACAAGGGCGCCGATCTGATCGACCAGGGGCCGTATTCGGTCAGCCGCAACCCCTTGTATCTGTTTTCGATGCTGGCGGTGGCGGGCATAGGCGCCCAGTCGGGCAGCCTGCTTCTGGGCCCCATCCTGGCCTTGTTCGTCTATGCGGTGTTCAACAATGTCATTGCCGAAGAAGAGCGCTTGCTGCGCACGGCTTTCGGGTCGGCCTATGTCGATTACTGCGCACGAGTTCCGCGTTTCGGCCCGCGCTTGTCGGCATGGAAAAGCCAGGAACACCTGCTGATATCGGTTTCCGGCCTGTGCCGAACCCTGCGCGATGCCGTCCCTTACCTGCTGGCCCTGCCGTTGTTCGAGTTGATTGAATGGGGGCAGGAGACGGGCTGGTTTCCGGTGCTGCTGCGCCTGCCGTAAAAAGGCCGGGCCCAGGGAAGCCGCCGCTGCCTTCGCAGGCCGCGGCGGCTTTGTCATGTCAGGCCTTGGCGGGCAAGACGGTGCCCTCGCATTCGCCCAGGCTGATGGTTGGGTAGCCGGGTTTGGCGCAGCGTGCGCGCAGAATCACTTGGTCGTGATCCTGCAGGAAGACGCGCTCTTCGCCCCAGGGCAGCATGATGGCCTGCTTGCCTCCCTGGTTTTGTTCCAGCAGCGAGCCCTCCTGGCCTTTGCCGGGGCCGGACAGCGTGCCGGTGCCCAGCATGTCGCCGGCTTGCAGATTGCAGCCGTTGACCGTGTGATGGACCAGAAGCTGCGCCACATTCCAGTAGGCTTCCTTGAAATTGCTGTGCGACAGCGTGGCGGGCGGTGCTTGTTTGGCACGCGATTGCTGAGTGGTCAGCAAGACTTCCAGCGCGATATCGAAAGCGCCGGCCGCCTTGTTTTCCTGGGAACTGAGATAGGGCAGGGGCTGCGGATCGGCGGCGTCGCGCTCGAAGGGGACGCGGAAGGGCGCCAGGGCTTCAAGCGTGACGATCCAGGGAGAAATCGTGCTGGCGAAATTCTTGGACAGGAATGGACCCAGGGGCTGGTATTCCCAGGCTTGTATGTCTCGTGCCGACCAGTCGTTGAGTATGCATAGGCCGAACACGTGCGATTCGGCCTGGCCGATGTCGATGCGATCGCCCTGGATGTTGCCCTGTCCGACGAAAATACCCAGCTCCAGTTCGTAGTCCAGCCGCTGGCAAGGGCCGAAGACGGGCGTGCCGCCTTCTTGCGTGGGACGTGTCTGGCCGACGGGGCGCGGGAAGGCCTGGCCCGAGACGCCGATGCTGGATGCACGCCCGTGGTAGCCGATGGGCACCCATTTGTAGTTGGGCAACAGGGGGTTGTCGGGGCGGAACTGTTTGCCCACCGATGTGGCGTGGTGCGCCGAAATATAAAAGTCCGTGTAGTCGCCGATGCGGGCGGGCACGCCCATTTCGACGTCGACCACGTCGGTCAGCAGGGGTTCCAGCAGGCCTTGCTGTGCCGAGCCGCTGCGCAGGGCGCGCGACAGTTCCAGGCGCAAGGCCGACCAGTGGGCCTGGCCCAGGCTCATCAGCCCGTTCAAGCTATCGGATTTGCAGGCGGCCAGTGCTTCGCCCGCCGCGCCGGCCCAGGGCGAAGCATCGGCCAGCGCGGCAAGGTCCAGCACTTTGCCGCCTATGGCCACGCCGGGACGGAAGCCTTGCGTACCGCCCTTGGGGCGGAATACGCCGAAGGGCAGGTTCTGTATGGGAAAGCCGTTGTCCTTGACGTTGGCAGATTCGACCCAGCTTTGCAGCGCTGGATCGTGGGTTTCATTCAAATAAGACATGCTTGAATCCTGTTGATGCGGGTTTGTCGCTGCGAGCCTTAGGGCTTGCTGGGATCGAAGTGCTTCTTGATGCCCAACCAGGCATCATCGTAATCCGTTTGCAGCGTTGCCGAGGACAGGGCGGCGGCGGTCGGGCGGATGACGCGGCGTGTTTCGAACATGAAGGCCATGGTATCGCGGATGCGGGTCGGCTCGCTTTGGTCGGCCTTGGAGGCTTTCTCGAAGGTTTCGGCGTCCGGGCCGTGCGGCGTCATGCAGTTGTGCAGGCTGGAGCCGCCGGGCGAGAAGCCGTCGGCCTTGGCGTCGTACACGCCCTGGATCAGGCCCATGAATTCGCCGGCGATGTTGCGGTGGAACCAGGGCGGCCTGAAGGTGTTTTCCATGGCCAGGATGCGCGGCGGGAAGATGGCGAAGTCCATATTGGCCGCTCCCGGCGTGTCCGAAGGCGAGGTCAGCACGGTGAAAATGCAGGGGTCGGGGTGGTCGTAGCTGATGGAGCCTATGGTGTTGAATAGCCGCAGGTCGTACTTGTAGGGCGCGTTGCTGCCGTGCCAGGCGACCACGTCCAGCGGCGAATGGCCCAGTGTCGTGCGCCAGAAGCCGCCGGTGAACTTGGCGATCAACTCGCATTCGCCTTCGCGGTCTTCGTACCAGGCCACGGGGATCTTGAAGTCGCGCGCATTGGCCAGGCCGTTGGAGCCTATGGGCCCCAGTTCGGGCAGGCGCAGGGCGGCGCCGAAGTTCTCCAGCATATAGCCGCGCGCCGAGGCATCCAGCAGTTCGACACGCAAGCGCACGCCTCGCGGGATGACGGCGATCTCGCAGGGCTCCAGGTCGATCAGGCCCAGTTCGGTGGCCAGGCGCAGGCGGCCTTGTTGCGGCACGATCAGCATCTCGCCGTCGGCGTTGTAGAAATAGCGGTCCTTCATGGACTGGTTGGCGACATACAGGTTGATGCTGACGCCGCTCAGTTCGTCGCTGTGTCCGTTGCCGGCCCAGGTCTGCATGCCTTCGATGAAGTCCGTGGGCTCGGCGGGAATGTCCAGGGGATTCCAGCGGAGGCGGTTGGGTGTGACCGGCCCTTCGCCGTAGCGGCTGGTCCAGCGTTTGGCGCCGTCGTAGGGCTCGAAGGCTTTTTGCATTGCCGCCGGGCGGATGCGGTATAGCCAGGAGCGGCGGTTCTCGGCGCGCGCTACGGTGAAGGCCGTGCCGGATAATTGCTCGGCATAGAGGCCGTAGGGGCAGGTTTGCGGCGAGTTGCGGCCTTGCGGCAGCGCGCCGGGCAGCGCTTCGGTGGAGCAGTTGTTGCCGAAACCGGACTGGTACTGAAGTGTGCTCATGGCGGGGACTCCCGAAAAATGTCAGTCGGCGGGCTGGATGGCCTTGCGGGCGGCTTCCAGTGCCTGGGCCAGCACGCCCAGGTCGCCGATGTGGTTGGACAACAGCAGGACCAGCGCGGCATTCATGGCGTGGCTCTGCTCGGTGTCCAGGTCGCGGTGCGCTTCGATGAGCCGTTCGTAGAACTCATCTGGCGCGGAAAAATTGGACTGCGTATTCAATTGATTCATGGCTGGACCTCCATGGCCGAGCCTGTCGCTCGCCGCAGGGCGTTACGTATGAGCTGTGCTTCCGCTTGGCGCCAACGGGCGGCGATATGCTGGTCGGGGCGGATCAGGTAGCAGGCGCCCTGGAGGGCGTCGTAGCGTCGAGCCAGCGTCATCTGCCTGTCCACCACGCAGGCGTATCCCTCGGGGGCGCGCTGCGCCAGGGCGGGCGATAGCACCAGCACCAGCTTCAGGCCCACGGGGTCGTCTTGCAGGCCGGCCAGTTCGCGCAAGGCATCGGCGTCGGGAACGCCGGTGTTGCAGAACAGGGCCAGCACGAATTGGCCGGATAACTGCCCCAGCCACCAATCCAGTTGGCCGTCTATCGTGATGGGGCCGTCGGGGGCCACGCCGCCCAGGGGCGGCGCGGCGGCAAAATCGGCGCTGTCGGGCGTATTCAGGCTGGACGCGGTGTACGAGGTCGGCAGGGACAGCCGGCCGCTGTTTACCAGCTTGCGTGCGAAATCGTGTTGTTGCGCCAGCTTCAGGACGGTGTTCCTGAACAGCAGACTGATCTCGCTTTTGGGCGTGATGAAGTCCGTCGAGCGCGATGAATTCAAAATATTCTCGTCGGCCGCTTGCTCGCGTTCGGCGGCATAGCTGTCGATAAGGGCTTCGGGCGCCAGCCCGCGGCTGACCAGGGCCAGCTTCCAGCCCAGGTTGTCGGCGTCCTGCACCCCGCTGTTGGCGCCGCGCGCGCCGAAGGGCGATACCCGGTGGGCGGAATCGCCGGCAAAGACGATGCGCCCGTGGCGGAAGCTGTCCATGCGCTCGCAAGCGAAGGTATAGATGCTGACCCATTCCAGCTCGAAGCGGGTGTCCTTGCCCAGCAGCGCCTGGATGCGCGGGATGACGTTTTCGGGCTTGACCTCTTCGACCGGGTCGGCGTCCCAGCCCAACTGGAAGTCGATGCGCCAGACGTTGTCGGGCTGGCTGTGCAGCAGCACTGATTGCCCGGGATGGAAGGGCGGATCGAACCAGAACCAGCGCTCGGTGGGAAAGTCCGCCTGCATGCGGACGTCGGCGATCAGGAAGCGGTCGCGAAACACGCGGCCATGGCTTTCCTGGCCCAGCATTTTCCGCAAGGGGGAACGCGCGCCGTCGCAAGCCACCAGCCAGTCCGCCGTCAGCGTGTAAGGGCCGTCGGGCGTGTCCACGGTCAGGGCCACATGGTCGTCGTGCTGTTCGACGGCGACGGCCTTGTTCTTCCAGCGCAGGTCTATATTGGGGTGGGCGGCGGCCTGTTCGTACAGAAAGCCTTCGCAATAGTATTGTTGCAGGTTGATGAAGGCGGGCCGCCGGTGGCCTTGTTCGGGCAGCAGGTCGAAACGCCAGACCTCGTCGTCCTTGAAGTACACCCGTCCGACATTCCAGGAAATGCCTTTGCGCACCATGCGCTCGCCCACGCCCAGGCGATCCCATACGTCCAGCGTGCGCTTGGCAAAGCAGATGGCGCGCGAGCCTGTGGACAAGCGGTAGTCGTCGTCGATCAGTACGACCTTGACGCCGCGTTGCGCCAGGTCCAGGGCCATGGACAGCCCCACCGGCCCCGCGCCCGCGACCGCGACGGCATGTCGCAACGTGTCGGGCGCCGAACGCGGCGCGTAGTCGAACTCCAGGGCTTGGTAGTCGATGTCTCCCACCCCTTGCTCCTTGATCATGTTCAGCGGCCTATTTACTGGCCTTCGAGCTGCTTCCACATTTCGATGTCGCGTTCCGCCGTCCAGATGCGCGGATCGTCGTAGCCAGTGGCTTCGTCGTAGGCGCGCGATACGTCGAAGGGCATGCAATGGTCGAAGATGACCCAGTCGGCATAGCGCGGCTTCATGAAATCGTAGGTTTCGCGGTAGATGGCCTTCAAGTCCTTGCCCTGGGCCACGCCGTTGTTCACGCAGGTGTACAGGTCGGTCAGGAAGGCGCGCGTGCCGGCCAGGCCCTTGCGCACTTCGTCGGCCGATTTCAGGGCCGGACCGCGCCCGGGCACCATCTTTTCGGCATTGAACTCGGCCAGCGTGTCCAGGGTGTGCGGCCATTCGCGGAAGTAGCAATCGCCCGCGTAAGGGGTGGACTGGTATTCGACCAGGTCGCCGGCGAACAGAATGCGCTGCTCGGGCAGCCAGGCGATGGTGTCGCCCTTGGTGTGGCCGCGGCCCACTTGCAGGATATGGACTTCCAGGTTGCCCAGGTTCACCGTCATTTCGCCGTCGAAGGTGATGGTGGGCCAGGTCAGGCCGGGAGGCACGGATTCGACGTTGCGGAACAGGCGGGGGAAGCGACCGATCTCGCTGGCCTTGTCTTCTTCGCCGCGTTCGACGATCAGGTCGTAGGTGTCGCGGCTGGCGATGATTTCCTGCGCGTTATAGGCCGATGCGCCGAACACGCGCACGGCGTGGTAGTGCGACAGCAAAATGTACTTGATGGGCTTGTCGGTGACTTCCCGGACGCGGCGGATGACGTCTTGCGCCATGACGGGCGTGGCCTGGGTGTCGATCACCATGACGGCCTCGTCGCCGATGATGATGCCGGTGTTCGGGTCGCCCTCGGCCGTGTAGGCGTAGGCGTTGTCGGATAGCTTTTCGAAGGAAACGACCTTGTCGTCAAGGTCGGCGTGGGACGCAAACTGTTTGCTCATGAGTAGATCTCCGTTGGTGGGCAGAATATATCGTATTGTTCGTTTATATGCAATGTGTTCGTTATAAACAAATGGTATTCATCGCCGCTGGCATTTGGGGCAAAAGTAGCTGGCGCGCTGGCCCTGGACGATGCGCCGTATCGGCGTGCCGCATACCTTGCAGGGCTGTCCGGCTTTTTCGTAGACCGCCGCGTGCATCTCGAAGTAAGCGCCGGGCTGGCCGGTGGCGTTGACGTAGTCGCGCAGGGTGCTCCCGCCCGATTCCAGCGCTTCGCCCAGGGTCTGCCGGATGGCGGCGGCCAGCGCCGCGCAGCGGGCGCGCGATACGGTGCCTGCGGGTGTACGGGGGTTGATGCGGGCCCGGAACAGCGCTTCCGAGGCGTAGATATTGCCGACCCCCACGACGATGTGCCCGGCCAGCAGCGCCTGCTTGATGGCCAGTGTCTTGCCCCGCAGCCCGCTATATAAATAGTCGGCGGTGAATTGTTCGTCGAAGGGTTCTATACCCAGGACGGCCAGCAGGGGGTGGGTCGCAAGGGGGCCGTCGGCGGCATCGTGCCACAGCACGGCGCCGAAGCGGCGCGGGTCGTGCAGCAGGAAGCGGGCGTCGCCGAATATCCATTCGGCATGGTCATGCTTGCGTCGTGGCTCGTCCAGCGGCGCTCGGCGCAGCGAGCCGGACATGCCCAGGTGGACGATCTGCGTGCCATGCTCGAAATTGATCAGCAGGTACTTGCCGCGACGTTCGCAGGTCAGCACCGTCCGGCCGTTGATCTTGTCGGGCAGATCGGCCGGAATTAGCCAGCGCATGCGCGGCTCGTGGATGACAAAGCGCTCCAGCACACGGCCGGGCATAATCGTCGCTATTCCGCGACGCGTCGTTTCAACTTCTGGCAATTCAGGCATAAGGGGGTGATAACATCTTTAAATCTGACTGTGTAATTTTGCCATCTGACGCTTATTCCCGGCGCAGCGGCGATGGTTCCCTTGAATGAAACTTTCGATTCCCTTGCTGTTTACGGCGTTGGCGCCTGTGCTTGCGCAATGGTCTGTTCCCGCGCACTCCGCTCCGGCCGCCGAGACGGCCGGCCCGGTCGAGCAGATTCGCCTGCGCGCCGGCGAACTGCCTTCAGTCAAGCTTACCGCCGATATCCTTTACAGGGTACTGACTTCCGAAGTCGCCGCTACCCGGGGGCGCTACGACGTGGCGGGTTCAACGCTGCTGGCCCTGGCTAGGGAAACCTCCGATCCCCGGCTGGCCAAGCGCGCCTTCCAGTTTTCCATTGCCGATCGCAATATGACGCAGGCGCTCAGCGCCGCGCGCGAATGGGCGCTGCTGTCGCCCCGCGATCCCGAAGCTGTGGCCTCGTCGCTGGCGCTGGCCGCTTCCAACGGCCAGACCGCGGGCCTGGCATCCGCCTTGTGGAAGCGCATCGATAAGGCCCAGGACAAAGAGCAGGCCGTGGCCCAGGCTTCGGCCGTCGTCGGCAAGATGGCCGACAAGCGCCTGGCGCTGGACGTGCTGGAGCAGGCGCTGCACCCCTCCGTCCGGTCTTTGCCGGTGGCTCACCTGGCGCTGGCCGATGCCGCCTGGGCGGCCTCGGAGCCGAACCGGGCGCTGGAAGAAGCCAAGCAGGCCCAGGCCCTGGACCCCGATTCCGACGCCGCCGCCCAGCGCGTGCTGGAATACGGCCTGAAGGTGGACCCGGTTGCCGCCATCAACACTACGCGCGCTTACCTGGGCAAGCATCCGGGCAGCCGCAAGCTGCAGCTCATGCTGGTCAGCCGCCTGGCCGATCGTCATGAGTTCGACGCGGCGATCGCGCAGATACAAGCCATGCGCCGCCAAGCGCCCGAGGATTTCGACCTGCTGTACAACGAGGCCCAGATCAACGTGCGCGCCGAGCGCTATCCGCGGGCGCAGGCATTGCTGCGCGAGTACATCAATGTGCAGACCCAGCGCCGGCAGTCCATCAACGACAAGGCCAGCAGCGCGGGGGCCGATGCGTCCGACGCGCGCCTGCTGCTGGTGCAGATCGCCGAGAAGCAGAATCGCCTCGACGACGCCATCGCCGAGCTGGACCTGATCGACGACCCCGCGCTGCGCTTCCAGGCGCAAGTCCACAAGGCGGTCCTACGGGCGCGGCAGGGGCGGCTGGATCAGGCCCGCAAGACCATAGAGGCGCTTAAGCCCCAGGACAACCACGAGCGTTCCGTGGCCGCGTTGACCCTGGCGTCCATCTATCGCGAGGCGGGCCGCACGGACACCGCGGTCGATATCCTGGCCAAGGCCGATAAAGAAATCCCCAACAGCGCCGAGGTCAAGTACGACCTGGCCATGATGTACGAGCGGCAGGGCAAGATCGACGAGTTCGAGGCGCTGATGAGGCGGGTTATCGAGCTGGACCCAAACAACGCCAATGCGTACAACTCGCTGGGCTACACCTACGCGGATCAGAACCGCCGGCTGGACGAGGCGCAGGATCTGCTGGAACGCGCCCTGGAACTGGATCCGGATAACCCCTTCATCCTGGACAGCGTGGGCTGGTATCTGTTCCGCATAGGCGACAACGAAGCGGCCATCGAGTACCTCGAGCGTTCCTATCGCCAACTGCCCACGGCCGATGTCGCGGCGCATCTGGGCGAGGTGCTGTGGGTCAGCAAGCGAGGCAAGGAGGCCAGGCGCATCTGGAGCGAAGGCCGGAAACAGGATCCCGACAACGAAACCCTGGTCAAGACCTTGCAGCGTCTCGGGGTGGATCTGCAATGAGGCAAATGTTGCGGCGATACAAGGCATGGTTCTGCGTCGGCCTGACGGCCCTTTTGCTGTCCGCCTGCGCAACGCCGGGCAAGATAGGCGGCGACGCGGCCGGCGCAGCGTTCGAGCGTACGGGGCGCTTCGCCGTCAGCGTGAACTATGCCGACGGCAAGCAGGATTCCGTGCAGGGCGGGTTCGCCTGGCGCGACGAGGGCCGTGTGCTGACCCTGGATCTGGCCAACCCGCTGGGCAATACCCTGGCCCGAGTCGAGGTCGAGCCGGGGCGGGCCACGCTCACGCGCAGCAACGGCGCG
>JBARWC010000150.1:0-5860 GCA_049646585.1 Burkholderiaceae bacterium | reverse complement strand
GATTTTTGCGAGTTCGCGCCCGACCCCGGCGCAAAGCGGCTGCAAGGGAACCCCGAAGGGGCGCAGCGATAGGAGCACAGCCCCTGCCCACCGGCTGCGCCGGTTCAACAAGCTGACACCACACACTCATAGGCCATGGCCATGAACTCACCCCCTGGCCATACACTTACAGACCATAAAAGACCCTACAAGCATCAGAGCCAAAAACGCCCCAGAAAAGAAGCAATAGCAAAGGAATAGCAAAGGAATAGCAAAGGCGCCCGAAGGCGCCTTGCTTACTGCTTCCCGCTACGTCAAAAAATCAAGCAGCGTCCCGCGACGCACGGCGGCGTTCGTGCTCTTGCAGATAGCGCTTGCGCAAACGTATCGACTTCGGCGTCACTTCCACCAACTCATCATCGTTGATGAACTCAACCGCGTACTCCAGCGTCAACTGTATCGGCGTGATCAGATCGATGTGCTCATCCTTGCCCGAAGCGCGCACGTTGGTCAGCTTCTTTTCCTTGATCGGATTGACCACCAAATCATTATCGCGGCTGTGTATGCCGATGATCATACCCTCGTACAAAGGATCCTGCGGAGACACGAACATGCGGCCGCGATCCTGCAGCTTCCACAAAGCATAGGCCACCGCAGCGCCCTCGTCCTGGCTGATCAGCACACCGTTGCGACGGTCGCCGACGCCGCCTTCACGCATGGGAGCGTAGTCGTCGAAAATATGGCTCATCAAGCCCGTGCCGCGCGTCAGCGTCATGAACTCGCTCTGGAAACCGATCAGGCCCCGCGCGGGAATGCGGTACTCCAGACGCGTACGGCCGCGGCTGTCGTTTTCCATATTCTGCAAGTCGCCCTTGCGGCGGCCCAGCTCTTCCATGACGCCGCCCTGATGGGCGTCTTCCACATCCACCGTCAACAATTCATAGGGTTCCAGCCTAACGCCGTTCTCTTCCTTGAAAACCACGCGCGGACGCGACACGGCCAGCTCGTAGCCCTCGCGCCGCATGTTTTCCAGAAGAATGGTCAAGTGCAGCTCACCGCGCCCATGAACCTCGAACACCGTATCGTCGTCGGTATCGTTGACGCGCAAGGCCACGTTGGACTTCAGCTCGCGATCCAGACGGTCGCGCAACTGGCGGCTGGTCACGAACTTGCCTTCGCGGCCGGCCAGCGGCGAGGTATTGACCATGAAGTTCATGGTCAGCGTAGGTTCGTCGATGCGCAGCATGGGCAGCGCTTCCGGGTTGGCCGGGTCCACAATGGTGCAGCCTATGCCGATATCCTCGATGCCGTTGATCAGCACGATGTCGCCGGCCTGGGCTTCCTCGACCTGCTCGCGCTCCAGCCCCTTGAACTTCAGCACCTGATTGACGCGGGCCTTGATGGGCTGGCCTTCGGGGCCGAACTTGACGACGACGTCCTGCGCCGCGCGGAGCCGCCCGCGATTGATCCGGCCTACGCCGATCTTGCCCACATAAGAGCTGTAGTCCAACGAAATGATCTGCATTTGCAGAGGAGCGTCGGGATCGTCTTCGCGCTGCGGCACATACTTCAGTATGGCCTCGAACAAAGGCCGCATATCGCCTTCGCGCACATCCTCGGTCAAGCCCGCATAGCCCGACAGGCCCGAAGCATAGATGATGGGGAAATCCAGTTGCTCTTCGGTCGCGCCCAGCTTGTCGAACAGGTCGAAGGTCGCATTGATGGCAAAATCGGGGCGAGCGCCCGGACGGTCGATCTTGTTGACCACCACGATGGGCTTCAAGCCCAGGGCCAGCGCCTTGCGCGTCACGAAGCGGGTCTGGGGCATGGGGCCCTCCACCGCATCGACCAGCAGCACCACGCCGTCGACCATGGACAGCACCCGCTCCACCTCGCCGCCGAAGTCGGCGTGTCCCGGGGTGTCGATGATGTTGATGTGCGTGCCTTCATACTGGACTGCGCAGTTCTTGGCCAGAATGGTGATGCCGCGTTCCTTTTCGATATCGCCGGAGTCCATGACCCGCTCGGAAATATGCTGGTTGTCGCGGAAAGTGCCGGACTGGCGCAACAATTGGTCGACCAGCGTGGTTTTGCCGTGATCGACGTGGGCGATGATGGCCACATTACGCAGGGCGCGATTCATAATTCTTCATCCTTTTGTTTGGTGTTTGCCGGCAATAGCCCGGCGGGCAAGGCATCGAGTGCGATCAAGGTGGTTTGAGGCGCGGGCATGGCTTGCAATGCCTCCAAGCCGATGGCGTCGTCCAGATGGAAGGGCCCGACGCGGGTGCGCCGCAAAGCCTTCAAGTGTGCGCCGCAACCCAGGCGGCGTCCGATGTCCTGCGCCAGGGTGCGTATATACGTACCCTTGCTGCACTGAACCGCGATTTCCGCCTCAAGCCCGTCAAGGCTCAAGAGTTCCAGTTTGTGAATGGTGACTTTCCTGGCAGGCCTGTCCAGCTCGATGCCCTGACGCGCGTACTCATAGAGCGGCTTGCCATCGCGTTTCAGGGCCGAATACATCGGCGGTATCTGTTCGATCTCGCCGCGGAAGGCTTCCAGCGCCTCGTCCAGCTCGTCGCGCTGGACGCCGTCGAATCCCTCAGCCGCCTGGGAGACGATATTTCCGGTCAGGTCGCCGGAATCCGTTTCCTCGCCGAAGCGCAAGACGGCCGTATAGCCTTTGTCGGCCTCCAGCATATGGCCGGATATCTTGGTGGCGCGGCCCATGCAGCAGACCAGCAGGCCGGTCGCAAACGGATCCAGCGTGCCGGTATGGCCGGCCTTGCGCGCATCCAGGGTCCGTTTGGCGCGCTGCAGGGCGTGATTGCTGGACAAACCTTCCGGTTTGTCCAGCAACAGGACACCATCGAGCATCTGCCCGCGTCGGGAAGCCATCGTTTATAGTTCCATGCAAAAACGACAGCCCCCTAGGGCTGTTCGTCGGGATCCTCGGGTTCCGAGGGCTTGAAAGGTTCGGCCTGGGGGCGATTCGCCCGATCGATGAGTTGCGACAGCTCGATGCCGCGAACCACTTGTTCGTCGTGAATGAAGCGCAGCGTGGGCACGGTATGGATGTGCAGCAGCTTGAACAACAGGGAATGCAGCCAGCCGGCCTTCTCGGCCAGCGCCGCCGTCGCGGCCTCGGGTTCGGCGCCCATGACGGTGAAATACACCTTGGCATGGGCGTAATCGGCCGACAGTTCGACGCCGGTGAGCGTGATCAGGCCCGCGCGGGCCACGTCGACCTCACGCTGTATCAGGCCGGCCAGGTCCTTCTGGATCTGGTCGGCCAGCCGGGTATTGCGACCCGGAGTGGGCTTGGATTTATGGCGACCCATGATTACAGTGTCCGGGCGATCTCTTTGATTTCAAAGATTTCGAGTTGGTCGCCGATTTCGATGTCGTTATTGCCTTTCAGGGTAATACCGCAATCGAAACCGGATTTGACTTCCTTGACGTCGTCCTTGAAGCGGCGCAGCGAATCGATGTAGCCGCTCCAGTGGACCACGTGGTTGCGCAGCAGGCGTACCTGCGAATCGCGCCGCACCACGCCGTCCAGCACCATGCAGCCGGCGATATTGCCCACGCGCGACAGGCTGTAGACCTCGCGGATCTCGACCATGCCGATGACTTCCTCGCGCTTTTCGGGCGCCAGCATGCCCGACATGGCGTTGCGCACATCGTCCACCGCGTCGTAGATGATGTTGTAGTAGCGCAAGTCTATGCCGTTGTGCTCGGCCAGCTTCTTGGCGCTTTGCTCGGCGCGCACATTGAAGCCAATGACCACGGCGCGCGAGGCGATGGCCAGGTTGACGTCGCTTTCCGAAATGCCGCCCACGGCCGCATGCACGACCTGCACGCGGACTTCGTCGGTGGACAGCTTGGTAAGCGAGGATACCAGCGCTTCCTGCGAGCCCTGCACGTCGGTCTTGACGATAAGGGCCAGGGTCTGCGTGCCTTCGCCGATGTTGTCGAACATGGACTCGAGCTTGGCGGCCTGCTGGCGCGCCAGCTTGACGTCGCGGAACTTGCCTTGGCGGAACAAGGCGATTTCACGCGCCTTGCGCTCGTCGACCATGGCGATGACTTCGTCGCCCGCGGCCGGGACTTCGGTAAGGCCCTGGATTTCAACAGGCGTCGAGGGGCCGGCGCTGGCCACCGACTTGGCGTTCTCGTTGAGCATGGCGCGGACCCGGCCGAAGCTTGCGCCCGCCAGCACCGCGTCGCCGCGATTCAGCGTGCCGCTTTGCACCAGGATGGTAGCCACGGGGCCGCGGCCCTTGTCCAGGCGCGCCTCGATCACGATGCCCTTGGCGGGCGCGTCGACCGGCGCAGTCAGCTCAAGGATTTCAGCTTGCAGCAAGACGTTTTCCAGCAAGTCGTCGATGCCGGCGCCCGTCTTGGCGGACACGCCGATGAAAGGCACGTCGCCGCCGTATTCTTCAGGCACGACTTGCTCGGCCACCAGCTCTTGCTTGACCCGCTCGGGGTTGCCGTCGGGCTTGTCTATCTTGGTGATGGCAACGACCAGCGGCACGCCGGCCGCCTTGGCGTGGTGTATGGCTTCCTTGGTTTGCGGCATCACGCCGTCGTCCGAGGCCACCACCAGGATGACGATGTCGGTCGCCTGGGCGCCGCGCGCACGCATGGCGGTAAACGCTTCGTGGCCCGGAGTATCGAGGAAGGTGACCATGCCGCGATTGGTCTTGACGTTGTAGGCGCCGATATGCTGCGTAATGCCGCCGGCTTCGCCGGACGCAACCTTGGTGCGCCGTATGTAATCCAGCAGCGAAGTCTTGCCGTGGTCGACGTGGCCCATGACGGTAACCACCGGTGCACGCGGGAGTGCCTCGGCCTCGGGGCCTTCGACGTTCTCCAGGAAGGCTTCGGGGTCGTCCAGTTTGGCGGCGATGGCGGTATGGCCCAGTTCTTCGACCACGATCATGGCCGTTTCCTGGTCCAGCACCTGGTTGATGGTGACCATCTGCCCAAGCTTCATCAAATGCTTGATGACCTCGGCGGCCTTGACCGACATCTTGTGAGCCAGGTCGGCCACGGAAATGGTTTCAGGCACGTGGACTTCGCGGGCGATGAATTCGGTCGGCTGGGCCTCTTTGCGCTCGGGCTGGGCATTGCGGCCACGGCCCCGGGCATTGCCGCCCTTGGCGCCCTTGCCGCCGGCCTTGCCACCGGCGCGCCAGCCGTCGCGGCTGGGGCTGGCGGGCATGGCATCGGCCTTGGCCGCGGGCTTCTTGCGGCCGCTGTCGTCGGTCCAGGAGGACGAGACTTCGGACGCCTTGATGACTTTCTTGTCGCCGACGGCAGCCTTGCCGTCCTTCTTGGCGGCCTTGCCGCCGGCGGGCTTGTGCAGGGTGCCGGAAATACCGCCGGCTTCAGGCTCGGGCGCCTTCAGGACCTTGCGCGGCCGGCTCAGCATTTCACGTAGAGCGGCGGCCTCGGCTTCGGCGGCGCGACGAGCGCGCTCGCGCTCGCCGTCGACGGCTTGTTCAGCGGCGGGCTTGGCGGCATGCTTGGCCGAACGCACGGCGCTCTTGGCGGCCGGCTTGCTGCTTTCGACGACGGGCGCGGCTGCGACCGGTTCGTCCGCAGCCACGGGGCTGTCTTGAGGAGCGGCTTCGGCCTCGGCGGCCGGAGCGGCTTCGACTTCCGGAGCGGGAGCGGGCTCGGCTTGCGCAACGGGTTCGGTCGCTTCAGCTTGCGCGGGTGCTTGCGGCGCCTCGTCGACCGGAGCGGAAGCTTCTTGCGAGGCTTGCGGCGCGGCGCTTTCGGGCTGCGGCTCGGCTTGCTCGGCAGGCGCTTCGGGAGCGGCGACGGGTTCGGGCGCCGGCGCGGCATCAGCCACGGGCGCGGGATCAGC
>JBARWC010000149.1:0-7493 GCA_049646585.1 Burkholderiaceae bacterium | reverse complement strand
GCTGCAGCCGCGCCCGCCGCCGCCAAACCGGCTCCCGCGCCGGCCGCGGCCAGCTACTCGGGCTCGGCCGATGTCCAGTGTGATGTTCTGGTGCTGGGCGCCGGGCCGGGGGGATACTCCGCGGCGTTCCGGGCCGCCGACCTGGGCCTGTCCGTGGTGCTGGTCGAGCGCTATGCCACCCTGGGCGGGGTTTGCCTGAATGTGGGTTGCATACCTTCCAAGGCCCTGCTGCATACGGCGGCGGTTCTGGAAGAGGCCCAGTCGCTGGCCGGCCACGGCATCAAGTTCGGCAAGCCCGAAATCGACGTGGACGCCTTGCGCGCCTACAAGGACGGCGTGGTGGCCAAGCTGACCGGCGGCCTGGCCGGCATGGCCCGCGCCCGCAAGGTAACCGTGCTGACGGGGCAGGGCCAGTTCGCCGATCCGCATCACCTGACGGTGCAGGAAGCCGGCGGCGGCACCCGCGCGGTCAAGTTCGGCTCGGCCATCATCGCGGCCGGCAGCCAGTCGGTCAAGCTGCCTTTCTTCCCCGAAGACGAGCGCATCGTCGATTCCACCGGCGCCTTGCTGCTTAAAGGCATACCGGAAAAAATGCTCATCGTGGGCGGCGGCATCATCGGCCTGGAAATGGGCACGGTGTATTCGGCCCTGGGCACCCGCCTGGACGTCGTGGAAATGCAAAGCGGCCTCATGCCGGGCGCAGACCGCGACATGGTCAAGGTCTGGGACAAGATGAACGCGGGCCGTTTCGACCATGTCATGCTGGACACCAAGACCGTCGGCGCCGAAGCGCGCAAGGACGGCATCTGGGTCAGCTTCGAGGGCGCCAAGGCCCCCAAGGAACCTCAGCGCTACGACCTGGTGCTGCAGGCCGTGGGCCGCAGCCCCAACGGCAAGAAGATAGGCGCCGACAAGGCGGGCGTGGCGGTGACCGATCGCGGCTTCATCGAAGTCGACAAGCAGATGCGCACCAACGTGCCGCACATCTACGCGATTGGCGACATCGTCGGCCAACCCATGCTGGCCCACAAGGCCGTGCACGAGGGCCATGTGGCGGCCGAGGTCATCGCCGGCCAGAAGAGCTTCTTCGACGCCCGCGTCATTCCGTCCGTGGCCTACACGGATCCCGAAGTGGCCTGGGTGGGCCTGACCGAAGACGATGCCAAGAAGCAGGGCATCGCCATCCAGAAGGGCCTGTTCCCCTGGGCGGCGTCGGGCCGTGCAATCGCCAATGGCCGCGACGAGGGCTTCACCAAGCTCTTGTTCGACGCTGAAACCCATCGTGTCCTGGGCGGCGGCATAGTCGGAACCCATGCCGGCGACTTGATCGGCGAGGTGGCCCTGGCCATCGAAATGGGTGCCGACATGGTCGATATCGGCAAGACCATCCATCCCCATCCCACCTTGGGCGAGTCCCTGGGCATGGCGGCCGAGGTGGCCGAGGGCGTCTGCACCGACCTGCCTCCCACAAGGCGCAAATAACGCCGGCCCTTGTATGGGCTAGTGTCGCTGTTTTACCGGCAGGTGCTACTATCGGCACCTGCCGTTGTTTTTTTGATTGATAAGCCTTCATCATGTCCCGTCCCCGACCCAGCGATACCGCCACCCTGCAAGAGTGGCTGGACTATCTGGAATCCCTGCACAAAACTCCCATCGATCTCGGCCTGGACCGCTTGCGCGTCGTCGCCGACAAACTGAAGCTGGAGCTACCCTTCCTGAAGATCACGGTGGGCGGCACCAACGGCAAGGGTTCGACCTGCGCCATGCTCGAAGCCATGCTGTTGGCCTCGGGCTACAAGGTCGGCACCTATACCTCGCCCCACCTCATCGACTTCAATGAGCGCATACGGGTCAATGGCGATCAGGCCGAGGACGCCGACATCATCCGCCAGTTCCACGAGATAGAAAGCAAGCGCGGCGACACGACCCTGAGCTATTTCGAATACACCACGCTGGCGGCCCTGATGCTGTTCGAGCAGCGCAAGGTGGACGTGGCGGTGCTGGAAGTGGGCCTGGGCGGGCGGCTGGACGCGGTGAACCTGGTGGACACCGATTGCGCCATCATCACAAGCGTGGACATCGACCACACGGCATACCTGGGTAACACGCGCGAGAAGATAGGCTGGGAAAAAGCGCATATCTTCCGCAGCGGCCGGCCGGCGATCTGCGCCGACCCCATGCCGCCGCAAACCGTCGTGGACCATGCCAAGGAAATCGGCGCCGACCTCTGGCTGTTCGGCAAGGACTTCAATTATTCGGGCGACCGACAGCAATGGGCCTATGGCGGGCGTTCCCAGCGCCGCAGCGGGCTCGCCTATCCTTCCTTGCGGGGCGCCAACCAGTTGTTGAACGCCTCGGCCGCCCTGGCCGCCCTGGAAGCCCTGCGCCTCAAGCTGGTCGTGCCCCAGCAGGCCGTGCGCATCGGCCTTTCCCAGGTGTCGCTGCCGGGTCGCCTGCAGATCCTGCCCGGCACGCCTTCCATCATTCTGGACGTTGCCCACAACCCGCACGCCGCGGCCGCCCTGGGCCAGAACCTGGACAATATGGGCTACTTCCCGCATACCCATGCCGTGGTCGGCATGTTGAACGACAAGGACATCCCCGGCGTGATCGCCAAGCTGGCCCATCGCGTGGATCGTTGGTACTGCGCCAGCCTGGGCGGCGCGCGCGGTACCTCCGGGCAAGACCTGGCCGCCGCGGTGCGCCAGGTTCTGGCCGCCACGACGGCCAAACCCACCATGGAGGAAGCCAGTACCGAGGTTCACCGGGCGGCGCCGGCGGAAGAGGGCAGGCCGGGGGTGCGTTCGGTGGCGCCTCCCCCTGTTGCCGCCAAGACGGTGGAAGTTTCAAGTTTTGAAAATCCGGTGCTGGCGTTTGCCGAGGCCCGGAAACAAGCCGCCGAGAATGATAGAATTCTTGTGTTTGGATCTTTTGCGACCGTGGGCCCCGTGCTAGACGAGCTTGGGCGCAAGACCACATAGCATTTTGCAAGCCTCGTGGCTCATGGCCGGCTTGTTTTTCAAGATAGGTTGCTGCCCCATGGGATTGTTCTCTCGTAAAGAACCTGCTTCGGGAACGGGGCGCCGTTCCTCGTCGCGCTCATCATTGTCCAGCGAGGCGCAAGCCAACGAATTGCGCGGTCGCGCGCGGCGCAGGCTGATAGGCGCCCTGGTGCTGGTCCTGGCCGCGGTCATCATCGTACCCATGCTGTTCGATTCCCCGCCTCCTGAAGAAGGCCAGGTCGCCACGCCCGTGGTGGTGCCGGCCATCGTTCCTCCCGAAACTTCGGGCGGCGTCGCCCTGGCGCCGACGGCGCCCGACAATTCCGCAGCCGGCACCCTTACCCCCGAAGCCCCCGTCCAGCCGACCTCTCCGGCGCCGGAGGCTACGCCGCCCGCCGCCGAGCCGCCCGCTCCGGTTGCGCGACCGACCCCCGCCCCCGAGCGGCCGGCCGCGCCGGAACCTGCTCCCAAGAAACACGAACCCGAGCCCAAACCCAAGCCCAAGGCAAGCACCGAACGCACCGACGACGGTTCGGTGGCCATCGCCTTGCTCGAAGGCCGCAGCGCCTCCAAGCCCAAGCCCGCGCCCGCGCCGGCCCAGAAGGGCAGCTTCGTCCTCCAGGTGGCGGCTTATACCAGCGACAAAGACGCCGAAGTCCGGCGCGAGCGCCTGGTTTCGGCCGGCGTCACCAATGCTTACGTTGAAAACGCGGTATCGGGCGGGAAAACCACTTACCGTCTGCGCGTCGGGCCTTTCCCCACGCGCGATGCGGCGCAGGCCGCGCAAGCCCGCTTGCGGGCGCTGGGTTACGACAACGGCTTCATCTCTTCTAAGTGACCAGCTTCGACTACCTCGTGCTGGCCGTCCTGGGCGTGTCGGCATTTCTGGGGCTCCTGCGCGGGCTCATAAAGGAAGTCCTTTCGCTTATCGCCTACGTGGTCGCCTTTCTGGCGGCCATCTGGTGGGGGCCGCTGGTTTCGGGCTGGATCGCCGGCTGGGTCGACAACCCCTTGCTGCGCACGGCGGCGGCTTATGCCGCGGTGTTCATCGTCGTGCTGCTGCTGGTGGGGCTGCTGAACCTGGCCTTGGCCACCCTCATCGAGAAAACCGGCCTGACGCCCGCCGACCATGGCCTGGGCGCGCTGTTCGGCCTGCTGCGCGGCACGCTGATCGTTTTAATATTGGTGGCGCTGGCCGGTTACACCGAGCTGCCCAAGGAACCCTGGTGGAGCGAGGCCAGGCTGTCCGGCACCGCCGTGAAGGGCGTGCAGCAGGTCAAGCAATTGTTGCCGCCTTCGCTGTCGTCATGGTTACCGTACTGATTTGATTGAGTCACAGGAATAGCAAACATGTGTGGAATTGTAGGGGTCGCGAGCTCGGGTCCCGTAAATCAGCTGATCTACGATAGCTTGCTGCTGTTGCAGCATCGCGGCCAGGACGCGGCGGGCATCGCCACTTCGCACGAGCAGTTTTTCAATATGTACAAGGCCCACGGCCTGGTGCGCGACGTATTCCGCACGCGCAACATGCGCTCGCTGCCCGGCAGCAGCGGCCTGGGCCAGGTGCGCTACCCCACCGCGGGTTCCAGCGACAGCGTCGACGAGGCCCAGCCTTTCTACGTCAACGCGCCTTTCGGCATCACCTTCGTGCACAACGGCAACCTGACCAACTGGCGCGAACTGCGCGAAGAGCTGTTCAAGATCGACCGACGCCACATCAACACCAATTCCGACTCGGAAGTCCTGCTCAACGTATTCGCCCACGAGCTTCAGCTTGCGGCCAATGGCGGTTCGCTTGACGAGGCCGCCATTTTCACGGCGGTGTCTTCCGTACACCGACGTGCCAAGGGTGCTTACGCCGTGATCGCCCAGATCGCCAGCTATGGCCTGGTGGCTTTCCGCGACCCGTACGGGATACGCCCCTTGTGCCTGGGCTCGGCTGAAACCGATACCGGCATTGAATGGATGGTGGCGTCCGAGTCCGTGGCGCTGACCGGCTGCGGCTTCACCCTGGTGCGCGACATCGCCCCGGGCGAAGCCGTGTTCATCGACCTGGACGGCAAGCTGTCCAGCCGCCAGTGCGCCGCGCAGCCCGAGTTGACGCCCTGTGTTTTCGAATACGTGTACTTCGCCCGCCCCGATTCGATGATGGACGGCGTGTCCATCTACGATGCGCGGCTGAATATGGGCGAGTATCTGGGCGACAATGTGGCCAAGTCCCTGCGCCTGGGCGACATCGACGTCGTCATGCCCATACCCGATTCGTCCCGGCCGTCGGCCATGCAACTGGCGGCCCGGCTCGACCTGAGCTATCGCGAGGGCTTCATCAAGAACCGCTACGTGGGCCGCACGTTCATCATGCCCGGCCAGGCCGTGCGCAAGAAGTCGGTGCGCCAGAAACTGAGCGCCATCGATATGGAATTTCGCGGCAAGAATGTGCTGCTGGTCGACGACTCCATCGTGCGCGGCACCACCAGCCGCGAAATCGTCGACATGGCGCGCGCCGCCGGGGCCAATAAAGTGTATTTCGCGTCGGCGGCGCCCGCGGTGCGCTTCCCCAACGTCTACGGCATCGACATGCCCACCCAGGCCGAGCTCATCGCCACCGGGCGGGACACGGCCGAGATCGCGCGTGAAATCGGTGCCGACAGCCTGGTCTATCAAGAGCTGAGCGACCTGGAACAATCCATACGCGACTTGAACCCGGCCATGAAACAGTTCGAATCGTCCTGCTTCAATGGCCGCTATGTCACCGGTGACATCGACCAAGCCTATCTGGAACGCCTCAGCCAGACGCGCGGCGCCCGCCCCGCGGCCGGTGAAATGGCCACCCGCGAGAACGACGAGTAGCACGTCGCGTCACCGCCCGGAGGGCTGCCGGGCGGGCCGGGCCGGCGTCGGGCTAGCCCAGGCGCCGCAGCAGGGCGTACAGACCCAGGGCGCCCAGGACGACGAACAGGCCCAGGCCCCATAAGGCGTATTCCAGGCCCAGCAGCTCGACGCGCGCGTCCATGCACGAGGCCTGGATGCCGAACAGCCAGGGCAGCGCCGAGTCCAGGCCGCTGCGCACCATCAGGCGGTCGGCAAAGGTCAGATCGCAAGAGAACAGGCTGGCCGCGACGGTATATTGATACCATGCGGCCGCCACGCCGCCGGCGCTCAGCAGTACCGCCACGAGCGCCGCGACCCGGCGCAGGCCTATGGCGATGCGGCCAGCCAGCAAGCCCAGCCAGCACACCAGCGCAATAGCAATGAAAATCAGGCGTTGCAGGACGCACCAGGCGCAGGGCCGCATGTCGAAGGCATGCTGGGACACCAGCGCCACGGCGACGGCGGCCAGGCTGAGCAGGGCCATGATGTGCAGAAGTCGGGATGTCGGGTTCATCATTGTCGGATCGCAGTTCGTATTAAGAAATGTAGTCAGCCGGGAATGGGACTGGTATGACAGTCGCCGCCGGGAAAAGTGCCGGCCCCCTCAAGCGGCCGCTTCGCGTATCAGGCCCAGCAGCAGCTCATGCACGCCGTCCCACACGATTTGCACGCCCAGGCACAGCAGGATGAAGGCCGACAGCCGCATCAGCACCGCCGTGCCGTTGGGCCCCAGCTTGTGCATGAATTGCGCGGCGAAGCGCAGGCAAAGATAGACCACCAGCGCCGCCACGGCAATGGCCGGAAGGGAACCGGCCAGCTTGACGGTGGTGGCCCAGGAGCGCTCGTCGTGCAGCGTGGCGCCCACGGTCAGGGCGGCCGATAGGGCGCCGGGGCCGCAAATCATGGGGAAGGTCAGCGGATAGAAGGCCTTGGAGCGCACTTGCTCCAGTGAGTAGCTTTCCGCCATGTTCTGCGCGTGCTCGGCGTCGTAGTCCGAGGCGCTGACCAGGCGCCAGGCGGTGGCGATGACCAGCAGGCCGCCGCCTATGCGCACGATGGGCAGCGATATCCCGAAGAAGTCCAGCACCACGTTGCCGGCGAACATGGCGATGGCCAGCATGACGAGTATGTTGATGGCGACCCGCTTGGCCAGCTGGGTGCGCACCTGGGTGCCGGCCCCTTCCGTCAGGGTCAGGAAAATCGGCGCCACGGCGGGCGGATTCAGGATGGGCAGCAGGGTCGCCAGGGCGAACAGAAAGCTGCGTCCGAAGTTGATGAAAATGTCGTTCAGTGCCATGTGGTGGGCCTTGGTGGGGAATTCATGGGCTTGCGCCGTCCAGGGTGGACAGCACATTGCGTTCGAACTGCAATTGGCTGCGCGGGTGCCCCAGCGCGTCGCCTTCTATGATGAAAATGTCTTCGACCCTGTCGCCCAGCGTCATGATCTTGGCCATTTTCAGGCTGATCGAATTGGCTGCGAACACCCTGGCCAGGCTGTGCAGCAGGCCGGGCCGGTCGGCCGCCAGGATGGACAAGCGCCACGAGGCGCTGCGCTCGTCGGGTTGCAGTTCGACACTGGGGATGATGGGAAACACGCGCGAGCGGCGCGAGCCGGGGTGC
>JBARWC010000148.1:0-3856 GCA_049646585.1 Burkholderiaceae bacterium | reverse complement strand
GGCGATGCTTACTTCTTGCGGGCGGCGATGTCCTTCTGGGCCTGGTTGACCAGGTCCTCGCCTATGGTTTTCTTCCACTTGTCGAACACGGGCTTGGTCACCTTCACGAAGGCTTCGTGCTGCGCGGGCGTCAGACTGGTGACGGTGACGCCGTGGCTTTCGATGTCCTTCAGCATGGAGGGATCCTCGGGCGTCACGCCTTTGCGAGCGATGACGATTTCCTGCTTGCCGGCCTCGATGGCCGCTTCACGCACGATCTTGCGGTCGGCTTCGGTCCAGGATTCCCACACTTGCTTGTTCACCACGAACACCAGCGGATCGGCCACGTAGTTCCACAGGGTCAGATGCTTTTGCGCCACGTCGTACAGCTTGGCGCCGGCATAGATGGACAGGGGGTTTTCCTGCCCGTCGACGGCGCCGGTGGCCAGGGCGGGTTGCGCATCGGCCCAGCTCATTTGCGTGGGGTTGGCGCCCAGAGCGGTGAAGGTGTCGATGTACAGCGGCGACCCGACCACGCGCAGCTTCATGCCCTTCAGGTCTTCGGGCGTTTTCACGTCGCGCTTGGAGTTGCTGAGCTGGCGATAGCCGTTTTCGCCCCAGGCCAGCGGCACGACGCCGGCTTTTTCAATGTCCTTGAACAAGGCCTTGCCCACCGCACCGTGGATGAGCGCGTCGATGGCGGCATAGTCGGGCATCAGGAAGGGCAGCGAGAACAGGTTCAGCTGCTTGACCTGCGGGGACCAGTTGATGGTGGAGCCGATGGCCATGTCGATGATGCCCTGGCGGATGGCGGTGAACTCGCGCGTCTGGTCGCCCTGCACCAGCGAGGTGCCCGGGTAGATCTTGATGTTGATGCGCCCTTCCGTGCGTTCCTTGACCAGCTTGGACCAGATTTCGGCGCCCTGGCCCCAGGGGAAGGTGGTGCCCACGACGATGGACAGCTTGTATTCGGATTTGTAGTTGGCCGCGTGCGCGGCGGACGTTGCGGCCAGCGCCGCCACGGCGCAGGTGATGGCGCCAAGCATGGAACGTATTTTCATGGAGTCTCCTCTCGGGTGTGTCGATACACGGAAAAGCCGGCGGCGCCATGCCGCCGGCGAATAAGGCTTAGAAGCCAAGGTAGCGGGGCAGCCATAGGGCCAGCTCCGGAAACACGATGACCAGTACAAGCACGGAAAGCATGGACGCCAGCAGCCAGCCCACCCAGCGTACCGTGCTTTCCATGGGGACCTTGGCGATGCGGCAGGACACCATAAGGTTGACCGCCAGCGGGGGCGTGAACTGCCCCACGGCCACCATCAGCGTCAGGATCACGCCGAACCATACCGCGTCCCACTGGTAGGTGCTGGCGATGGGCATGAGCAGCGGCACGAAGATCAGGAAGATGGATATGCCGTCCAGGAACATGCCCAGGATGATCAGCAGGACGATCAGCAGCGTCAGCACGCCGTATTCGCCCAGCCCCGAATGGACGATGGCCTGGGTGATGGGGTCGATCACGCTGAGGGTGGACAGGGCCCAGGCGAAGATGCCCGCCAGCGTCACAACCAGCATGATGACTGAGGAAAGCTCGGCGGCTTCGCGCAAAATGGTGAATAGATCGCGTATTTTGATGGTGCGATGGATGCACATGCCGACGAAAAGACCGTAGAAGACGGCTACCACCGCCGCTTCGGTGGGCGTGAAATAGCCCATGCGCATTCCGCCCAGGATGATGACGGGCGCGATCAGCCCCCAGGCCGCTTCCCGCAGGCTGGGCCAGAATGGCGGGCGGGGCAGGCTGCTTTCCTGGTCGCCCATATTGTGGCGCCTGGCCAGCCAGACGGAGGGCACGATCAGGGCGAT
This sequence comes from Burkholderiaceae bacterium, assembly GCA_049646585.1. Lineage (GTDB taxonomy): Bacteria > Pseudomonadota > Gammaproteobacteria > Burkholderiales > Burkholderiaceae_B. The sequence continues at coordinate 2,011 of JBARWC010000148.1, read as the reverse complement.
GCCGGCCAGGATGCCCGGAACCATGCCCGCCGCGAACAGGGCGGGGACCGAGGCCTGCGGCACCAGTATGGAATAGACGATGAAGGCGATGGAGGGCGGAATCAGGATGTCGGTCGAGGCCCCGGCCGCCACGATGCTGGCCGAGAACGATTTTGGGTAGCCCGCCCGGGTCATGGCGCCTATCATGACGGCGCCGACCGCCGCCGCGCAAGCCGGCCCCGAACCCGAAATGCCGCCCAGGAACATGGCCACTGAAATCGCCACCAGGGGCAGCATGCCCGGCCCGCGGCCGACGATGGAAATGGCGAAGTTGACCAATCGGCTGGCCACGCCCGATCGGTCGAAGATGGAGCCGACCAGCACGAACATGGGGATGGCCAGCAGCGGATACTTGGCCAGCCCCGCGTAGAAGCTTTGCGGGATCGCCAGCAGGCCGAACCACTGCGTATCCAGGTTGGACATCACGATGGCCAGTGTGCCGGCAATGCCCAGCGCCACGCCGACCGGCATGCCGACCACCATCAGCACGATGAAGACGATGAATAGCGTGGTGGCGATCATGGCGCCTCCCGCAGCAGGCGGCGCAGCATGCCGGCGACGCGCAGCGCGATCGCGAAGGACAGCACCGGCATCCACATCGAATACCACCAGGTGGGCACGCCTATGGCCGGCGAGGTGTCGCCCCAGTTGTATTCGTCCAGCGCCATGCGGGCGGACAAAATGGTAAGCAGCACGAAAAAGGCCAGCACCAGCGTGTGGCTGAAAAGCGCCAGCTTGCGCCGCCGCGCAGCCGTGCCGCCGTCGGCGAAGAGCTCGATGCGTATGTGCTGGTTGCGCACGAAGGCCGTGGCGCCTGCCGTCATGGTCAGGACGATGAGCAGGAAGACGGAGATTTCCTCGGTCCAGGCGAAGGAACCGTCCGTCAGGTAGCGGATGATGACGTTGGCGAAGGTGATGATTGCCAGCGCCGCCATGATCAGCACCGAGATCCAGTCTTCGATTTTAAGCGGCACCTTGACGGGCGGGTCCGCCGTTTCGGGCACAATGGGTTCGATGGGCTCGTGGTCGGCGTTCGGGGAAGGCATGCAATAGGTATACAGCTGTTTTTGTTCGGTAGCCGACATGCTACCGCGCCGCGCCGTTTTTTGTAGCCCGGGGTTTCCCGTGTTCAGCGCGGCCGGCGCTTTACTTCTTCTTTGCCGATTTCTTCTTGTCCTTGGGCTTTTTTTCCTTTTTTGCCTGCTTCTTGGGCAGGGCCAGCATGGTGCCCCGGCAGTCGGGGGTGCCGCACAGGCAGAGGTAGTCGCGGCGCAGGGCCTTGGTGATGCGCCCCTCCATGATCAGGCCGTAGTCGTAGAACAGTTCTTCGCCCGCGGCGATGTCCCGCAGGGCGACGATGTGCACTTTCTTGCCGCTGGCGTTCTCCTGGGCTTCGCAATTGGGGCCGCAGGAGTGGTTGATCCAGCGCGCATCGTTGCCCTTGTCGCCGCCATCGATGATCTTGCCGCTGCTGAGCGCAAAGAAGAAGGTATGGAAGGGGTCGTCGGGATTGACCGGGTGCATGGCGTCGGCCTGCTCCGTCGTGATGCGCCTGCCTTTGTATTCGATGATCTGGGTGCCGGCGGGAATGTCGCGGGCGGCGAAGACGCCCGTGCCGTGCAAGGTGGACTGTTGGACCAAGTGCCAGGATTCTGCTGCGTGACTCATAAGAGGGTGTCTGAAGCCGTGGGGAAAAGGGAATAAACTTCTGCAATACCGATATCTTATGCAATAACCGCCTTACCGTGAATACTCCTACAGAACCCAGCGGCCGAAACGGCGCGCAAGCCCTGCTTGATACTTTGATCGCCCATGGCGTGGATACCATTTTCGGCTATCCGGGCGGGGCGGTATTGCCGCTGTACGACGCTTTGTATTCCGAGCCGCGCATACGGCACGTGCTGGTCAGGCACGAGCAGGGCGCCATGCATGCGGCCGAGGGCTATGCGCGCTCCACCGGCAAGCCGGGCGT
>JBARWC010000147.1:0-2100 GCA_049646585.1 Burkholderiaceae bacterium | reverse complement strand
GCGCAGGGCTTGCGGCCCCGACCCGTGCACCACCGCCAGGCGCTGCGGGTAAACCTGCGCCGAGCGCTCGATGAAAGACAACGGCGACATGGGCGAGTAATTGGCCGGTGTCTGGGGCAAATCCTGGTCGTAAATCGTGGGCATTCGGGTCTCCTGTGATTGTTTTCGCGCCGGCTCGCCGGCTATGACTAAGGCCTATGCGGCCATGCCGGTCTGGTTTTCCTATACGCTTGCACGCGGACGCCCTGCGCTGGGCATACAAGCGTCCATGATGGAAAAATCATAGCGCCAGGCTCAGAAAAGCGCCAGCAGGGCAAACAGCAAGGGCACGGCCACGGCCGTGGCGATGCCGTTCAGGCCCATGCCGAGCGCGGCAAAAGCGCCGGCCGTTTCATTTGTCTGGAAAGCTCGCGCCACGCCGATGGCGTGCGCGCTCAGGCCCAATGCGAAGCCTTGCACGGCGGGGTCTTGCACGCGCATCGCCTTCAGCAAGGCGCCGGCCATGATGGCGCCGGAAACGCCGGTGATGGCCACCGCTATGGTCGTCAAGGAAGGCAGGCCGCCGCTCAAGCCGGCCACTTCCATGGCGATGGGCATGGTGGCCGACTTGGGCGCCACCGAAGCCTGTGTCAGGAAATTCCCGCCCAGGGCCCAGGCGATGCCCACCGCCGATACCACCGACGTAAGGCAACCGGCCAGCAAGGCCACGACGATAGGAGCCAGCATGCGCTTGAGGCGGCCCAATTGACCATACAGGGGAATGGCCAGGGCCACGGTGGCCGGGCCGATCAGGAATTGCAGGAACCAGGTGTGCTTGGCATAGACGGGATACGGCGTGCCGGTCGCCAGCAGGAAGGCGATCACCACGACGACCGATGTCAGCATAGGCAGCAGCAAGGGGTGGCCCCCCGCGCGCTGGTGCACCGCCACGGCCAGCAGATAGGCCAACAGGGTGAAGCACAGCCAGAACAGCGGCGATCCGGCCAGATGCGCCCACAGGGCGGGAAGATCGGCGCTCATGAGCCCGGCGTCCCGGTGCGTTTCAGCATCCACCTGAAGGTCAAGGCCGTGACCACGATGGTAAGCGCCACGCCCACGACGCAGGCCAGCAGAAAGGGTATCCACTCGCGCTCCAGCGTGCCGAAATACACCATGATGCCGGAGACCGCCGGAATGAAAAGCAGCATCAGATGCTTGAGGATGTGGTGGCAGGCATCGCGCAAGCCGGCCGGCACGCGGCCATAAGCCATGAGCGCCGCCAGCATCAGCAGCATGCCGATCAGCGGCCCGGGCAAAGGCAGGCCGGTCCACAGGGCCAGGACTTCGCCCGCGATCTGCATCAGGAAAAGCACGGCAACGGCAAGCAATACGGGCATAAGCGCACAGCGAGAAGAATGAACCAGACGGGACACTAGCATACGAAGGCGCCAATATCCAGATATCGATTATCATCGCCATAAAAACCGAGGCCATCATGCGGATAAACCGGCGCGCAGTCACCGTCACCAGTCTGGGACTGACCCAGACGCTTGCCTGGGCCTCTTCCTACTACCTGCCCGCCATGCTTGCCGAGTCCATGGCCCGCGATCTGGCCCTGCCCGTGCAGGCCGTTTTCGGCGCATTCTCCGCCGCCCTGGTCCTGGCGGCGCTGATCGGTCCATTCGGCGGCCGCTGCATAGACCGCTACGGCGGCCGGCCCGTCCTGCTTGCCAGCAATCTTATCTACGCCGCCGGTCTGTCTTGCCTGGCGTGGTCTCCAAATGTGGCGCTATTTTTGATCGGGTGGCTGCTGATAGGCGCGGGCATGGGCATAGGCTTGTACGAAGCGGCTTTTTCCACCGTCGTGAAGCTATACGGCAACCAGGCCCGCAACGCCATCACCGGCATCACGCTGTTCGCCGGTTTCGCCAGCACGGTAGGCTGGCCCTTGTCGGCCTGGCTGGAAGTGGAGTTCGGCTGGCGCACCGCCTGCCTGGCCTGGGCCGGCCTGCATCTTTTCTTTGGCCTGCCCCTGAACGCATCCTTGCCTGCCGACAACGATGCACCGACGCCGTCCGAACCCTCCGTAGTCAAGCCGCCCGCTGGCGCCGCGCGCACCGC
>JBARWC010000146.1:0-8113 GCA_049646585.1 Burkholderiaceae bacterium | reverse complement strand
GGTGGTGGGGGCGGCGGAGCGGGCTCGGGTTCCGGAGCCGGCTTGGGCTCGGGCGGCGGCTCGGGAGCGGGCTCCGGCGGAGTGGCCTCTTCCGGCTCGGGTTCGGTGTCGGGCTCGGAGGCGGTGGGCGTGGTGCCGTCCGCCCATAGCTCAACCTGGACGGGATTCGGGTTGTTGGGCGATGCGATGAAGCCGAACAGCATGAACAGTATCAGGGCGGCGTGTATGAACAGCGCATAGCTCAGACCCCGACGCTCGTCCTTTTGCTCGGGCGTGGATGGCGGAGTCTTGCGGGTGTTTTTCTGTGTCTGCTTCATTGCGTTGCGCGAAGTCCTGCGGCCGGAGCGGTCGGCCCTATTTCTTTTGCTGTTCCGGATTCGATTTCTGGTCGACCAGCAAGCCCAGCCGCTGGATGCCGCTGCTGCGCAATTGGTCCATGATTTTCATGACGGTTTCATAGGGCACCCGGCCGTCGGCGGCGATCACGACCGGCGTGTCCGCGGTAATCCGGGACTGAACCTCGGTCACCAGGTTCTGGCTGTTGATTTTCTCGAAGTTGGCGCCGGCATCGCGCACGCGCAGTGAAATGGTACCGTCTTCCTCGACCTGGACTTCGACCGGCTTGGCCTTCACTTCGGCGGCCTGGCCGACGGAGGGCAGTTCGATCAGCCCGGGCGTGATCATGGGCGCGGTAACCATGAAGATCACCAGCAGAACCAGCATGACGTCGATGTACGGCACCACGTTGATATCGTTCTTCATACGGCGGGAGCGGCCATTGCCGCCGCGGATGGACGGCATCAGCGCACCTGACGTTGCAAGATGTTCAGGAATTCGTCGATGAAGCTATCGAAACGAATGGACAGGCGGTCGATCTCGTTGGTGTAGCGGTTGTAGGCCAAGACCGCCGGGATTGCCGCGAACAGGCCGATGGCCGTGGCGATGAGCGCCTCGGCGATGCCGGGGGCGACGGCCGACAGCGTTGCCTGCTGCATGGACGACAAACCGATGAAGGCGTGCATGATGCCCCATACCGTGCCCAGCAGCCCGATATAGGGGCTGACCGACCCGGCCGAGGCCAGGAAGTTCAGGTGCGATTCCAGGCCGTCCATTTCGCGCTGATAGGTGGCGCGCATGGCGCGGCGCGGGCCGTCCAGCATGGTGTCCCCGCCGCCGTTGTTGCGGCGTGCCTTGATGAATTCGGTCATGCCGGCGTCGAAAATACGGGCCAGGGCGCCATGTTCGCTGCGGCGTGTGGCAACGGCCTGCTGCAGGACGGACAGGTCGCCGCCGGCCCAGAAGTCGTCCTCGAAACGGCGCGTTTGCTCGTTCGCCCGCTTCAGGGTGGCGCGCTTGCTGAAAATATAGGTCCAGGACAGTATCGAGATGCCCAGCAGAATAAGCATGACCACCTGCACGGGCAGGCTGGCCTCGACGAGTAGGGTGAGCAACGACAGGTCGTTGGTGGGTTGCATGGTTATTTCTTGGCCTTTTCCAGTAGGGTTCTAAATTGTTTGGGAAACGCGGTGGGGCGGAACGATTCTGCATCGACGCAGCACACTTGGATCGCGCTTTCGCAAAGCAGTTCCGTGCCGCGCAGGGCGGACTGCGAGAAATTGACGGATGCGGGACCAACACGGGTGATCATGCTGCGTATGGCGAGCAGATCGTCGAGCCTTGCGGGTTTGCAATATTGTATTTCAACGTTCTTCACTACGAATATGCGTTTTTCTTGTTCAGCCATCCGGGACTGGTCCACGCCTAGCCGACGCAGCCATTCCGTCCTGCCCCGCTCGAAAAATTTTAGGTAATTGGCGTAATACATTACACCGCCCGCGTCGGTGTCTTCGTAATATACGCGAATATCCAGGTGGGAAAATGAATCGGGTGTTTCGATGGACATGTCTTTCGTTAAGTGGTGTGACATCGCCGGGCAGCCGTTCCGGTTGCCGTAAAGACAGTGGGCCGGTTTTGCCGGCCCGAACACGCTATAGCGATTCTAACTGCTTCAGTGCATGGGCGAGGGCATCGGCCACGGCGACCTTGTCGGCGGTTTCCTGGCGCCGTGTCTGGATTTCGACTATGCCTTCCTTCAGCCCGCGGTCTCCCACCGTGATGCGCAAGGGCGCGCCTATGAGTTCCCAGTCCGCGAACATGATGCCGGGGCGCGTGTCGCGATCATCGAGCATGACGTCCACGCCTTGTTGGCGCAGCTCGTCGTACAGGGCCTGGGCGGCGTTGCGTACTGTTTCACTTTTATTCCAGCCCATGGGGCAGATGACGGCCTCGAACGGCGCGATGGCGCGAGGCCAAATGATGCCTTTCTCGTCGTGGTTCTGCTCGATGGCGGCGGCCGCGATGCGGCTGATGCCTATGCCGTAGCAGCCCATTTGCAGGACCGCCGGCTTGCCGTCGGTTTCCAGGAAGGTGGCGCCCAGGGCCTTGGAATACTTGTCGCCCAGGAAGAAGACGTGGCCGACTTCGATGCCTCGCTGTATGGCCAGTTGCCCGCCTTGCGGAGCCGGATCGCCGGCCACCACGTTGCGCAGGTCGGCCACTTGCGGCTCGGCCAGGTCGCGGCCCCAGTTCACACCGGTGTAGTGGAAGCCCTCCTGGTTGGCGCCGCAAATGAAGTTGCTCATGTTGGCGACGGTGCGATCGGCGATGATGGTGACGGGGCCGGTGGGATTCAGGGGGCCCAGATAGCCGGGCACGCAGCCGAAGGTCGCCATGATTTCCTGTTCGGTGGCGAAGCGGTAGCCGCCTTCGAAGCCGGCCAGCTTGCCGGTCTTGACCTCGTTCAGTTCGTGGTCGCCGCGCAGCAGTAGCAGCCATATCCTGGCCTGGCCGGGCGCTTCAGGATTGTCGGTGGCCAGGACGATGGACTTGACCGTGTCCGCCAGGGGCCTGTTCAGTTGCTGGGCGACGATTTCGCATTTGGGCGCATCGGGCGTCGGCGTCTTGGCCAGGGCTTCGGTCGCCGCCCCGCGCTGCGCTATCAGGCAGGCGGCCTCGGCCAGTTCGATGTTGGCGGCGTAGTCGGAGTCGGGGTTGTAGACGATCAGGTCTTCGCCGGTATCGGCGATGACCTGGAACTCATGGCTGCGCGACCCGCCTATCGAGCCCGTGTCGGCCGCGACCGCGCGGAACTCCAGGCCCAGGCGCTTGAAGATGCGCATATAGGCTTCATACATGCTGTCGTAGCTGGCCTGGGCCGAGGCCTCGTCGCGGTCGAAGGAATAAGCGTCCTTCATGGTGAATTCGCGGCCCCGCATCAGGCCGAAGCGCGGCCGGCGCTCGTCGCGGAACTTGGTCTGGATATGATAGAAGTTCAGCGGCAGTTGGCGCCAGCTATGTATTTCGTTGCGAGCGATGTCGGTAATGACCTCTTCCGAGGTGGGCTGCAGCACGAAATCGCGCTGATGCCTGTCTTTGATGCGCAGCAATTCGGCGCCGTATTGCTCCCAGCGGCCCGACTCGACCCAGAGTTCGGCCGGTTGCACCACCGGCATCAGCAGTTCGATGGCGCCGGCCCGGTTCATTTCCTCGCGGACGATGGCTTCGATCTTGCGCAAGACCTTCAGCCCCAGAGGCATGTAGGTGTAGATTCCTCCGGCGGCCTTGCGGATCATCCCGGCCCGGGTCATGAGCTGATGGCTTTTGACTTCGGCTTCCGCGGGCGCTTCTTTCAGTGTATTGATGTGATACTTGCTTGCATGCATGGTGAGGATCTCGACAGATACGTATAATCAACGGTAATTGTATTGAATTCGCTTTGGGGTGGCCTATGTTAGACCGTGAAGGCTACCGTCCTAATGTCGGCATTATCCTCGTAAATCAGAAAAACGAGGTTTTCTGGGGTAAACGCATTCGGGAGCATGCATGGCAGTTTCCGCAAGGGGGCATCAAGTATGGGGAAAGCCCCGTACAGGCCATGTATCGCGAGCTGCACGAAGAGGTGGGCTTGCTGCCCGAGCATGTGCGCATATTAGGTCGGACGCGCGAGTGGCTGCGCTACAACGTGCCGAGTAATTTTGTCCGGCGCGATTCACGCGGACACTATAAAGGGCAAAAACAAATCTGGTTTTTGCTCCGTATGGTCGGGCGCGACTCCGACGTATCCCTGCGCGCCAGCCACAGCCCCGAGTTCGACGCCTGGCGCTGGAGCTCTTATTGGGTTCCGCTAGAGGCCGTCATCGAATTCAAGCGCGAGGTCTACACCCTGGCGTTGAACGAACTGGCCGGCATATTGTTCAAACGGGGCCAGGAAACCCGCTATCTCAGGCAGCGCTCCCAGAACCAGCGCTCCGCCGCCTTGCCTTCCCCGGACAACAAGGGCCATGCGCGTACTATTGGTTGAAGACGAGCGCGAAATGGCCGCCTGGCTTGAGCGCGCGCTGGCTCAAAGCGGCTTCGTGCCCGAGCATGCGCCCGACGCCGCCACCGCCGAGCACCTGCTGTCCGCGTCCGACTACGATGCAGTCATCATGGACCTGCGCCTGCCCGACAAGCACGGCCTGGTCCTCTTGCGCGAAATGCGCAATCGGGGCGATGTGACGCCGGTGCTCATCCTGACGGCCCAGGGGGCCTTGCAGGACAGGGTGCGGGGCCTGAACCTGGGTGCCGACGATTTCGTGACCAAGCCGTTTGCGCTGGAAGAGCTGGAAGCCAGGCTCACGGCTCTGGTGCGCCGCAGCCGCGGTCGGCAGGTGCCGCGCATGCAATGCGGCTCGTTGGTCTACGACAGCGAGAGCCGCGCATTTTCCCTGGATGGCGCCATATTGCACCTGACCCCGCGCGAACATGCGGCGTTGGCCGTGCTGGTCACGCGTAGCGGCCTGCCGGTGGAAAAAAACCAGCTCTACAGCAGGGTGTTCGACCACGATAGCGAGGCCAGCCTGGATGCCATCGAGGTCGTGCTGCATCGCCTGCGCAAGAAGCTGGCGGGAAGCGACGTGCGCATCGTTACGGTGCGCGGCCTGGGCTATATGCTCGAAAGCATCAATGAAGACGGCTGAGGCATGGTCTGGGTGACGCAAAAACCTCGGGGCAGCATCCGCTTCTGGCTGCTCGTCCTGCTTATTCCCGGCATCATCACCTTGCTGCTCATCGACAGCTGGAACGACTATGGCGCCCTGAAATCCGTCACCGAAGAGGTCTACGACAGCGCTTTGCTGGAACCGGCCAAGGTGCTGGAGACCAGCGTCGAATTCAACAAAGACGGCACCTTGCGCATCGATCCGCCGTTCTATGCGCAGGTTATGCTGGAATCGCGCGCCGGCAATCGAAAATACTTCAGGGTGGAAGAGGTCTCGCCATTGGCGCTTAGCCTGGCGGGGGCGCCGGCCAGGCAGCTCAAGGGCAACACCTTGCTGGGCATGCATGGCCTGCCCAGGCCCGCGGCCCTGGCCGACAATGAAGGCACCCCCGTGTTCTACAACGCCATGTATCGCAACGACGAGCTGCGCATGGTGGCCCTGTGGCGCGACCTGCACTACGAAGGGATGCACAGGCAGGTGATCATACTGGTGGGCGAAAGCATAGACATGCGCTTGCGCACCCAGCAGGAGGCCTGGCGGCTGGGCCTGTTCCGTGACGGGCGCATGCTGATACTGGCCGTGCTGCTGGTGTGGTTCAGTGTCGAATGGGCCTTGCGGCCGCTAAGCGAGCTACGGCGCGAGGTCAAGGCCCGCGCTGTGGACGACCTGATGCCTCTGGACGCCGACCAGGTCCCGCACGAGGTTGTGCCGCTGGTCAAGGCGGTAAACCACCACATCGACCTGTATCGCCGCGTGTTGGACAAGCAGGTGCAGTTCCTGACCGATGCCTCGCATCAGTTGCGCACGCCCCTGGCCATCATGCGGACGCAGGCGCAGTACGCCAAGCGCGAGCCCGACATCGGCCGCATGCGGGAAACGCTGACGGCCATCATCGCCCAGTTGGGCCGCACGTCCCGGCTGACCGAGCAGTTGCTGTCGCTGGCGCACGCCAGCCGCAACGAGATGGCGCCGCAGGCCAGGGTGGATTTGAACGCCCTGGCGCGCGAAGTTGTGTTGCAGAACCTGCCGTTGGCGCGCGAAAAGCACCAGGACCTGGGCTGGGTTGACGGCGACGCCGACGGGCTGGGCGATGCGCAGGCCTGGGTATTGGGCAGCGATGCGGAGCTGCACGAGTCCATCGCCAACCTGGTCCACAACGCGATCAATCATGCGGGGGAGGGCTGCACCATCACGGTGTCGGCCGGCGTCTCGCAGGACCAGGCCTGGGTCAGTGTTTCCGACAACGGGGTGGGGTTAGATCCCACGCTGCGCGAAAGCGTGTTCATGCGCTTCGATCGCGGTGGGGCGGCCCGTAAAGGCATGCGTAGCAGCGGGTCGGGCTTGGGGCTGGCGATTGCGCTGGCCTATGCCGAACGCAATCGCGGCACTATTGTGCTGCAGGATGGCGACCCGTCTCCGGACGGAGGGGTGGGGCTGTGCGCCATCCTGAAGCTGCCCCGGTACAAGGGCTAGGGGCGCGTCAGTCGCGTAGGCGCTTGATCAGGCTGGAGGTATCCCAGCGATTGCCGCCCATTTTCTGGACATCGGCATAGAACTGGTCGACCAGAGCCGTTACGGGCACGCGGGCGCCGTTGCGGCGCGCCTCGGACAGCACCAGGCCCAGGTCCTTGCGCATCCAGTCGACCGCGAACCCGAAATCGAACTTGTCGTCGACCATGGTGGCGCCGCGGTTTTCCATCTGCCAGCTTTGGGCCGCGCCCTTGCTGATGACGTCCAGCACCTGCTTCATGTCCAGCTTGGCGGCCTGGCCGAAGGCGATGGCCTCGGACAGCCCTTGCACCAGGCCGGCGATGCATATCTGGTTGACCATCTTGGCCAGTTGGCCGGATCCGGGCTCGCCCAGCAGGGTGACGGCCTGGGCGAAGTTGTAGGCCAGCGGCTGGATGGTGTCGAAATGCGCTTTTTCACCACCGCACATGACGGTCAGCTTGCCGTTGACGGCGCCCGCCTGGCCGCCCGACACGGGAGCGTCGACGAAGCCGACGCCCTGCTGCTTGGCCAGGGCGTAGAGCTCACGCGCCACTTCGGCGGACGCGGTCGTGTGATCCACCAGCAGCGCGCCGGATTTCATGCCGGCCAGGGCGCCGTCGTCCCCCAGCATCACGCTGCGCAGATCGTCGTCGTTGCCGACGCAGCTGAATACGATGCGGGCGTTCTGCGCGGCCTCTTTGGGAGTGCGCGCGGCGGTGCCGCCGAATTCCTTGACCCAGGCCTCGGCCTTGGAGAAGGTTCGGTTGTAGACCGTGACTTTATGCCCCGCCTTGGCCAGGTGGCCGGCCATGGGGTAGCCCATGACGCCCAGGCCCAGGAAGGCGACTTCGGTTGCGGCTTGCGATTCGTAGGGCCTGGTATTGATGGATGACATCTCTTTATTCTCCGTTGGTTGGTGTTTGCGTGTTGCTCCGCCCGTAAGGTTACCTCATTACGAGGCGTATAAAAAAAAACCCACCGCCAGGCGGTGGGCTCCAAGCCGTAAGGCATGGTGTCGGCGGGGGCGGTCAGCCCTCTTCGACGAATGCTTCTTCGCGTTTCTTCTTGATGGACGGCAGGGCCACGATGACCACCAGCAGGGCGGCGGCGATCAGCAGCGACATGGACAGCGGCCGCGTCACGAAGGTGGTGTAGTCGCCGCGTGCCAGCAGCAGGGCGCGCCGGAAGTTCTCTTCCATCATGGGGCCAAGAACCAGGCCCAGCAGCAGCGGAGCGCCTTCGCACTTGAGCTTGGCCCAGATGTAGCCGATCAGGCCGAACAACGCCGTCATCCAGATGTCGAACACGTTGTAGTTCAGCGAGTACACACCGATGGTGCAGAACACCAGAATGGCCGGGAACAGGATGCGGTAGGGGACCTTCAGCAGCTTGATCCACAGGCCGACCAGCGGCAGGTTCAGCACGATCAGCATCAGGTTGCCGATCCACATGGACACGATCAGGCCCCAGAACAGGTCCGGGTGGCTGGTCATGACCTGCGGGCCGGGCTGGATGTTGTGGATGGTCATGGCGCCGATCATCAGGGCGGTCACGGCGTTGCCGGGAATGCCCAGGGTCAGCAG
>JBARWC010000145.1:0-5516 GCA_049646585.1 Burkholderiaceae bacterium | reverse complement strand
CCCCTGCACGGCCAGGGCAGGACACGCGGCGGCATCGCCGTCATCGACACCCAGGCGCGCAACCCTTTATGGGCCTTCGTCAAGTATCGCTTGGGCGCAAGCCAGCTAAGGGGCTATGCGGACATCGCCGACCAGAATGCGCGCGGACTGCTGCTGCATAAGGCCATCGAACTCGTCTGGCGCGTCTTGCAGGACCAGCAGGCCTTGCTGCGCACCTGGGACGATGGCGGACTCGATACGCTATTGCGCGAGTCCGTATTGCAAGCCAGCGACGAATGCCTGGCCGACTACGGCGCCACGCTGCGCGAGCTCGAATGCGCCCGTGCCTTGGCGGTCTTGCGGGAATGGCTCGATCTGGAACGGCTGCGTCAGCCATTTCGCGTGCGCGACGTCGAACAAGAATACGTGTGGCTGCACGGGCCGCTGGAGCTCAGCCTGCGCCTGGACCGCATCGACGAGCTCGACGATGGCCGGCTGGTGCTGATCGATTACAAGTCGGGCAATGGAAATATCGACCCCAAGCCGGACTGGATGCGTGCGCGGCCGGTGGGGCTGCAACTGCCTTTCTATGCGGCGGTGCTGGCCGAAGAGGATGCCGAGGTCGTTGCGCTGGTGCTGGCGCGGCTGCATGCCCGCGACACCCTGGTCAAGGGGCTGGCTGACGGCGATTACGGTTTCACGGGGCTGGCGACGCCGCAGGACTGGCCCGATTTCGCCGGCCAGTCCTGGAGCGGGCTGATGGCGCAATGGCGCGCCGCGATTCATGCGCTGGCCGATGAGTATGTGGCGGGCCGTGCCGTCAACCGGACCTTGCGGCAGGACGATTTGCGCTATTGCGACGCGCTGCCTTTTTTGCGCTTGACCGAGGAATACCGGCGTGACGATTAAACAGCCCAGCGACCGCGCCGTGCGCGAGGCGGCCATCGACCCCTCCCAGTCCTTCCTGGTCCAGGCCCCGGCCGGCTCGGGCAAGACGGAACTCCTGACCGACCGCATCCTGGCCTTGCTGGCCACGGTCAAGCGGCCCGAGGAAATCGTGGCCATCACCTTTACGCGCAAGGCGGCATCCGAAATGCATGCGCGCGTGCTGGCCAAGCTGCGGGCCGGCATGCAGGCCGCGCCCGAAGAGGAATACCGGCGGCGCAGCTGGGAACTGGCGCGGCGGGCCATGCAGCGCGACGAAGAGCTGGGCTGGAAGCTGCTTGAATACCCCGCCCGCCTGAGCATACGCACCATCGATTCCTTCTGCACCCATCTGGTCCGGGCCATGCCCTGGCTGAGTTCGCTGGGCGGCCTGCCCGCCATTGCCGACGACGCGCGCGAACACTACGAAGCCGCCGCCCAGGCCACGCTGGACATGGCCGACGAGAATGCCGCCGTCGCGGCGCTGATCGCCCATCTGGATGTGGACGTGCGCGCCGCCCAGGGCTTGCTGGCCGACATGCTGGCCAGCCGCGACCAATGGCTGCCGCTGCTGGGGCCGGGCAGCCATGCCGATCAACTGCTGCACAGCCTGGACAGCGCCATCCAGGCCGATCTCGTCCGCCTGGACGGCGCCATGCCGCCGGGCTGGGCGGCGGCGCTGGCGCCTTCGGTCTCGCGCGCGGCCCGGGTGCTGGCCGACAGTGGTGAAGCCATGGACTTGAGCGCGCTGGCGGATTGGGACGGCCAAGCCTTCGGTGCCGACGTGTCCAGCCTGCCTCGATGGCAGGCGCTGGCCGACATCTTGCTGACCGCCAAGAACACCTTGCGGCGCACGGTGACCGTCAAGCAGGGCTTCCAGGCCAAGGCGGACTACAAGGACGAATTCCTGGCCTGGATCAAGGCCATGCCGGAAACCGATGCGTGGATATCCGCGCTGGCCGATATCCGCCGCGCGCCGGGCGGCGGATATAGCGCGGAGCAACTGGAGATACTGGGCCTGCTGATCGAGGTGCTTTGGCTGGCCGCCGCGCAATTGAACCTGCGCTTCACCGAGGCCGGCGAAGTCGACTTCACCGAGATATCGCGCCGCGCCGTGCAGGCCCTGGGCCAGGTGGACGACCCCAGCGACCTGCTGCTGTCGCTGGACACGGCCATACGCCATATTCTGGTGGACGAGTTCCAGGACACCAGCCAGTCCCAGATCGAACTGCTCGAACGCCTGACCTCCGGCTGGATGCGCGGCGACGGGCGCACTTTGTTCCTGGTGGGCGACCCCATGCAGTCCATCTACCGTTTCCGCAAGGCCGACGTGGGTTGCTTCCTGAAGGTCAAGGAGCAGGGGCTGGGCGAGGTTGAACTGACCGCGCTGGAACTGAAAGACAATTTCCGCTCGCAGGCCGGGCTGGTCGAGTGGGTGAATGCCACTTGCGGGCCGGTGTTTCCCAAAGAGAATCATCCCGGCTTGGGCGCGATCCGGTATACGCCGTCGGTGGCGTTCCGGGACCGCGTCGATGGGCTGGGCGTTGAATTTCACCCGGTCTGGTCGCGCGCCGCCAAGGACATCGACGAGGATGCCGCCGACAGCGGCGCGGTGGCCGAAGCCATCGCCGTCCAGCTCGCACGGCAAGCCCTGGACGACTACCCGGACAGCGAGAATCCGGTGGCGATACTGGTGCGGGCGCGCACGCACCTGGACGACATCGTGCATCGCCTGGCCCGGGAAAACATCCCCTGCCGCGCGGTCGAACTGGTTTCCCTGAAGTCGCGTCAGGCCGTCGTGGATTTGGTGCAACTGGCGCGGGCCTTGTCGCATCCGGCGGATAGGCTGGCCTGGCTGTCGGTCTTGCGCGCGCCTTTTTGCGGCCTGACGCTGGACACATTGCATACCCTGTTCGGCGCCGACCTGAATGCCGCGATACCGGCCGTCTTGTCCGGCTGGCTGGCGCGGGACGCCCAAGGCGGTGGCGCACTGGATGAAAGCGAGGCCGTGCGCTTGCGCCATGCCGCCACGATACTGCTGGACACCGCCAACGCCTCGGGCAGCATACCCTTCGCCTCCTGGCTGGAAGACCGCTGGCGGCGCCTGGGCGGCTTCGAAGTTTATGGCGGCGCTAGCGACATGGCCGACGCCGAGCGCCTGTTCCGCCTGATTGAAGACCTGGCGCCTTATGGCGGCCTGGACCCCGAGGCGCTGGAGAGCCGGCTGGAAAAGCTCTATGCCGCGCCCAACAGCGTCGGCAGGGCGGTCGAGGTCATGACCATACACAAGTCCAAGGGGCTGGAGTTCGAGACTGTAATATTGGCCGGCCTGCACCGGCGGCCCAAGGGCGATAAGCCGCCGCTGATGCGCTTCGAGCATGGCGAGGGCGAATTGCTGCTGGGGCCGATACGGCACCGG
The DNA here is from genome assembly GCA_049646585.1 of Burkholderiaceae bacterium. Taxonomy (GTDB): domain Bacteria; phylum Pseudomonadota; class Gammaproteobacteria; order Burkholderiales; family Burkholderiaceae_B. Next base: position 2,194 of record JBARWC010000145.1, on the reverse strand, counting down.
GCGGCCGAGGAATCCGATCCGGTTTCCGTCTATTTGGCTGAGCGCGAGAAAAAGCGCGCGTCCTACGAAACGGATCGCCTGCTGTACGTAGCCCTGACGCGGGCGCGCCGGCAACTGCACCTGATAGGCGAAGTGGGCCTGGACGGCGACATGCAGATCAAGAAGCCCGCCGGCGCTTCGCTGCTGGGACGCTTGTGGGACTACATGGAAACGCCCGCGGCCCCCGAAGCCTCGGACCTGGCCGGCGACGGCATGCCGCAGGGCGGCGGAGAAGAGCAGCGCTTTTTGCTGCGCCTGCCCCTGGACGCGCTGCCGGCGGCTCAAGCCGGCAACGTCGTCGCGGCGGGGCCGGGCACATCCTGGCAATGGCGTTCCGACGCCGGCAACGAAAGCCTCATCGGCACGGTGGCCCATGCCTGGCTGGAGCACATCGGCAAGGAAGGGGCGGATGCCTGGTCGGCGGATCGCGTCGATGACTGCCTGCCCGTCTTTCGCCGGCAATTGAGCCGCGCCGGCATGGAGGCGGCGGAACTGGACGGCGCGGCGCTGATCTTGCGCGAAACGCTGGCCGCCACCCTGGCCAGCGACAGGGGGCAGTGGCTGCTGCGCGTGGCCCAGGCGCATCGCGAATGGTCGCTGCTGGATGTCAGCGGCCGTGTTTCGGTCATCGACCTGGCGATTTCGCAGGAACGGGACTGGCTGGTGGTGGACTACAAGACGGGCGTGCCGCAGCCCGGCGAGGACATGGACGCCTTCACCACGCGCATGCGCGCCCGCTATCGGGAGCAGATCGAGCGCTATTGCGCTCACGTCAGCGCATTGGACGGCCGGCCGGCTCGCGGAGCGCTGTATTTTCCGCGTGTCGACGCCTGGATGGAGTTCGCGCCCGAGGCCTGAACGCCCCGGTCAAAGTCCTGTTAAACTCCTATGTGGCGGGCCCCTTCGCATGGTTCGGCGGTGAATCTGGTCAGGTCGGGAACGAAGCAGCCACAGCCGTGCGGAATCAGTGCCGAAGTCAGGCTCGCCTTTCTTATTCCGCCCTTCTACCGAATACCCCAGGCGGCGTCGAATCCGGTACACTTTTTGTTTATCTTTTCGATAGCCTCCGGTTTCAAGCTCATTGCATGACTTATCTGGTACTGGCGCGTAAATGGCGGCCACGTTCGTTTGATACCCTAATCGGCCAGGATCACGTGGTTCGCGCCCTGACGCATGCGCTTTCCACACAGCGGCTGCATCACGCCTGGCTGTTCACGGGCACCAGGGGGGTGGGCAAGACCACCTTGTCGCGCATCCTCGCCAAGTCCCTGAATTGCGAGACAGGCATCACGGCCACGCCTTGCGGCGTTTGCCGCGCCTGCACCGAAATCGATGCGGGCCGCTTCGTCGACTACGTCGAGCTCGATGCCGCGTCCAACCGGGGCGTCGAGGAAATGACGCAGCTGCTTGAGCAAGCGGTGTACGCGCCGAGCAGCGGGCGCTTCAAGGTCTATATGATCGACGAAGTCCACATGCTGACCGGGCATGCCTTCAACGCCATGCTGAAGACGCTCGAAGAGCCGCCGCCCCACGTCAAGTTCATACTGGCGACCACCGACCCGCAAAAGATTCCCGTTACCGTCCTGTCGCGCTGCCTGCAATTCAATCTGAAGCAGATGACGGGGGACGCCATTGTCGCGCACCTGAAGAGCGTGCTCGAGCAGGAAAACATACCCTTCGAAGTGCCGGCCCTGCGCCTGCTTGCGCAGGCCGCCTCGGGGTCCATGCGCGATGCGTTGTCGCTGACCGACCAGGCCATCGCCTACAGCGCGGGCAATCTTAGCGGCGAAGCGGTGCAAGGCATGCTGGGCACCATAGATCAACGCCATCTGGTCGAGCTGTTGCAGGCCCTGGCCGACGGCAGCGCCGCCAAGGTGCTGGACGTCGCCAACGAGCTGGCGGCGCGCGGCCTGTCCTACACCGGCGCCCTGGGCGATCTGGCCGTGCTGCTATCGCGCATCGCCATCCAGCAGCGCATTCCCGGCACCATACCCGACGACGATCCCTTGTCCGAAGACATCGTCCGGTTGGCCGGCGTGCTGCATCCCGACCAGGCCCAGCTTTTCTATTCCGTGACGGTGCATAGCCGCCAGGAACTTTCCCTTGCGCCCGACGAATATGCGGGCTTCGTCATGGCCTGCCTGCGCATGCTGGC
>JBARWC010000144.1:0-14335 GCA_049646585.1 Burkholderiaceae bacterium | reverse complement strand
CCGGCCGATGGCGTCCTGGCCGGAAGCCAGCAGGCGCTCGTAGGCTTGGGCGTCGGGCGCGCCCGGATAGCGGCAGGCCAGGCCGACCACGGCGATGCAGTCGTCGGTCAAAGCAAGGCCCGCGTTGTCGGCTCGGCCCGCCTCGGCGCCGGCGTCGGTCGCTGCCCGGGCGCCGTCGGACGCGAAGTGCTCGGCCAAGCGCGCCACGGTGGGGTAGTCGTAAGCCACGGTCTCGGCTACCGGCACGCCCAGGCGTTCTCCCAGAGCGAAGGCCAGTTCCGTGGAGGCCAGGGAATCCAGCCCCAGTTCGGCGAAGCCGCTGTCGGCGGACAGCTTGTCGGGTGCAAGGCCCAGGCGATCCGACAGCCATTGCGCCAGCCAGGCGCGCAGGGCGTGCCGATTCATGTTTTTGCCGCCGCCGGCTTGGGATGCCGCCGTTTCGGCCTGGCGCGGCAGCGGCGCCTCCCATTGTGCGATCACGGGCAGTTCGCCCGCCAGATACGCGCGCTTGTTGGCCATGCGCTGGATCTTGCCGCTGGAGGTGCGCAGCACGGTGCCGGGCGGCACCAGCACGATGCGCGACAGGGAAATTTCCAGTTGCTGCCAGACGGCCTGCACGATGGCGTCGACAACAGGCCCGGTCGCGTCGCCGCGCCGCGAGCGTTCCATTTCCTGCACCAGCACGACCTGTTCGCGACCGTTGCCGGAGCCGTCGGCGTCAAGATGGAAGGCCGCGCCGTTGTCGCGCCGCAGCGCATCGTGCGAACGCTGCGCCACCCATTCGATGTCCTGAGGGTAGAAGTTGGCGCCGGCCAGGATGATCACGTCCTTGATGCGGCCGGTAATGAACAGTTCCCCATCCATCATGGCGCCCAGGTCGCCCGTGCGCAGAAAGCCGCCGGCTTGCGGCTCGCCGTTTATTCTTGCGCCGAACGCGGTGGCGGATTCTTCCGGACGCTGCCAGTAGCCGGTTGCGATGGTGGGGCCGCCCACCCAGACTTCGCCGATCTGGCCGGGCGCGCAGCGCCGCAGCGTTTCCGGGTCGACGATGGCGACGGGAACGTCCGGCAAGGCTTGGCCGCTGCCCGGCAGAAGGCGCGCCGCCGGCGCGTCCGCTGCGCAGGGCAGCATGCGGCCGGCGGCCAGCGCCACGCTGTCGAAGTGGCGCAGGACGGGCGGTTCGCCCACTGGATTGCCGGTAACGGCCAGGGTGCTTTCCGCCAGGCCATAGGCCGGTGCGAAGGTGGCGGGTCGGAATCCGTGCGGCGAGAACTCTTCGACGAACTGCTCCATGACCGCCGGGTTGATGGGCTCGGCGGCGTTCATGGTCATGACCATGCTGGATAGATCCAGGCCGGCACGGTCTTGCGGCGCGATGCGGCGGCTGCAAAGATCGTAGGCGAAGCTGGGAGCCGCCGAATGCGTGCCGCGAAACTGCGACATGGCTTGCAGCCAGACCAAGGGTTTTTGCAGAAAGGTGTTGGGCGCCATCTGGACCGAGCCGCAGCCCGAGTACAAGGGCTGCAGCAGTCCGAATATCAGCCCCAGGTCGTGAAAGGCGGGCAGCCAGCTGATCATGACGGACTGCTCGCCTATGCCCCATACCGCGCCCATGCGGCGCAGATCGTGCAGCAGGTTTCCGTGACTGACCCGGACCCCCTTGGGCATGGCCGTCGAGCCCGAGGTGTACTGCAGGAAGGCCGTGTCGTCCGCCTGTATGGCGGCTGGCCGCAGATCCGGCTGGTCGGGCAGCCCGTCCACGGCGACCCAGGACAAAGCGGCCAGGCGTGCGTTGGATCCGCGCCATTCGTCCGTGGCGCTCAGCAGCGCTTCGCTGGTCAGGGCGACACGGGCGCCCGAATCGGTGGCCACGGCCACCAGCCTTTCGATCAGGCGGTTGCGTCGCGGCGGATTGATGGGGGTTGCCAGGCGGCCGCTCCACAAGCAGGCCATGAAGGCCGCCAGAAAGTCGGGGCCGGCGTGGAAGACCAGCAGCACCGGCTCGCCGGGCTGGGTATCGCGCATGAGCCGGGCCGCGATGGCGCGGGCGCGCGATGCCAGGTCGGCCGCGTTCCAGCGGCATTGCGGCTGGCCCTGGCTGTCAAGAAAAGTGAACCACCAGCCATCGCCCTCGCTGCGCGCCCGGCTGTCCAGTATCTGGGGAAGCAGCAGCTTGGTTTCTTGCATGGCGATGGAGGGCATGGCGGGCTCCTGGTTATCAATCAAGGGTTTTCATATCGCGGCCTCGCGGTCGCCCATCCGCCGCTTCAGCATCTCTTCCAGCTTGGCGTCCAGGCGCCTGTCCAAGGTGGCGGCAATGGCTTTTTCAAGGTCGGATTGCTGGTCGCTGCTGCGGCTAAGGTCCGCCACGCGGGCCAGGTCGTTCCGGCTGAGCGACAGCAGCAGGCAGGGCAGGCGCGTGCGGCATGTGGTCGGATGCGGTATGCCTTCCAGCAGCGCGAATTCGCCCAGGAAGTCGCCCACTTCAAGCACTTCCATAGTCAAGGACGAACCGTCTTTCAGCAGCACTGTGCTTTCCACGCTGCCGCGCGCAATGATGTAGAAGCGGCCTTCGGTCGTGCCCTCGATGGCCAGCACGGTGCCGGCCTCCACCTCTTCCACGCGCAGCATGCTGCGGATGAGTTCCAGTTCCTGTTCTTCGGCCGTGGCGAATATCGGAATCTTGCGCAGGCGGTCGGTGGAGATGCCGACGTCGCGGCCGGCGTTGACGATGGCGATGTCGGACTGCTTCTCCCACATCCCGGCGTACACGCCTTGCTTTTCCAGCAGCGCGGCATGGTCGCCCGTTTCGACCAGGCGGCCGTCCTTGAATACGCAGATCATGTCCATGTCGGGGCAGGAGTTCAGACGGTGCGTGACGGAGAACAACATGCGGTCCGCACTGATGCGCCCCAGCGTGTCGTTGATGGCCGCCTCGGCCTCGGCGTCCAGCGCCGACGTGGCTTCGTCCAGCAGCAGTATCTGCGGATTGCGCAGCAAGGCGCGCGCAATCACGATGCGCTGGCGCTGGCCGCCCGAAAGCAGCTTGCCGCCTTCGCCCACATTGGTGTCGTAGCCTTGCGGCAAACCGACAATGAAGTCGTGGATCTCGGCGGCTCGCGCCGCCTGCTCGACCTCGGCGTCGCTGGCGTCCATGCGCCCGATCCGGATGTTGTAGCGGATCGACGCTTCGAACAGCGTGGTGTCCTGGTTGACCACGGCCATCATCGACCGCAGGCGGTGGTTGTCCACCTGGCGGATGTCGGTGTCGTTGAGCAGGATGCTGCCGCTCATGGCGTCATAGTTGCGCGACATCAGGTTGATGATGGTGCTCTTGCCCGAACCCGAAGGCCCCACCAGCGCGATGCGGCGCGGCGCGGGCGATTCCAGCGTGACGTCTTTCAGATTCAGACGGTCGCCGTTGTAGCTGAAGGAGACGTTGCGAAAGGCGATGCGCGTCAGGGGCTGCTCCAGTTCGGCCTGGGCCTGTCCATCGGGGGCGTCGTCGCCGTGATCCAGCAATTCGTCGATGCGCTGCCAGCTGCCTATGGCTTGAATGGCCGATGGCAGCAGGGCGGCGATGCCGCCGGCCGCGCCGCCGAAGGCCAGCAACAGGCCGATATAGGCCACGACCACGCCGCCGGATACCGTGCCGTTCAGGGACAGTGCCGCGCCCAGGCCGATGACGCCCAGTTGAGCGGCGCTGATGGCGAATACGGTGGCGCGGCCCGTCAGTTCGCCCATGAGGTATTGGCGATAGCTGGCGTCGTAGATGCTTTGGCTGCGTTCGTCGAACTGGCTGCGGCGGTGCCGCCCCAGGTCCAGGGTGCGTATCACGGGCAGCAGTTGCACGGTTTCCTTAATGAAACCCACCACTTTTCCGTCTTCCACCTTGCGGGCATACGAAGCCTGCACGGCAAGACGCCCGACCAGCCGGGGCGCGGTCAGGGCGATGGCCAGCATGGTGATGGTGGCCAGCGCCATGTGCCAGTCGAGCATGATGGCGGTGATCAGCGACCCTATCATCAGGAAGGCTTTCGAGATGATCCCCGGAATGGCCCGCACGATGCCGTTCTCGACGACGAAGATATCGTTGTTGAAAATGGAAACGATGTCGCCGCTTTGAAAGCGTCCCAGAGAACGCGAAGACAGGTTCAGCAGCTTGTCGAAGGCGCGCTGGCGCACATCCCGCAAGGTGCGGGGGCCCAGCGTGGACACGCTGAAGTCTATGGCCAGCCCTGCCGAGGCGGTGACCAGGAAGCCGCCGATGAGATAAGCCAGGGTGCGCCAGATGACGTCGGCGTTTTGCGGCGTGATGCCGTCGTCGAACAGTTGGTTAAGCCAGATAGGCATCAGCATGGCATAGGCGGTCTGGATCAGCACGCCTATGCCCAGCGTGGCGCAAAAGAAGCGATGGGGCCGCAGTTGCTGGGCGGTCCAGGCCAGAAAGGGGCCGGCGCCTTTGGCGGGTTGCTCGTCCGCCAGCGATTCCTCCCATTGCAGCTGCAACATGGCTTGCGATTTTCCGGTGGACGCGTGGCAGGTGTCGTCCATGGACGTTTCGCTAGCCAGGGCATGGGCGAACTTGACCAGCCCCTTGACGCCGTAGGTGTCGAGCATAAAGCGCAGGAAGGCGCCCGCTCTGGCAGTATCGCGTTCCTTGCCTGTGCCGGATGACAGTCGGCTGTACAGGCCATCCAGGTCGCCCGCTTCGGCTACGCCGATGCCGCCCTCGCCGTTGGCGGTTCTGGTGGCATGAAACAGGACGCCGGCCGAAATGAAGGCAAGCGCGGTGTGCGGGATGTTGAGCTTCTCGCTCAGGATGCGCTCCACCAGCAATCGCTGTTGGCCGGCTCCGGAACCCGCCAGCGAGGCGGCGATGCCGGTGCCGCGCTCGGGAGGCTGCAGGTCGAGGATTTGGCAGGTCTTGCTTTCCAGTTCTTCGAGCTTCTGCGTATGCGGTCTGAACCAGCGATGAATCATGGCCTTCAGTCGTGATTGCACACTAACCTCTTTTTGTTCAGTTGTTGTGGGTGGAGGCCGCCTCGGCGACGGCATGGGTGGGTAGGGCGGCCTGCATCAGGATGCGTGCCAGGTCGGTGCTGTGAGTGGCCCAGAAAAAATGCCCGCCACGGCAAGGAATCAGCCGGGTGGGGGCCGAGGTGACGTGCTTCCAGGCCCGCAGTTCTTCAAGGGACACTGACGGATCGTCGTGCAGATGCAGGACGTCGATGGGCACGTCGAAGTCGGCGGGAACATAGCGATAGGTGTCGCAGGCTTCCAGGTCGGCGCGCAAAGCGCATTCCAGGCCGGCGGCGGCCCAGTCATCGGAATTGCCGCCGGCCGTGCCGAAGCGCGCCGCCAGCTCGGCATTGAGCTGCCGCGTGGGAAGGCGGTACAAAGGCGTGTCGGCCGGAGGCAGGGAAGGAGATCGGAAACCGGACACCAGCAGACGGAGGGGAGCGATGGCCGTGCGGGCCAGACGCCTGGCGGTTTCGAATGCCAGCAGGGCGCCATAGCTGTTGCCGACCAGGATCAAGGGCTGGGTGGCATTTGGAAGTAGGGGCGGGGTAAGGGAAAGAAGGGTGTGTGAGATGTTGTCGGCGGCGAAAGCGGCCCGTCGTGGCGGGCCGCCTTCACTATCGGAGGCTTGGCGCGGCAGATGGACCGACAGGATGCCGGCCATATCGGGCAGGGCGGCGGCCACGCGGCCGGCCGACAAAGGCGAACCGCCGGCATGCGGAAAAAACACAAAAGTCGGCTGGCCGATTGCCGCGGCTCGCAGCCCGACGACCCATTGCGCTTGTATGGGTTTTTTCGCTGACGAGGTGCCGACCGTGCTGTTCATCAAAAAGCCTTCGCTAACATTCCGTTGTCGTGGCAGTCGATAATTCTATCAGTCATTGTATCCAAACATGACTTATGTATAGTTGCATTACTAGTAAACACGTATAAACGGGGGTGAAACATGGCGGCAAACACTCTATTTCCGCTCGACGCGGTCGCGGCGTATGAGCGCGACGGCGCGGTCTGCCTGCGCGGCGCCTTTGGCGCGGAGTGGGTGGATCTGGCTTGCCGGGGCATCGAGCGCAACATTGCACAACCCGGCCCCTTGTTTAGAAATCTGGGCGGGCCGGACGGCGGTTTTCTGTCGGATATCTGGGCACGCCGGCACATTCCCGAATTCGAGCGTTTTTGCATGGAGTCGCCGGCCGCCGCTATTGCGGCGCAGGCCTTGCATGCCAATCCTGTAAGGCTGGTGCAGGACACATGGTTCAGCAAGCTGCCCGGTGCTTCGGCGCGCACACCCTGGCATCACGATACCGCCATTGCGGGTCCGTTTTGTTCGATCTGGGTAGCGCTGGATGTCACGCCCCGTGACGCGGCGCTGGAGTTCGTCGCGGGCTCGCACCGATGGGGCGCAACCTTGATGCCCTCATCCTATTTCGACGGAGAGGGCAATGCGGCGGAGCGTTTCTACAAGGAATTCCATGGCGACGCCGAACGCGATGAACAGGCCGCTTTCGGCCAGGTGCCCGATATCGAGGCCGACCGCGACGCCTACGACATCATCGGCTGGGAGCTGCGGCCCGGCGACTGCTTGCTTTTCGATGCGCGCACGCTTCATGGCGCGCCAGGCAATCATCTTCAGCGGCCTCTGCGCCGATTTGTCACGCGCTGGATCACCGAGGCATCCGTCTTGTCGCCGCATGGCGGGGATGTCATCGGCGCCTTGGCGGCAGCCGGCCTGCAGGCCGACCTGGCCGTTGGAAAGCCGATACGCGGGCCGTTGTTTCCGCTCGTAAATGCAGCGCCGGATGGGCGCGCAGCCATGTAACTTATTTCTGTCTTAAGTAGCAAATATTGACTATTGTTACTAATAGCGTTTACAGTTTCCAGCTCCGTGGCTCTGTTGCTAGGGAGCCTAGGACGTCCAATCTTGCTTGCAGTTCAATGTAGTTCAACCTCTGGAGACTGACATTATGGCTGGTATGTTCCTTACAATTACTCGCGCAAACATTAAAGCCGGCAGCGAAAAGGAAGCTCGCTCGTTGCTGGAAAAATCGCTGCTTCCGAACGACGGTTCCAAGCCGGGAGATCACATCCCCGGCCTTATCGGTTTCGGCTTGATGCGCTCGAAGAAAGACCCCTCCATGTACGGTCTGGCGACGGTCTGGAAAGATGAGGCTTCCCTGGATGCGCTGTCCTCCAATCCGAATGCCAAAACTGGCGGTCATTGGGTCGAGAAATTCATGAAGTTCACTCAGGGCGACGTCAAGGGCGAAGGCTTCTACATCGAAAGCCTGTAACGCGACTTCCCGGAAGGGGAGAGCCTTGGCGGGTTCCTCCCCGACTTTTCGTGCAAGCCCAATCCCCCGCCGCATCGCGGCCCATAGAAGACGCCTACCCGCTCACCCGGATGCAACAGGCGCTGCTCATGCGCTGCCTGGCTTATCCCGATCAGCCTCTGTACATGGGGCAATGGTGGGCCGTGCTGGAAGGCGCTCTCGATAGCGCTGCTTTGGCTGCCGCCTGGCAGGTGGTCGTCGATCGCCACAGCGCTCTGCGCAGCGGCTTTCATTGGGATCTGAAAGATCATCCTTTTCAAGTGGTGCATCGCCAGGCCGCGCTGGCCGTGGAGCATCTGGACTGGTCTTCCCACGCCGATTGGCGGCCCCGCCTGGACGACTACCTGGCCCGGGACAGGGCACGCCCATTCGATATCCGCAAACCGCCTTTGATGCGCATAGCCTTGCTGCGCCTGGCGCCCGAGCGCCACGTGCTGGTGTGGACACGCCACCACCTGACGGTGGACGGCTGGTCGCTGGGCATCATGCTTGACGAGGTATTCGCGCTGTACCGGTCCAGCATGGCCGGAACCGCGCCGTCCCTTGCCCCGGCGCCGACTTATCGCCGCTACGTCGATTGGGAAAAATCCCGCGACCCGGCCGCCGCGCTCGAACATTGGCGGAATGCGCTGGCCGCCATTCCGCAAGGTGGCGCCTCTGCCGCGGCCTTCGGCTCCGTATCCAGCGCGGATGCGGCCAGCCCCGTCATCCGCGCCCATCGTGTCGACCTGCCGGCGGCGCTGGCCGAGCGGCTCGATGATTTCGCGCGTAGCGCGCAGCTTACCGTCAATACCTTGGTGCAGGCCGCATGGGCTTTGGTGCAAGCCCGCCTGCAAGACAGCGATGTCGTCGTTTTCGGCGCGGTCGAGGCTCTGCGCCCGTCCGATGCGGGCGGCGATCAACTGGCCGGCTTGGTCGGCATACAGATACAGATACAGCCCGTCATTGCCCGGGTGGATCAGCGCCCGCTCGGCGATTGGCTGCGGGCCTTGCAAGCGCAGGCGGCAGCCGCGCGCGCCGCCGGCTCCATCGGCATGGACGATATGCGCGCCTTGCTGGGCCTGGCGCCCGACGTCCTGCCCTTCGATAGCCTGGTGGGGTTTCAGAACTACCCGCTGGACGAAGAAGGCGCTTTGGCCGGCACCGGCCTGGCCCTGGTCCAGACAGGAGATGTCACCCTGCCGGACATGCCGCTGAACCTGATGGTGGAGCGCCATGGCGGCGGCCTGGCCGTGCATCTGATGGTGGACGAGCGCCATATCGAGGCCGCTGATGCCGCGCTGCGCTTGGATATGCTGGGCCACGTCCTGGACACCTTGCCCGGGTCGGTGGGCCTTGCCGCCGATAGCATGGACGCGCTCCCCCCGGCCATTGCCCAGGCCCTGCTGGACGAGAGCCTGGGCAAGCCTCAGGCGCGGCGCACCGATACCACGGTCATCCAGGACGTCCTGAACCATGCCCTGGCCCAGCCTGACGCGCCTGCCCTGGTGCATGGCGCCGAATCCCTGAGCTATGCCGCCTTGCTGGGCAAGGCCGCGCAGATCGCCTTGCGGCTGCGTGCCGCCGGCGTGGGGGGCGGCAGCCGTGTCGCCATCCATCTGGAACGCAGCCCCTTGGGCATCGCCGCCATCCTGGGCGTCTTGATGTCCGGCGCCGCCTATGTGCCCCTGGACCTGAACTCGCCCGCCGAGCGCAAGCGCTATATCGCGGAGCAGGCCGAGGCGGCAGCTGTGATCGCCATCGGCCGGCCCGACTTTCCCTGCTCCGTGCTGGTCGATGTGGCGGATCTTGCCGATTTTTCCGCGCAAGGCGCAAGCGCAGCCCTGCGGACAGCAGCGGCGGCCGGCATGCCGCGAGGCACGGACGAAGCCTATGTCATCTTCACATCGGGCTCCACTGGGCGCCCCAAAGGCGTGTCCGTCACCCATGGCAATCTGGCCTATCACGTGGCCGCCCGGGCCGCGGCCTACGCCGACAGGCCCTATCGCCGCCTGCTGCTGACCTTTCCCTTGATTTTCGACGGCTCGGTCACGGGCATCTTCGGCACGCTGGCCACGGGCGGCACGCTGGTACTGCCGCGCGCCGTCGAGGCCAACGATCCGGACCGCCTGGCCGCGCTGATACGCAACGCCGCCGTAAGCCAGACCATCATGATTCCCTCGCAATGGAGCCTGGTTCTTGCAGCCGGCGAGGCGGCCGATTTCGCCACGTTGCAACTGGCCGTGGTGGCGGGCGAAGCCTGCCCGCCCGATCTGGTCGAACGCCATTGCGCGAAGCTGCGCCATGTTGCGCTGGCCAATGAATACGGGCCCACCGAAACCACGGTCTGGGCCACCTGGGAGCTTTGCCGTCCCGGCGAAGCCGGCGCTGTGCCGATAGGGCGGGCCATTCCGGGTACGCGGACGTATGTGGTCGACAGCCGTGGCCGACTGTGCCCGGCGGGCGTGCCGGGCGAACTCTGGATTGCCGGGCCGGGCGTTGCGCAAGGCTATGTGGGCCAGGCGGCGCTGACCGGCGAACGTTTCGTTCCCAACCCTTTCCACGACGATGCGGGTTACGGCAGTGCCTACCGCAGCGGCGACCGAGTTGCCCTCGGCCATGACGGCAAGTTGCGCTTCCAGGGGCGCGAGGACGAGCAAGTCAAGATCAGCGGCTATCGCATCGAGCTGGCCGAAATCGAGGCGCGCGTGCGCGACTTGGCAGGCGTGGAAGAGGCCGTCGTGCTGGCGCTGCGTCAAGACGGCCAGGCGGCGCAACTGGTCGCGCATGTGGCGGGTGCGCAGGTACCCAGCCGCGAAGCGATACTGCAGCATCTGCAAGGCGTGTTGCCCGCCTACATGGTGCCGCAGCACATTTTGCTGCACGAGCGGCTGCCGCATACTCCCTCTGGCAAGGTAGACAGGCAGAAGCTGCCCGCGCCGCAGCGCCCGCCCAGCACGTCCGCGCCGCCTCAAGGCAAGATGGAAAGCGAGGTCGCCATGGTGTGGCAGGCCGTGCTGGCTTGTCCCGCCATAGGCCGCCACGATAATTTTTTCGCCATAGGCGGCCGCTCGCTCGATGCCATGCAGATGGTTTCCCGACTGCGCCGCGATTTGAAGCTGGCCGTCGAATTGGTCGACCTGTTCGAAGCGCCCGTCCTGTCCGATTTCGCCCGGCGGCTGGCGGGCAGGGAAGCCGGCCCGGAACCGGGCCTGCGCAAGCGCGCGCGCGCCCGGGTGGACCTGTCTTCCGGCCAGCCGGCCCCGGGTGACGCGCCTTCCGGCGCGGCGCCATGAGCAGCGGCTACATCGCTTCGGCGAGCTTTGCGCAGCAACAGTTGCGCTATCAGAACATGCTGCACGAGGGCGGGTCGGAGTACGCCGTGCCCCTGGTCATATCCGTGAGCGGCAATCCCGATCCCGACTGCTTGCAGCGCGCTTTTGATGCGCTGGTCGAGCGCCATGACGTATTGCGCAGCGCATTGCCGCTGGTGGATGGGGTTCCTGTGCAGGCGGTCGCCGATGACAAACGCATCGAGCTTCTGCGCCTGGTCAAGGTTGCCGGCGATCCCCAAGCCTGGCGAGGTGAAGTCGCCGCTTTGACGGGCGCCATGATGGCCCAGCCTTTCGATATGGACGAGGGCCCTTTGTTGCGGGCGGCACTGCTGCAGCCGGCGCCAGGCTCTTATGCGGATTGCCACACCGTAATCGTCATCGTCCTGCATCATGCCATCGCCGATGGCGGATCGCTGCCCATTCTGCTGGATGATTTGGTGGCCGCTTACGACGCCGCTCGGCAAAATGCGACGCCCGGCTGGGACGAGCTGGAGCTACAGTATGCCGATTACGCCGATTGGGAGCAGGATCGCTTCGGCGCGCCGGATGCGCCGGCTTTGGCGGATGCCTTGGACTATTGGCGCGGCGCGCTGGATCAACTGCCCCCCATGCTGGACCTGCCTCTGGATCGCCGCCGGGGAAGTGGCGGACCGCAGGCCGGCGCCACCGCAAGGTTGACGCTGCCGCGAGCCCATGCGCAGGAGCTGGAAGACCTGGCGCGGCAAAGCGGGACCACGCCTTTCCTTGCCTTCCTGGCGGTTTTCTTTACCGTCCTGCATCGCTGGAGCGGCCTGGAGGACCTGGTCGTGACCGTGCCGGTATCCAAGCGGACGCGTCCCGAGCTATCGCAACTGGTGGGCATGCTGGTCGACACATTGCCGCTGCGCCTGGCTTGTTCGCCGGGAACCAGTTTTGCCAAATTGCTGGAAGCTTTGCGGGATGCGTTTCAGGAAGGCTTGCGGCATCGCGATGCGCCGTTCCAGCGCATCGTCCAGGCCTTGGGTGTGGAGCGCCGGCCCGATGCGCAGCCGCTGATGCAGGTCCTGTTCGGTACGCTGGATGCCGATGCCCCGCCCCGGCAGGCCGTGGATGGCACACGCTTCACCATCATCGACGATCAGGCCGAACAGGCCGCCAAGGCGGATATTTCCTTTGTCTATCGCACTTGCGGCGATCAACTGGAGCTATGGTGCCGCTACGATCCGTCGATATTCGACGCGGACACGATGCAGCGGCTATTGGATTGCTTCGGCACTGTCATGGTGGGCGCCGCGGCGGCGCCGGACCGGCCTTTGAGCGAGCTGCCGCTGATCGATCCGGAGGCGGGCAGGGCGCTGGTCGCTCGTTATAACGATCATAGGCGGGATTACCCGCGCGATGCATCCATCGCCGGGCTGTTCAAGCAACAGGCCAGCGCGTCGCCGGACGGCATCGCCATCGATGACCGGGGCCGGCGCACCAGCTATGGCGTTCTGGCGGATCAGTCCGCCCGCTTGGCCAGTGCGCTCGCGTCGGCCGGCGTGGGCAGGAGCGATGCCGTCGTGCTGGCGCTTCCCATGTCCGCGCGCTTCATCGCATTGATGCTGGCGGTGCTGAGGCTGGGCGCAATATACGTGCCCTTGGACCCGGCACATCCCGCCGCCCATCGCGCACGGCTTGCCTCCATCATCGGTGCGCGCGCGGTGATCGTGGATGACGAGGACGGTGCCGCGCCTGATCCCGACGGTACGCTTGGCGCGACGGCCTTGTTCGACACTTTAGATGCGCAACAGCCTTTCGAGGGCGGCGAGGTGGATGCCGCCGCCACGGCCTATGTCATGTTCACCTCGGGTTCGACCGGCGAACCCAAGGGTGTGGCCGTGCCGCAGCGCGCCGTCATCCGCCTGGTGCGCAACAGCAACTACGCCCGGTTCGGGCCCGATACACGCGCTGCCGTTTATTCCAATCCTTCTTTCGACGCGTCGACAATGGAGCTTTGGGCGCCGCTGCTCAACGGCGGCACGGCGGTGATCGTCGACAAGGATGAGGTCCTCGATTGTTCAAAACTAAAGCAACTGCTGGAGCGCGACCGCATCAATGTCTTTTGGGTGACCGCCGGCCTGTTCCATGAGCTGGCGGGCATTGATCCCGGCGTCTTTTCGGGCGATCGCCTGGTCATGACGGGAGGCGACGCTGTCAATGGTGACGCCGCGCGCGCCGTGGCGGCCGCTTGTGCCGGCACCGGGCTGCGCCTGCTCAATTGCTATGGGCCGACCGAAAACACCACCTTCAGCACCTTCTACGACCTGTCGCTGTTGGGGTCGGACAGCCTGGACGTGCCGATAGGCGTTCCCATTGCGAACAGCACGGTCTACATATTGGATGATAGTGGCCGGCCCTTGCCGCCGGGCGTCATCGGCGAAATCTATGTCGGCGGAGACGGCGTGGCCATTGGGTATGCGGGCGACGCCGCGCGCACGGCCGCCGCCTTTTTGCCGGACCCTTACGATGACAGGCCAGGCGCGCGCATGTATCGCACTGGTGACCATGGCCGCTGGCGGCCCGACGGCACCGTGCTTTTCGCGGGCCGTGGCGACGATCAGATCAAGCTGCGCGGCTTTCGCATCGAGCTGGCGGAGGTGGCGACAGCCTTGGGGCGGCATCCCGATTTGCGCGCCGTCCATGTGGCCGCGCCTCGCCGCAAGAGCGGCGACCGCCAGCTGGTCGCCTATGTCGTACCCATTGCGACGCCGCCCGCCGCCGCGGACCTGCGCCGGTTTCTTGAAGGGCTGTTGCCGGCCCACATGCTGCCTCATGCCTATGTCGTCCTGGATGCCTTGCCGCTGAACGCCAATGGCAAGGTGGATCGCAAGGCGCTGCCCGAGGTCCAGGACCAGCACCTGGATGGAGCCGTCGAGCGGGTGCTTCCGCGCACCGAGGAAGAGGGCGTGCTGCACGGCATTTGGACCGCGCTCCTTGGACTGGAAGGCGTGGGCATAGACGACAACTTCTTTCACGTTGGCGGCGATTCCATTACGGCGATACGCATGGCGGCCCGGGCGACGGCAGCCGGCCTGCCGCTGGCGCCCACCGACGTATTCCGTTTGCAGACCATCAGGCAATTGGCCGAGGCGGCCGCCGGGGCAAAGGCGCGCATGCGGCGCACTGCCGGCGCGCAGATTTTTGATGCGGAACTTGTCCCGGCCTCACCCGATGGTGGCGCCGGTCGGTCATTTTTGCTGGCCAGTTTGCGTCTGGAGCGGCCCGTAACAGTGCTGGAGCTGGCGTTGGCCATGCAGCGCCTGGCCGAACGCCATGAAGCGCTGCGTCTGCGCTGGGTACGCGACGGCGAAGCCCGGCGCGTGGAGATCATGGCGTACACCGCGCGCCTGCCCATACGCACGGTGGATGTGCCCGAGCTGACCGACGCGCGGTTGCGGGACTGGGTGGATGGCCACGCGGAGCGTTTGGGCAGGGGACTGCAGCCTGAAAGCGGCGTTGTGGTTGCCGCCACTCTTGTCGATCGTGGCCGGGGCGGTGATCTGGTCGTGCTGGCCTTGCACCGGGCCGTCGCCGATGAAAGAACGGCGGCCATCGTTCTTGGCGATCTCGAAGACGCCTTGATGGCCGGGGCCATGCCGGTCCTTGCCGATCTGGTGGGCGGGCTGGGCGCATGGCTGGACTGGCTAAGGG
>JBARWC010000143.1:0-17536 GCA_049646585.1 Burkholderiaceae bacterium | reverse complement strand
GTCCAGTCCGGCCTGGCCGCCGCCAATCCCGGGCCCGCCGCCTTGCGGCAGTTCCTGCAAACTCATTTGCAGCCCTGGCATTTGCTGGACGCATCCGGCAAGGTCGCCCGCAACACGGTCACCGGCTATTACGAGCCTCTGGTGCACGCCTCGCGCAAACGCGGAGGCGAGTACCAATGGCCCTTGTATGCGGCTCCCGCCGATCTGCTGACCATCGATCTGGGCACGGTATACCCAGAGCTCGCCGGCAAGCGTGTGCGCGGCAAGCTGGTGGGCAAGCGGGTGGTGCCTTACGACACCCGCGCTGAGATCGCCGCCTCTGAATCGCGGCAACCGCCCGCCATCGTCTGGGCCAGCGACCCGGTCGAGGCGTTCTTCCTGCAAATACAAGGCTCGGGCCGGGCCCAATTGCCCGACGGCTCGGTGGTTCGCCTGGCCTACGCCGATCACAATGGCAGGCCTTATGTGTCCATAGGCCAGTGGCTGGCCAAGAAAGGCGAACTGCCGCTGGCGCAGGCGTCCATGCAAAATATCAAGGCCTGGGCCAAGAAGAACCCGTCGCGGGTTCAGGAAATGCTCAACGCCAATCCGGCCATGGTGTTCTTCAATGAAGAGGCGGTGGTCGATCCCGAATTGGGCCCGAAAGGCGCATACGGCATTCCGCTGATAGGCCAGCGCTCGGTGGCGGTGGACACCACCTTCGTGCCGCTGGGCACACCGGTCTTCCTGTCCACCACCTACCCGGCCAACGGCCGGCCCTTGCAAAAGCTGGTCTTCGCGCAGGATACCGGCGCGGCCATCAAGGGGGCGGGGCGCACCGACTTCTACTGGGGCTTTGGCGACGAGGCCGGCGCCACGGCAGGCCGCATGAAGCAGCCGGGCGAAACATGGCTGCTTTGGCCCAAACAAGCGGGGGCTCCCTCGGCGCGATGAATAAAGAATCCGTTCTGGTTTGCGGGACCGGCATCGCCGGGCTTTCAGCCGCATTGGGGTTGGCCAAGGCGGGGGCGGATGTAACCCTGCTGGGCCCGCGCGCGGCCGCCCCGGTCCTGGCCGCCGATGTATATTGCCCGCGCGTGTACGCCATATCGGCCTCCAGCCAGGCTTTCCTGGCCGGATTGGGTGTCTGGGACATGATGGACGCCCGCCGCATCACGCCGGTCGAGGCCATGGAGGTCTATGGCGATGGCGGCGGCGTGCTGCGCCTGAATGCCTGGCAGGCGGCGCAGACCGCCTTGGCCTGGATCGTCGAGTCCAGCGAGATCGAACGCGTGTTGCAACAAGCGGTGCAGGTGTTCGGCCTGGCCTGGCATGCCGAGAAATTCCAGCGCCTGGAAGCGCAAGCGGTGCTGACCGATGCCGGCCGCAAGCTGCAGCCGGATCTGTTGGTCGGGGCCGATGGCGCACGCTCTCCGGTGCGCGAGGCGGCCGGCATCGACCACCAGGCGCGCGCATACGGCGATACCGGGCTGGTCGTGCATCTGGATGCTGAGCTGCCGCATCAGAACGCGGCCTTGCAATGGTTTACCGGCGACAGCATTCTGGCCTTGCTACCCATGCCCGACACCGCCGACGGGCATCAGGTATCCATGGTATGGTCCATGCCCGATGCCCATGCCAAGGAAATCATGGCGCTGTCCGAAGCAGGCCGCCGAGCCCACCTGGAGTCCCGGCTGGCCATGGCCAGCGGCGGCCGGCTGGGCCGGCTGACGGTGCGCAGCCCGGTTCTCGGTTTTCCCCTGACTCTGGAAAAAAGCGCCATGGTGGCGCCCGGCGTCGCGCTGGTCGGCGATGCGGCGCACCGGGTGCACCCTTTGGCGGGGCAGGGCCTGAACCTGGGCCTGGCGGACGTCGAAGAGCTGCTGCGTATACTGGCCGACAAGGAAAGCTATCGCGGCGCCGGCGATATGCGTGTGCTGCGCCGCTACCGGCGCGCCCGGGCTGAAGCCATACTGGCCATGAGCGCGGCCACCGATGGCCTGCATCGGCTTTTCGCCGTCCAGGCGGCTCCAGTGGCATGGGCGCGCAACCTCGGCATGCATTGCGTTGAGCGCCTGCCTTTTATCAAGCAATGGCTTATCGGCGCGGCGGCCAAATAGGCGGCCGACGCCACACACTTACCGTGCCTTTACATCAGGAGTTTTTATGCGTTTGAGTTTTATGGCCGGGCTTGCGATTGCCGCCGGCATGTCCTTGGCGGGCGGGGCGGCATTGGCCCAGTCGGGCGCCTTGTCCACCCAGGGCGGCGAGCAGGCGGTTCCCGCCAAGGTGCTGTCCACGGCGGGCAATCAGGGCGCCGCGTCGGCGCTCGTCGTTTCCACCCAGGCCCCGGCCACGCCCGAGACGGTGCGCAAGGCTTTCGTAAAGCGTTTTCCGGGGGTCGATCCCGTGGCGATAAAGCCCACGCCGTTTCCGGGGCTGTTCGAGGTGCAGGTAGGCATGGATCTGCTGTACACCGATGCCAATGTCGATTACCTGTTGCAGGGCTCGCTGATCGATGCCAAGTCGCGCACGGACCTGACCGCCGCGCGCCTCGAAGAGCTGTCCAAGGTGGCCTTCTCGTCCCTGCCCCTGGAATTAGCCGTCAAGCAAGTCAAGGGCGACGGCTCCCGCAAGATCGCTGTGTTTGAAGACCCCAACTGCGGGTATTGCAAGCGCCTGCATCAGACACTGAAGGACGTCGACAACATCACCGTGTACACCTTCCTGTTTCCCATCCTGTCGCCGGATTCCACCGTGAAGGCGCGCAACATCTGGTGCGCCAAGGATCAGGCGGCAACCTGGCGCAACTGGATGCTGGACGGCAAGACCCCGCCCGAAGCCAATTGCGCGACCCCCGTTGAAACCGTGCTGGCGCTGGGCAGGAAACTGCTGGTGCAGGGCACGCCCGCCATCATCTTCGCCGATGGCAGCAGGGTGAACGGCGCTTTGCCACTGGATGCCTTGAAGCAGAAGCTGGATAGCGTCAAAGTAATGTAATGCACTGTGAAAAGCCGCCGCCACGCTGCTGTGGCGGCGGCTTTTTTTTGCGCCCGCGCACAATGCGGCAGGCGGTTTTCCATCGATTGTTTTTTACAAATTTATGCCGAGACGGCCGTTGACTTTTCATTTTTTAATAATCTAGAATAAGAATGATTCGCATCTAGATTATTAATTGTGGAGAGGCAAGCATGAAGACCGTGCATTCCATCCGACGCCGCCGCGCAGTGCGGGCTTGCCGGTCCGGGGCGGCATGACGGCCGCCGCCAAGCTGAAAACCTGGTACTGGATACACAAGTGGTCCAGCCTGGTCTGCACGGTTTTCCTGCTGGTCATTTGCCTGACCGGCTTGCCGCTGGTCTTCCATGAAGAGATCGAGCATTGGCTGGACGACGGCAAGCCCTATGCGACGGTCCCGGAGGGCACGGCGCCCGTCAGCCTGGATCTTGTCGTGGACAAGGCCAGGGCCATGTACCCGAAGGAAGTCATCGATTTCGTGTTCATGGACGATGAAGAACCGCAGGTGCTGGTGGGCATGGCGCCGTCCTACGACGCCGATCCGGGTATGGCCCACTACATCAAGTTCGACGCGCACACGGGCGATCTCCTGAAGGATGGGCGCACCGTTTCGCAGGACAAACTGACCTTCATGGGCATGATGCTGGCCTTGCACGTGGATTGGTTCGCGGGATTGCCGGGCGAACTGTTTCTTGGCTTGATGGCCTTGTTGTTTGTCGTGGCGATTGTGTCGGGCGTGGTCCTTTACGGCCCCTTCATGAAGAAGCTGCCTTTCGGCACCGTGCGCGCCGAAAGGTCGCGACGCCTGAAATGGCTGGATCTGCATAACCTTCTGGGCATCGTTACCTTGGTGTGGGCCGGCGTCGTGGGCGTGACCGGCGTCATCAATGAACTGGCGACGCCGCTGTTCGGCTTGTGGCAGGCAACCGAGGTCGCGCAGATCATCGCGCCCTACAAGAACGATGCGCCACCGGCAAGGCTTTCGTCCGTGCAGGGCGCGGCCGAGGCGGCGGGCAAGGCGGTGCCGGGGCGCACGGTGGTCAGCATGAACTTCCCGGGCAACCGCTTTGCCACGCCTCACCATTACATGGTCTGGACCAAGGGCGCCACGCCGCTGACTTCACACCTGTTTACGCCGGTGCTGATCGACGCGGGCACGGGCGAAGTTACCACGATTGCTCATCCGCCCTGGTATCTGACGGCGCTGGAACTATCGCGCCCATTGCATTTCGGCGACTACGGCGGCATGCCCTTGAAGGTGCTTTGGGCCTTGCTGGACCTGTTGACCATCGTAGTGCTGGCCAGCGGCCTGTACCTGTGGGTGGCCCGGCGTCGCGCCAACGATGCGCGCATCGCGGCCATGGCGCGCGCATCTATCGCGACGCTGCCGGCGGGAGCCGCGCCATGAGCACCCGCGAACACCTGATGAAAGTTTGGGGCGTGCCCAGTGTGCTGGGCGTGCTGACGGCATTCGGCCTGCTGGCCGCCTTGCTGGGGACGGGCGTATGGCATGGCTTGGCCTGGCTAAGCCTGGCCGTTCCCGTTCTGCTTGCTTTGCGCTATTGGATCGCACCGCGTAAATAAAAAGATTTCAAACAAAGAGGGAAACACGAATGGAAGCTGCCGTCCCGTCGCGGACCAGGACGCTTGTCCTGGCTGTCGCCAGTATTTTTGCCGCCGCCTGGTCCGGCCAGGCGGCTGTGGCCCAGCAGGCCGCCGGCGCGAGCTCGTCCGGCAAGCCGGCAACCTTGGAGACGATTACCGTAACCGCCCGGCCGGAGACGGCAACGTCGCCGGTGACGGGCTACATCGCCACGCGTGCCGCGACAGCCAGCAAGACCGACACGCCCCTGATCGAGACGCCGCAGTCGGTGACCGTGGTGACCCGCGACGAAATCCTGGACCAGGGCGCGCAGAACCTTCAGGACGCGCTCAATTATGCCGCCGGGGTGCGCTCGGATGCCTATGGGCTGGACTCAAGAACCGATTCCTTTCGCATAAGGGGTTCGGAGCCCTCGGTCTACCTGGACGGCCTGCGCCAGAACTACAACTGGTACACCAGTACGACGCGTGTCGAACCTTACACCCTGGAACGCATCGAGGTGCTGCGCGGGCCGGCGTCCATGCTGTACGGGCAGGGCAGCACGGCGGGCGTGGTGAACCTGGTCAGCAAGCGCCCTTTGGACGAGGCCCAGCGGGAAATCGGCATTTCCTACGGCACGCATAATCGCAGTCAGATCCAGGCCGATCTGACCGGGCCGTTGACCGAGGACGGAACCTGGCTGTATCGCGTGGTGGCCGTAGGCCGCAAGGCGGATACGCAAGTGGACCACGTGCCTGACGACCGCATGCTGCTTGCGCCTTCGCTGACCTGGCGCCCCAGCGCGCGCACCTCGCTGACCCTGCAAGCCCTGTGGCAGGACGATGAATCCGGCTCGACCGCGCAGTTCTTCCCCTGGGAAGGCGTGCTGCTGGACAATCCCAACGGGCAGATACCCGTCGAGCGCTTCATCGGTGAACCGGGCTGGGATCGCTACGATTCCCAGCGCAGGTCCTTGGGCTGGCTGTTCGAACACAGCTTCAACGACAACTGGACGGTGCGCCAGAACTTCCGCTGGGCCAAGAACAGGGTGGACTACCGTTCGGCCTATGCCGATTCGTTCAGCGGGGCGGAAGGCTGGGTCGGCGACCCCGTCAACAAGCGGCTGCTTGGCCGCTATGCCGATGCAACCCTGACGAACGTGACGATGCTGACGGCGGATCAACACCTGGAAGGCAAGTTCGATACCGGCGCGATCAAGCACCACATGCTGGTGGGTTTCGATGCCGCTTATGCGCGGGAAAGAAAGGAGTCCGGACTGGGCCTGCCTGTGTACATGGGTGGCAATGTACCGCTAATCGACGCCTACAACCCTGTCTACGGCAACTTCACGCCGCCTGCAATGAGCGACGACCCCACGGCGCGGCAGCGCGATACGGGCATCTACCTTCAGGACCAGCTGAAGTTCGGACCCAACTGGATCGTAGTGGCGGGCTTGCGCTATGACCGTTCCGTCAATGGCGTCGAAGGACAGGACGACTCGGTCAGCACCGCCACCAGCAAGCGCCTGGGCGTGATGTATGCCGCCGACAATGGCTGGTCTCCCTACGTAAGCTACAGCGAGTCCTTCACGCCGGTGACGGGCCTGGACGCCTATAACCAGCGCTTTCTTCCCATGCGCGGCAAGCAGATCGAGGCCGGCTTGAAATACGAATCCCAGGACGGCAGCCGATCCTTCAACGCGGCGGTGTATTCCTTGAAGGAAGAAAACCGCCTGGTCCCGGACCCGGCCAACCCCAACAACAGCGTTCAGACGGGCGAAACCAAGAACACCGGCCTGGAGCTGGAGCTGAAAACCGCCATCGGGCGCCAATTCGACATGGTGGCCAGCTACAACTACATCGACCTGGACGAGCAACTGGAAGGCATGCCGCGCCACCAGGCGTCGGTTTGGGGCAAGTACCGATTCGCCATCGGGCGGGCCACCGGCTTCTCGGCCGGCGCGGGCGTACGCTGGCTGGGCTCCTTCCGCGACGGCCAGGGGCCGCGCATCCCCAGCGTTACGCTGGTCGACGCCATGCTGGCCTACGATACCCCGTCGTGGCGCTATGCCATCAACGCCACCAATCTGCTCAACAAGACCTATGCAAGCACTTGCCTGGGCCGCGGCGATTGCTGGTACGGTGCTCAGCGCAGCATCATCGCCAGCGCCAGCTACCGTTTCTAGCCGGCGATAAGCGGCCCTCCATCGCGGGATGAAGTGCCGCTTATTTCGCATAGCGAACCACCGTTTCGAAAAATTTGACCCCTGGATTTTCTCCGTGACAGAATGACGCAGCCATAAGGGCCTTGAATCCTGCATCCAGGCAGGGCGGCCGGAAGGCGGGAGGACACGGAGATGAGTCATGACCTGCGCATGACCGGCGGAGACGAAACTGCGGATCGCCAATTTGTCAGCGCGCTTGCGCGCGGGCTGGAGATCCTGCGCTGTTTCCAGCCGGGCAAGGCGTATCTGACCAATGCCGATCTGGCGCGCGACACCGGCCTTCCCAAGCCGACCGTATCGCGGCTGACCCATACCCTCAGGAAATTGGGCTACCTGGATTATTCCGAAGCCATGGGCAAGTACATGCTGGCGTCGGGCGTGCTGAGCCTGGGCTATTCCATGCTGGCCAATCTGGACGTGCGCAACCTGGCGCGCCACGCCATGCAGGAACTGGCCGAATATTCCCGCGTCTCCGTCGCCATCGGCGTGCGCGATCGCCTGGGCATGATCTATGTGGAAACCTGCCGCAGCAGCGCCAGGGTGACCCTGCGGCTCGATGTGGGCTCGCGCATTCCCATCGCCACGACCTCGATGGGCAAGGCGCTGATCTGCGGTATGCCGGACGACGAGCGCGATGCGGTGCTCGACGACATACGCAAGGCCGACAAGGAAAACTGGCCGCGCATCAAGAAGGATCTGGAAAAGGCGCAGCGCGACTACGAGACGCTGGGCTTTTGCATCGCCTTGGGCGAATGGCAGCCGGAGATCCGCGCCGTGGGCGTGCCCTTGATCGGCGTGCGCGGCGAAAAACAGATGGCATTCAATTGCGGCGGTCCGGCATATCTGCTGCCGCACGACAAGCTGGAAACCGATCTGGGGCCGCGCCTGGCGGCGCTGGTCCGCAACGTCGAAAGACAAATGGGCCGTGCCTAGGCCGGGATTGCAAAGGAAGAAAATGATCAGGGATGAAGAAACATTGGGCCTGCTGCTGGACAGCGTATCCCGCTTTGTGCGCGAGCAACTGATGCCCTTGGAAGATGAGCTGGCCGAAACCGACAGGATGCCGGAGAGCGTGGTCGGCCAGATGCGCGAACTGGGCCTGTTCGGCCTGTGCATACCGGAAGAGTACGGCGGCCTGGCCCTGACCATGGAAGAAGAGGTGCTGTTCGCTTTCGAGATCGCGCGCACCTCGCCCGCCTTCCGTTCCTTGATCGGAACGAACAACGGCATCGGCTCGCAAGGCATCGTGATCGATGGCACCGAAGAGCAGAAGCGCAGCTATCTGCCGCGCCTGGCCGCGGGCGAAATCATCGGGTCCTTCGCTCTGACAGAGCCGGAATCGGGCTCGGACGCGGCCTCGCTGCGCACGACTGCGGTGCGCGACGGCGATCACTATGTGCTGAACGGCACCAAGCGCTTCATCACCAACGCCCCGCAAGCCGATATCTTCACCGTGATGGCGCGCACCGATCCCAATGAGAAGGGCGGCAACGCCATTTCGGCCTTCATCGTCGAAAAGGGCACGCCCGGCCTGTCGCTGGGCAAGATAGACAAGAAAATGGGCCAGCGCGGCGCCCATACCTGCGATGTGGTGTTCCAGGATTGTCGCGTGCCCGCCGCCAACCTGATAGGCGGAAAAGAGGGCGTGGGCTTCAAGACGGCCATGAAGGTGCTGGACAAGGGGCGGTTGCATATTGCCGCCGTCTGTGTCGGCGTGGCCGGGCGCATGCTGGACGATGCCCTGCGCTATGCGATGGAACGCAAGCAGTTCGGCCGGCCGATAGCGCAGTTTCAATTGATACAGGCCATGCTGGCCGACAGCCGCGCCGAAATCTATGCCGCGCGCTGCATGGTCCTGGACGCGGCACGGCGGCGCGACGCGGGCGGCGACGTGTCCACCGAGGCATCATGCTGCAAGCTGTTCGCATCCGAGATGTGCGGGCGAGTGGCCGACCGGGCCGTGCAGATACACGGGGGCGCGGGCTACGTTGCCGACTATTCCATCGAACGCTTCTACCGCGACGTGCGCCTGTTCCGCATCTACGAAGGGACCACGCAGATCCAGCAATTGGTGATCGCCCGCAACATGATCCGCGAGGCGGGGAACTGATGTCGACGCAAACCGAAGCCCTGCTGGCGGACCTGCCGCAACGCCTGAGCGATATTCCGCTGCGATGGGCGGCGCTTGCGCCCGATAGCGTGGCCCTGGCCGAGGGCGACCGGCGCTACACCTATCGCCAGTTGGCGGATGCGGTGGACCATGCCGCCACCCAGCTGCGCGAGAGGGGCCTGCGCCCCGGCGACCGGCTGATGATACTGGCTGAAAACTGTATCGCCCAAGTCGTGCTGATCTTTGCCGCTGCGCGCATCGACGCTTGGGCGGTCAATGTCAATGCGCGCCTGTCCGATCGCGAGGTGGATGCCATACGCGAGCACAGCCGGCCGCGTCGCGTGGCCTACACCGTGGGCGCCTCGCTCGAAGCCCAGGCCCATGCCGCGCGCCATGGCGCTCAGCTTCTTGCCTTGCCGGGCGTGGGCGATATCGCTTTGGGCCCTCTGGACGAAACCTGCCTGCCCGAGCCGGTGCACGTCGACGGCAAGGACCAGGTGGCGGCCCTGATCTACACCACGGGCACCACCGGCCAGCCCAAAGGCGTCATGCTGACCCACCGCAACCTGCTGTACATCGCTGCAACGTCCAGCCAGGTGCGCGGCCTGCTGCCTTCGGACCGCGCCTATGGCGTGCTGCCCATCACGCATGTGTTCGGCCTGGCGTCGGTGGCCCTGGGCACTTTATACGCGGGGGCCTCGCTCTATCTTGCCGCACGCTACAGCCCGAAGGCGCTGGTCGATGCGCTGCGCAAGGACGGTCTGACCATCGTGCAGGGCGTGCCAGCCATGTATGCGCGCCTGCTGGAATACGACCTGGGCGGCTGGAATCCTGCCGACAGCCGCTTGCGTTTCATCTACGCGGGCGGTTCGCCGCTGGACCAGACGCTGAAGGACCAGGTCGAGCGCCTGTTCGGACGTCCCTTGCACAATGGCTACGGCATGACCGAAAGTTCGCCCACCATCAGCCAGACGCGCATCGAGTCGCCGCGCCGGGATACGTCGGTGGGCTCGCCGATCCCGGGCATCCAGATACGTATCGTCGGCCCTAACGGCGTCGACATGCCCGAAGGGCAGGTAGGCGAATTATGGGTGCGCGGCCCCAATGTCATGAAGGGGTATTACCGCGATCCCGGCTTGACGGCCCAGGTCCTGGACCAGGACGGCTGGTTGAACACCGGCGACATCGCCCGCCAGGATGCCCAGGGTGCGCTGTTCCTCGTCGGCCGCACGAAAGAGCTGATCATCCGCTCCGGCTTCAATGTGTATCCCGTCGAGGTCGAGGCGGCGCTGAACGCGCATCCGGCCGTTATCCAGTCCGCCGTGGTGGGCCGCCAGGCCGAGGACGGCAATGAAGAGGTCGTGGCCTTTGTGGAACTGGACCCGGCATCGGGTCCGGTCGATCTGAAGGCGCTGCATGCCTGGCTGGAGCCGCGCCTGTCGCCTTATAAAAGGCCGGCCCGTATCGTCGTCATGGACGCCATGCCCGCCGCGGCCACCGGCAAGATTTTGAAGGGCCGGCTCAAAGAGCTGGCGCAACAGTTGCGCAAAGAAGAACTCCATCCGGAGTCCAGATAATCCCAGGAGGATAGAGACAATGAAAAAGCGATACGCAAGCATAGGGCTGGCCGTTCTGGCGATGTCCATGAGCGGCACCAACGCCTTGGCCGAGGAGTTCCTGGTGGGCGAGCAGGAGCCCTTGACCGGAGCGCTGGCCCGCGTGGGCACGGGCATGCACGAGGGCATTTCCGTGGCGGTCGAGGTCTTCAACAAGACCAATGGCAAGCACACCATCAAGGTGCTGACGCAAGACGACGAATCATCGCCGGCCAAGGCCATCGCCGCCGTCGAGAAGTTGGCTTCGCAGGGCGTGGTGGCCTTTACCGGTGGCTATGGCTCGAACAACATAGGCCCGGCCTCCGACGCGGCCAACAAGCTGGGGCTTACCTACATCACCTCCGGCGGCGTGGACAACGGGCTGGTCCAGCGTGGCTACAAGACCTTCTTTCGCATCAACAACACCGCCGGCTACCAGAAGGCCATGGTGGGCGTGCTGGACGACATGAAGGTCAAGTCGGCCTCGATCATCTATTCCACCAAGGAAGCCACCGCGCACCTGGCCGAGGACGTGCAGAAGGACCTGGCCGCCAAGGGCTTCAAGGTCGGCATGCACCCCTTCGATCCGGGCATTTCCGATTTCAAGCCCATCGTCAACAAGGTGCGCCTGCGCGACAAGTCCGAAGTCATACTGATGGTCGGCTATGAGAACGACTACGTCGGCATCCTGCGCGCGGCCAAGGTCCTGAAGCCCGACGTCAAGGCGATGATAGGCGTGTGGTCGCTGGCCACGCCCAAGATGGTCAGCGACTTCCCCGACCTGATGCCCAAGGTGTACGGCACGGCTTTGCTGCCCTATCCGACCCAGTTCAAGACGGAAGAAGGCAAGGCCTTCTACGACGCCTACAAGAAGCTGTACAAGAAAGACCCGGACTACCTGGGCCAGTTCGGCTACGTACAGTCCATGCTGTTGTTCGAGGCGATTGCGCGGGCGGCGGACAAGGGCACCGTCAAGAACGGCGGCATTGCAGAGGAAATGGCCAAGACCGACCGCAACACGCTGATAGGCCGGGTGCAGTTCACCAAGGGCGACAATCTTAATTTCGTCCATCACATGGGCCAGCACCAGGGTGACAAGATCGAGATTGTCTGGCCGGCCGATGCCGCGACGGCGCCCATGCAGTTTCCGGGCGTTCCCTGGTAAAGACGGCATGCACCCATGACGGAACTTATCCTTCAGGCGCTTTATTCCGGCGTGCTTCAGGGCGGCTCCTACGCCCTGATCGCGCTGGGCCTGGCGCTGGTGTTCGGGACGATGAAGGTCATCAACCTGGCGCACGGCGAACTGGTGCTGCTGGCGGCCTATATCGCGTATAGCGTCGAGTCGTCGCTGGGCCTGAACCCGGTCTTCGCCATCCCGGTCGCCCTGGTCATCGTCTGCCTGTCTGCGGTCATCATGTATTACCTGGTCGATCTCATCAAGACCGACCGGGAACTGAATTCATTGATCCTGACCTACGGCATAGGCGTCATCCTGACCAACGCCATCCTGCTGATCTGGTCGGCCGACATCAAGTCCACGTCCTCGGCCTGGCTGCAGGATGCCATCGTCATCGGCCCCCTGTACAGCATGCGCAGCGAACCCATGTTCTTTTTGGTCAGCGTGGTGCTAATGGGCGTGCTGTGGTGGTGGCTGTCGCGTAGCTGGTACGGCCGGGCGGTGCGCGCGGTGGCGGGCAATCGCGATGCGGCGCGGCTCATGGGCATCAACCCGCGCCGCACCGAGCTGGTGTCCTTCCTGATCGCGGGCATCCTGGCCTCGTTCGCGGGCGTGGCCATATTCAGCTACGGCGTCATCCAGCCATCGCTGGGCCACGTGTTGACCATCAAGGCCTTCATCATCACGGTGCTTGCCGGCATCGGGTCGATTCCGGGCGTGCTGGTGGGCGCTTTGCTGTTGGGGGTTGCGGAAGCGCTGACCATTACGCTGGCCAGCTCGGCCTTGCAGGAGCTGGTCGGCATGCTGCTCTTTCTTCTGGTGTTGTTCGTGCTGCCCAACGGTTTGTTCGGCGCGGCGGGGAGGCGGGGATGAAAACAGGCAAACTGGCGCTGGCAGCGGTGCTGCTGGCCTACATCGGCGTGCCGCTGCTGCTGGGCGGCAACAACTATGTCATGAGCCTGATCATCGCCGCTCTGGTCATCGGGGGAGTTGCGCTGGCCTGGGCATTGCTGGGCAATCTGGGCGGCATGGTCAGCTTCGGTCATTCGGCCTTTTTCGGCGTCGGCGCCTATGTGTCGGCCATTCTTACCATGGAGGCGGGCGTGCCCGTCATGGCCGGCCTGCTGCTGGGCGGCCTGGGCGCGGTGGTGGCGTCGGTGGTGATGCTGCCGGTATTGCGCCTGCGCGGACCGTACTTTGCGCTGGCCATATTGGCCTATGCCCATATCTTCAAGATCGTCGCAACGGAATGGTCGTCGGTCACCGGCGGTTCGGGCGGCTTGTCCAGCATCCCGCGCTTTCCCGATATCTTCGGCCTTGACCTAGCCGGCAAGGTGGGCAGCTACCTGATCATTCTTTCCATCCTGCTAGTGTTCGTGCTGTGCTACCGGGCCATACGCTCCAGCCATTACGGCCTGGCGCTGCGCGCCATGCACGACAGTGAGGACGCCACCCGCGTCATCGGTGTGAACAGCATCCTGCTCAAGGCCATGATGCTTTTCGTTTCCGCCTTCATGACCGGCGTGGTCGGAGCGTTCAACGTTCATTACATCAGCTTTCTCGAACCGGATTATGCCTTCAATGGTGTCTGGATCACCCTGCCCATCATCGCGGCCATCTTCGGCGGCTACCGCACACTGTGGGGGCCTGTGGCCGGGGCGCTGACCGTCTACCTGGTCGATCAACTGGTGTTCAAGAGCCTGATTCCGTCCGGCCATCAACTGATACTTGGCGGCCTGCTGGTGGCCATGATCATCTTCAGTCCGCGTGGCTTGCTGCCCCTGCTGCGCAAGCCGGCCAGGAGGAAGCATGCTGCAGCTTGATGCTCTGACGGTGCGTTTCGGCGGCCTGACGGCGGTGGACGCCGTGACGCTGTCGGCCGGGCGCGACGAGGTCTTGGGCCTGGTGGGGCCCAACGGCGCCGGCAAGACCACCCTGTTCAACGCGGTGTCCGGTCTGGTGCGGCCATCGGCCGGCCGCATTGCATTCGATACGGTCGACCTGGCTTCCATGCCCCTGCACCGGCGGGCGCGCATGGGCATAGGCCGCACTTTCCAGATACCGCAGCCTTTGCACGAACTGACCGTGCGCGAAAATCTGATCGTGGCCCAACGCTTTGCAACAGGCCGCGTCGACGACGCGCGCATCGAGCAGGTGCTGGACTTCACCAAGCTGGGCGGGCGGGCCGACCGTAATGCCGCCACCGAGCTGGCTTTGACCGAACTGAAGGCGCTGGAAATCGCCAAGGCCTTGTGTACCGACCCCAAGCTGTTGTTGCTGGACGAAGTGCTGGCTGGGCTGGAAACCAGCGGCAAGCGGCGCTTCATGAATATGCTGCGGGAGCTGCACAAGGAATTCGACGTGGGCATACTGATCATCGAGCACGACATCGAAACCATCAGTCAATTATGCGACCGGGTCGCGGCCCTGGATTTCGGTCGCCTGATCGCGCTGGGCACGCCCGACGAGGTGTTCAGCGATCCCGAGGTCGTGCGCAGCTACACCGGAGGCCAGGCATGATAGAAGTCGAAGGCGTGCGCGCCGGGTATGGTTCGATCAATATCCTTTGGGACGTCTCGGTGTCCATACGCCCCGGCGAACTGACCACCATCATCGGCCCCAACGGCGCCGGCAAGACCACCTTGCTGCGTGCCATCATGGGGCTGGTGCCCTTGGCGCTAGGCTCGGTGCGTCTGGACGGCAAGGCGCTGGACGGCACGCCCACCTGGAAGATGCCCGATCTGGGCATGGTCATGATTCCCGAAGGCCGGATGATCTTCAAGGACATGACCATAGAAGAAAATCTGATGCTCGGCGCCTTCACCAAAAGGCACCGCGCCGGCTCGCGCCGTCAGTGCGAGAAGGCCTACGAAATGTTCCCGCGCTTGCGCGAACGGCGCAACCAGCTCGCTGGCACGCTGTCGGGCGGCGAGGCGCAGATGCTGGCTATGGGCCGGGGGCTGATGGCCGATCCGCGCGTGCTGATCATCGACGAACCGTCCCTGGGCCTGGCTCCCGTCATCGTGAATGAATTGTTCCAGACGCTGGCCAGGCTGAAGGAAGAAGGGCGGACCATCATCCTGGTAGAGCAAAGCACGCACAGGGCGGTCGGCGTGGCCGACCATGTGTACCTGCTGCAAGGCGGCAAGGTAGCGCTATCGGAGCGCGCCGCCGATGTCGATATGGAGCGCCTGCACGAGCTCTACTTCGCGCATTGAACCGGCAATCAGTGCATATGCTCCGCAATGTTCAGGCCGCGTATGATGTCGGCGGTGGCGATGGCCAGCTTGGAGCTTGAGCCGTCCGTCGGCAACGCAAGGGCCAGGTTGTTGCGTATCGTCGGCTCGACGATCTGCGAATAGCCCAGTTCGTCGTGTCCCGCGTGGTCGGTGATGGCCGAGCGCGGGATTACGGTAAACATATTTCCGCGCGCGGTCGTCTCCAGTATGGAGTGCACCACGTCGACCTCGGCCACCACGTTCAGTTCCACATTCAGGTCGCGGCAGGTGTCGTCCACCAGGGCGCGTATGGTGTTGGGCGCGCTGGGCAGGACCAGCGGATAGCGGGCCAGGTTGGCCACCTTCACCTTGCGGGGCGGCGCGGGCCGCAGCCCGCGGGGGTAGGCCAGCACCAGTTCTTCGCGGTATATGGTTTCGCAGACCATCAGCACTGATGGCGGCGGCTCATACAGCAGCGCCAGGTCCACCCTGTCCTTGATCAGCCATTCGCGCATTTCCGTGCTCAGGCCTTCCGCGATGGTAATGGAGGAATCGGGAAACATCAGGCGAAACTGCTGCACGATGTGCGGCGTCAGGCGCCGTGCGATGCGCGGCGGCATGCCCAGCCTGACCTTGCCCTGCATGGACGAGCGGAAGGCCAGCAGATCCTGCTTGGCATGGATGGCCAGCGCGTGGATGGACTTGGCGTGGCTCAGGAAGCGCAAGCCGGCCTCCGTGGGCTCCACGCCCCGGCCGGTGCGTCGCAACAGATGCTGTTGCAGCTCGGACTCCAGCAATTGGACCTGGCGACTGATGGAGGGCTGGGCCACATCCAGAATATCCACCGCCCGCGAAAAGCTGCGCTGTTCGCATACGACGATGAAATAGTGGATCTGTTTGAGGTTCATACCGTCATGATATAGGATTTTTCTATATCTGAAGTCAGGTTCGCGATATTGTGCCCGGGGCGGCGGCGGGGCATGATGCACCCATGAAACAAGAAACTACCGTATCGGCGGATTGCCCGCCGCCTGTGCCGCTGGACCAGGTCGCCGCGCCGGCGCAGCGCCTGCCCGCTCTGGCCTGCGATGCGCATACCCATATTTTCGGGCCCGCGGCGGTGTTCCCGTACGCGCCGGATCGAACCTATACGCCGCCCGACGCCCCCTTCGAGGCCTTGCGCGCTTTGCATCGCAAGCTGGGCATCTCGCGCGGCGTGATCGTGCAGCCCGGCTGCCATGGCTACGACATGTCGGCCGTGCTGGATGCGCTGGCCAAGGGGGGCGGGCAGTATCGCGCCGTGGCGCTGCTGCCGTCCATGGCGACGGCAGCCGAAGTAAAGCGCCTGGATGCGGCCGGCGTGCGCGGCGTGCGCTTCAATTTCGTGGCGCATTTGAAAAACGTGGCCTGGAGCGAGGTGCGCGACATGGCCCGCTTGATCGCCCCCTTCGGCTGGCATCTTTGCATACACAGCGACCGGCAATCCCTGCCCACGCTGCTGCCCCTGCTGAAGCAGCTGGACATCCCCTTCGTGCTGGACCATATGGGCCGCGTCGCTGCCGCCGACGGGGTGGACGCTGCGCTCTTTCGCGAGCTGCTCGCATTGCGTGATCACCGTCAGGCCTGGGTAAAGATCTCGGGCATAGACCGCATATCCTCATCGGGCCGACGGCCCTACGACGACGGCCGGCCCTTTGTGCAAGCCCTGGTGGAATCCATGGCCGACCGGCTTCTGTGGGGCAGCGATTGGCCGCATCCCAATGTGCGCGGCGATATGCCGAACGATGGCGAGCTGGTGGATATCTTCACCCAACTATGCCCGCAGCGCGAAGATCAGGAAAGAATATTGGTGTCGAATCCGCAAACCCTTTATCGGTTCGACGAAGCCTAAGCATGCATGCACGGAACGGTGTTGGAATATGAGTATTTTTTTATTGAAGTTGGCCGGCCTGGCCTATCGCCACGAACAACTGCGCAGCCTGCTCGGCCCGGCGGCCCTGGGCGTGGACGGGCTTGATCTGGAAGTCTTTCATGCCGTCCAGGGCACGGAGACCTATGCCTATCTGAATGTACCGGAAGCCTTGGCCGTAACGGCGGCGGACGCCATACGGCAGGCGCTGCGGGCAGGCTTGCCGGCGCAAGCCCAGGCCGCCCAGGTCATCGAACTGTGCTGCACGCAAGACGTGTCCGGCCATTCGGCCGGCCGGCCCGCGCCCTGGCACTACATCGTCGAAACCGACGTCCAGCCCCAGGCCGAGCGGGATTTCAACGATTGGTATTCCACCGAGCATCTGCCCGGCCTGGCAGCCGTGCCCGGCACTGTGCGGGCGCGCCGCTATCTGGCACAGCCCGCCGAGCCCAAGTACTACGCTGCCTACGACCTGGAAACCCTTGAGACCTTCGGGTCCGAGCCTTGGCTGGCGGTGCGCGCGACGGAATGGAGCTCGCGCGTGCGCCCTAATTTCATGAATACGAGACGCAGCATGTTCAAGCGCGTGCCGCCGCAGGGAGACTGATATGCCTAAATTATTGCCGCCCGATCCGGTGCATATGTCCGAGCACCAGCGCCGGGTTTACGACGCCATCATGGCGGGCCCGCGTGGGCGCGTGCGCGGGCCGCTGGCCGTCTG
>JBARWC010000142.1:0-19822 GCA_049646585.1 Burkholderiaceae bacterium | reverse complement strand
CGAGCCAAACGCCTTGGCCAACACCGTCGTGATTGCCGCCGTAAGCGTCGTCTTGCCGTGGTCAACGTGCCCGATCGTACCTACGTTTACGTGCGGTTTGGTCCGTTCAAACTTACCTTTTGCCATGATTTATCCCATCAATGTTTTCAAGGAAACAAAAAAATTTATAAACTGCCCGCCGCATGGCGGGCAGAAACTGGTTGATTACTTGCCGCGCGCGCTGATGACTTCATCAGCAACGTTCTTCGGAGCTTCGGCGTAGTGCTTGAACTCCATGGTGTAGGTTGCGCGACCCTGGGTCTGCGAACGCAGGCTGGTCGAATAACCAAACATCTCGGCCAAAGGCACTTCGGCTTTAATGATCTTGCCGCCGCCCGGGATGTCGTCCATGCCCTGAACCATGCCGCGACGGGAGGACAGATCGCCCATTACCGTACCGGCATAGTCTTCCGGCGTTTCGACTTCGACGGCCATCATGGGCTCGAGCAGCACGGGGCTGGCCTTGCGCATACCGTCCTTGAACGCCATGGAGGCGGCCATGCGGAACGCGTTTTCGTTCGAGTCCACGTCGTGGTAAGAACCGAAGAACAGCGTAACCTTGACGTCGACCACCGGGTAGCCGGCCACCACGCCCGCGGGCAGGGTTTCCTGGATGCCCTTGTCGACAGCCGGAATGTACTCGCGAGGCACCACGCCGCCCTTGATCGCGTCGACGAACTCGTAGCCGCCGCCCGGCTCGAGAGGCTCGAGCTTGAGCACGACGTGACCGTACTGGCCGCGACCGCCGGACTGCTTGACGAACTTGCCTTCGATTTCTTCGCAAGTCTTGCGTATGGTTTCGCGGTAAGCCACTTGCGGCTTGCCCACGTTGGCCTCTACGCCGAACTCGCGACGCATGCGGTCGACCAGCACTTCAAGGTGCAGTTCGCCCATACCCGAAATAATGGTCTGGCCCGATTCTTCGTCGCTGCGCACACGGAAAGAAGGATCTTCCTGTGCTAGGCGGGAAAGGGCGATACCCATTTTTTCCTGGTCGGCCTTGGTCTTGGGCTCGACGGCTTGCGAAATCACGGGCTCGGGGAACTCCATGCGCTCAAGCAGGATGTGCTGGCCGACGTCGCACAGGGTTTCGCCCGTGGTCACGTCTTTCAGGCCAACCACGGCGGCGATGTCGCCCGCCAGAACTTCCTTGATTTCAGCACGGTTGTTGGCGTGCATCTGCAGGATGCGGCCGATGCGTTCCTTCTTGCCCTTGATGGGGTTGTAGACGGTTTCACCCGAATGCAACACGCCCGAGTACACGCGCACGAAGGTCAACTGACCCACGAACGGAT
Source organism: Burkholderiaceae bacterium (assembly GCA_049646585.1). Taxonomy (GTDB): domain Bacteria; phylum Pseudomonadota; class Gammaproteobacteria; order Burkholderiales; family Burkholderiaceae_B. The sequence continues at coordinate 18,488 of JBARWC010000142.1, read as the reverse complement.
CGCTCATCAGCTTGAATGCCAGAGCCGAGAACTTGGCGTCGTCGGAGGCGGGCAGGCTGATTTCGTTGCCGTCGTCGTCCACGCCCTGGACCGGGGGAATATCCACCGGGGAAGGCAGGTAGTCGATGACCGCGTCCAGCATGCGCTGCACGCCCTTGTTCTTGAAGGCCGTGCCGCAAAGCATGGGCTGGATTTCGCCGGCGATGGTACGCGTGCGCAGGCCCAGGTTGATTTCGTCTTCGGTGAGCTCGCCCGTTTCCAGGTACTTGTTCATGAGCTCTTCGTTGGCTTCAGCCGCGGACTCGATCAGCTTTTCGCGCCATTCGTTGGCCGAATCGACCAGGTCGGCGGGAACGTCGACGTATTCGAACTTGGTGCCCTGGCTGGCTTCGTCCCAGACAATGCCCTTCATGCGGATCAGGTCGACCACACCGGTGAAGGTGTCTTCAGCGCCGATGGGGATCACGATGGGCACGGGATTGGCTTTCAGGCGAACCTTGAGCTGGTCGTAGACCTTGAAGAAGTTTGCGCCGGTGCGGTCCATCTTGTTGATGAAGGCAAGACGGGGCACACCGTACTTGTTGGCTTGGCGCCAAACGGTTTCCGACTGAGGCTGCACACCACCCACGGCGCAATACACCATGCAGGCGCCGTCGAGCACACGCATGGAACGCTCGACTTCAATGGTGAAGTCAACGTGTCCCGGGGTGTCGATGATGTTGATGCGGTGCTCGGGACGATCGCCGGCCATGCCGCGCCAGAAGGCGGTAGTGGCAGCCGAGGTAATGGTGATGCCGCGCTCTTGCTCTTGCTCCATCCAGTCCATGGTGGCCGAGCCTTCATGGGTTTCGCCAATTTTGTGGTTGACGCCGGTATAGAACAGGATGCGTTCAGTTGTGGTGGTTTTCCCTGCATCGATGTGCGCAGAGATGCCAATGTTGCGATAGCGCTCGATTGGGGTTTTGCGGGCCATGATTGTGTCCTTAGATTACCAACGGAAATGGCTGAATGCCTTGTTGGCCTCTGCCATCTTGTGCGTGTCTTCACGCTTCTTCATTGCTCCACCGCGGCCTTCGGAGGCGTCAAGCAATTCACCGGCCAGGCGCAGATCCATCGATTTCTCGCCACGCTTCTTGGCTGCTTCACGCAACCAGCGCATGGCCAGGGCCAGGCGGCGCACAGGGCGCACTTCAACCGGCACTTGATAGTTCGCGCCACCTACACGGCGGCTTTTCACTTCAACGATAGGCTTGATGTTGTTAATCGCGGTGTTGAACACCTCGATGGGCTCTTTGCCAGTTTTAGCCTGAATCTGGTCGAAGGCGCCGTAGATGATGCGTTCGGCGACGGCCTTTTTACCAGACAACATAACAACGTTCATGAATTTGGCGAGCTCTACGCTGCCAAACTTGGGATCGGGGAGAATTTCACGTTTTGGAACTTCGCGACGACGAGGCATTTTTAACTTCCTTGTGACTGTTCAGTTGAACCGCTATTCGCGGCCACGACCATTTATGTAAATGGTCACTTACATGCTATGGGCCCATGCCCACGGCTGCACTGATGCGACCAGACTTGCTGGACTATGGAAAAGCTTAGGCTTTCTTCGGGCGTTTTGCGCCGTACTTGGAGCGGGACTGCTTGCGGTCTTTGACGCCTTGCAAGTCGAGCGAACCACGAACGATGTGGTAGCGCACACCCGGCAAGTCTTTGACACGGCCGCCACGAACAAGAACCACGGAGTGCTCTTGCAGGTTGTGGCCTTCGCCGCCGATGTACGAAATGACTTCGAAACCGTTGGTCAGGCGCACTTTGGCGACTTTACGCAAAGCCGAGTTAGGCTTCTTGGGAGTAGTGGTGTACACACGAGTGCAAACACCGCGGCGCTGAGGGCAGTTTTCGAGCGCGGGGCTCTTGCTGCTCTCGCGGGAGACTTCGCGCGGCTTGCGCACGAGTTGGCTAATGGTTGGCATGACCTTTACGCATCCTGTATTTACGAATTACGTACTTGCGTACTTTTACGTATAGAGTTAAGCGCCACTTACCCAAAAATCGGGCAAGTTACGGCGGTTTGCACAAAAACCGCCTGACACGAATATCACGTAAAAGAGCGGGTCTTGCACAAAACTGGCCTGGGTAACAGGCTAGGGCGGGTTTCTTCCAATGCTTCAAGAAAAAACCCTGGGGTCCTACGGGTTTACCTGGGTTTACCAGTAAAGGCTTTGGCAAAAAAGAGCCCTTTAAAGGTAAGCTCGCCATCGTAACACGGCAAAACCGCGTCAGTCAACATTCAACGCCCAAGTCCGGGTTTGGGCCGATACGAGACAAATCGGCTATAAGCGCCTGGCTCGACACTGTCGGGGCGGTATCGTAACATTGGTGCCAGTCTAAAAGAAAATACCATTCGTTTCATGAATATCGCCTCCGTCGAAGACGATCCGGATCAGGGTCGACTAATACAAAACATACTTGGCTGCGCCGGCCACAACTGCACCTTGTTTACGACAGGAAACGATTTGCTGGCCGCGCTCGCGCGGCAACACACCTTCGACCTGCTTCTGGTCGACTGGGAACTTCCCGACATCAGCGGCCTGGACATCGTTCGCTGGGTGCGTGGCAACCTGGGCCAGACCATACCCGTCATGCTGGTCACCAACCGCACGCTCGAAGAAGAGCTGGTCGAGGGCCTGCAAGCCGGCGCCGACGACTACATGGGCAAGCCCATACGCGCCGGCGAGCTCGCCGCCCGGGTCGAGGCGTTGTTGCGCCGCTACATGCCTGTGCAACAAAATACTACTTTCCACTGCGGCGCCTACGAGGTCGACCCGGCCGCTGAAGCCATCCTGCTCGAAGGCCGCAAGATCGATCTGGCCCCCAAAGAGTTCGAACTCGCCCTGCTGCTGTTTCGCAACCCCGGCCGCTTGTTTTCCCGCGACGTGCTCAGCACCGCGGTCTGGAACCGCGAGATACCCGCCACCTCGCGCACACTGGATACCCACTTATCCAACCTTCGCCGCAAGCTGCAGTTGCGCTCCGAACACGGGGTACGCCTGAACTCTTCATACGCACTGGGTTATCGGCTGGAACTGCTTAACGAAAACCTCGACACCCAGGCTTCATGAACCTCTTTTCCTTTCCGCTCCGGCTGCTCAGGCCGCTCGCCATGGCCGCCCTCGGCCTGCTTCCCCTGACCGCGCTAAGCCAGCCCTACGGTGCTCACGGCGACGATTTCCTGTACAGAATCTCCGCCGGGGATACCCTGATCGCACTGTCGGAACGCTACACCGACAAGGCCAGCAATTGGACAAAGCTACAGTCGCTCAACGCCGTCAAGGATCCGGCCGCGCTGCCCATAGGGCTTGAGCTCAAAATTCCTTTCGCGCTTATTCCCGAGCTGCCATCGCAAGCGCGGGTCGCCCACCTTGCCGGTAAGGTCTCGGCCAGCGGCCGCCCTATCAAGATCGGCGACCAGCTTGGCGAAGGCCAAACCGTCGTTACGAGCGACAACGGCTTTCTTACCCTGACGCTGGCCGACGGCAGCACGCTTTCCGTGCCCGCCGCCTCGTCGATGGCTATAGAACGCCTGCGTGTCTTCAAAGGCACGGGCCTGACGGACACCATCTTCACCATCAAGCAGGGCTCGCTGGAATCCACGGTCGCACCGACGGAAACCGGCGTGGGACGATTTGAAATCCGCACGCCGGTCAGCATTACCGGCGTGCGCGGCACCCGCTTGCGGGTCCACGCCCAGGCCGCCGGCGCCCAGACCGAGGTGCTGGACGGTTCGGCCAGACTCGACGCCTCTCAGGGGCGCAATGCCACCCTGCGCCGCGACCAGGGCGCAGCCATTAGCTCCAGCGGGCAGTTGCTGGGCGTCCGAGCCCTGCTTCCCGCGCCCGAACTCAGCCCTCCCAGCCGGGGCGGAGCGGGCTGGGTCATTAGCTTTCCGCCGGTGCCGGGCGCCAGCGCCTATCTGCTGCGCGTAGCCGCCGACCCTGAAGGCAAGCAGTTGTTTTCCAGCCAAAGCTTCACCGAGCCACGGGTCAGCTTCAGTGCGCCGGGCGCGGGCACCTACTATGCCGTCGTGCGCGCGGTCGACGGCGACGGCGTTATGGGTCGGGACGCCAGCCAACCTTTCGAAGGCCGCTCGCTGCTTAAAACCTCCGACGGTTCACCGCTTTTAAGCGGCTTCGGCAGCCCCGTGTTCCTGACGGACTACTAAATGCCGGCCCCGCCGCCACCGGCCGGCACCCAGTTCTGGGGCGGCCTGGAGCGCCGGATACGCAAGGAATGGCTGGCGGTCACCGTGGCGCTGGCCACGCTGACCATGGCGCTTAGCTACTTCGGCGGCGCCCTGGGCCTGGCGCGGCTGGACCACACCTTCTACGACAAGGCCCTGGCGGCCTCCGCCTATTCAAGCACGGATCGCGACATCGTCATTGTCGCCATCGACGACGGCAGCATCGAGCACTTCGGCTATTGGCCCTGGCGTCGCCAGCTTCACGCACAACTACTGGACGCCCTGCGCCAGGCGCGCGTGGTGGGCCTGGACTTGGTGCTGAGCGACGCCAACCCCGCTTATCCGCAAGACGACGCCGTGCTGGCGCAAGCCATACACCGGCACGGCAAAGTCGTGCTGCCAGTGGTCGTGCAGAACGATGGCCTACAAGTGCTCGGCCCGCTGCCGGCGCTGGCCGAATCGGCCGCGGCGTTGGGGTACATCAACATTCATGCGGACAACGACGGCACCATCCGATCGCTGAGCTTGCATCGAGCCCTGGGCCCCGACCGAAGCGCCGACCATTTCATCGCCGCCATGCTGGCCCTGGGGCAGCCGAACTCCCCCGCCCTGGCGGCCGTCCAGGCCAAGGGCGACAGCAAGCTGCTGATCCCCTACCTGGGGGCTCCCGGCCATTTCCCAATGTATTCCTACGCCGCCGTCCTGGCCGGCCAGGTACCGCCCCAGGCCTTCAAGGACAAGTATGTGCTGGTCGGCTCATGGGGATCCGGGCTGGGCGACGTCTTCCCCACGCCGCTGTCGCGCCAGGGTGAAGCCATGTCGGGGGTGGAGATCCTGGCCAACGCTCTGCTCGCCGCCCGGCACGGCAACTGGGTGACGAGCCCCGCGCCGTGGCTGGCCGCCTTACTGGCCTGCCTGCCCGTGCTGCTGGCTTGCGTGGCGCTGCGCCGGCTGTCCCCGCGCCAGTCCTTCCTGGCTGTCATGGGCGTGCTGCTGCTCTGTTTTGCGGGCTCCTGGTTGCTGATGCGCTACGGGAGGGTCTGGGTACCCATTACCGCCAGCCTGATCGGCGTCGGCCTGGCCCTGCCGGTATGGAGCTGGCGCAGTCAGGAAGCGTCGCTGCAACATATCGACCGCGAGCTCCTGGCGCTACGCGCCGAGCGCCGGAAATCGGGCGATGCGGACGCCGCATCGCCGCAGTTGGACGGCTCGCTGCCAGCGCGCATTTCCCAGTTGCACGATGCCATTGCCCAACTACGCGCCGCCCATCGCAAGCGCGACGAGACTCTGCGTTTCCTGTCCCACGACATGCGCGCGCCGCAGACTTCCATCCTGGCGCTGACGCAGTTGCAACAAGAACCCGGAACGGCCCTGCCGCAAGCGGACTTCCTGAAGCGCATCGACGGCTATGCCGACAGGACGCTGGGCCTGGTCGACGGCTTCGTCCAGTTGGCCCGCGCCGAAGCGGCACCCCTGTCCCGCCAGCGCATCGACCTGGTCGAACTGATGACCCAGTGCGTGGACGAACTCTGGGCCCAGGCCAGGCACCGAAACATCGACATTCAGTTCACTCGGCATCCCGACGCGGCCTGGGTCATGGGCGACCCCTCCTTGCTGCGTCGCGCATGCTGCAATCTGCTGGACAATGCACTGAAGTACAGCGCGGACCATCGCAGCGTCACCTGCGCCATCGATAGGGACGGGCAAGCCTGGCTGATCCGCATCCAGGACCAGGGGCGCGGCATGCCGGCGGATCAACTGGCAGGCCTGTTCCAGCCCTTCAGCCGCATTACGCCGGACAGCGCCGGCAATCCGCAAGGCACGGGCTTGGGGCTGGCCTTTGTGGCCGCCGTCGCCCAACGCCACGAGGCGTCCATCACCGTCGACAGCCGCGAGGGCGTCGGCAGCACCTTCCTTCTGCGCTTGAAGGCGTCAATCTAAGCCGCTCCGCCCTCAACACTTTCCCCCGACGACGGCAAAAAAAAACGCCAGGCGGCGAGCCTGGCGTTCGGTACTGCGATACTGCGTGATTACTCTTCCGAGGAAGCGCCGTTCTGATCGGGTTCCGACCCTTCGTGAGCCTGCACCGTTTCTGCCGGAGCGTCCTCGAAGGGGTTGGCCATGGCGCGCGCGGCTTGACGTTCGGCCGCTTCGTGGGCCTCCTTGTCCTTGCGTGCCATGTGGTACGACATACCCGTGCCTGCCGGTATCAAGCGGCCGACAATGACGTTTTCCTTCAGGCCGCGCAAGTCGTCGCGTTTGCCCATGATGGCCGCTTCGGTCAGCACGCGCGTGGTTTCCTGGAAGGAAGCGGCCGAGATGAAGGAGTCGGTCGACAGGGACGCCTTGGTGATGCCCAGCAGCACGTTGTCGTACGTGGCCGGAATCTTGCCTTCGGCTTCCATGCGATCGTTCTCGTTCAGCAGTTCGGAACGCTCGACCTGTTCACCCGTGATGAAGCTGGTGTCGCCCGGATTCGTGATGTTTACGCGGCGCAGCATCTGACGAACAATCACTTCGATGTGCTTGTCGTTGATCTTCACGCCTTGCAAGCGGTACACGTCCTGGACTTCATTGACGACATAGCTGGCCAGGCGCTCGATACCCTGCAGGCGCAGGATGTCATGCGGATCGGCGGGGCCGTCGACAATCATTTCGCCCTTGTTCACCACTTGGCCGTCGTGCACCAGAACCTGCTTTTCCTTGGGAATCAGGAACTCGTGGCTTACACCGTCCAGGTCGGTAATGACCAGGCGCTGCTTGCCCTTGGTGTCCTTGCCGAAGGATACCGTGCCGGTGACGTCGGCAAGCATGCCGGCATCCTTGGGCGAACGGGCTTCGAACAGCTCGGCCACACGCGGCAGACCGCCGGTGATGTCGCGCGTCTTTTGCGATTCCTGGGGAATACGCGCCAGAACTTCACCGATGGAAACCTGCTGTCCGTCGCGCACGGTGATCAGTGCGCCGACCGGGAAGGAGATGTTCACCGAATGGTCGGTGCCGGCGATCTTGACCTCTTCACCCGCTTCGTTGATCAGCTTGATCTGCGGACGCATCATGGTCTTGCCGCCGCGCGTCTTGGGCGTGATGACAACCAGGGTGGACAAGCCGGTGACTTCGTCCAGCTGCTTGGCAACCGTAACGCCTTCTTCGATGTTCTCGAAGCGCACTTGGCCGGCGTACTCGGACACGATGGGGCGAGTCAGCGGATCCCAGTTGGCCAGGCGCTGGCCGGCCTTGACGGCGTCGCCGTCACCCACGGCGATGGTGGCGCCGTAGGGGATCTTGTGGCGTTCGCGCTCGCGGCGGTTGTCGTCGAAGATGACGATTTCGCCCGAACGGGAAATGGCCACGCGTTCGCCCTTGGCGTTGGTGACGTAGCGCAGGCCGATGGCAAAGCCGATGGTACCGGCCGATTTCGTTTCGACCGAGCTGGCCATGGCGGCACGCGAAGCGGCGCCGCCGATGTGGAAGGTACGCATCGTAAGCTGCGTGCCCGGCTCGCCGATGGACTGGGCGGCAATGACACCCACGGCTTCGCCGCGGTTGACCAGATAGCCCCGGCCCAGATCGCGGCCATAGCAATGCGCGCACAGGCCGTGACGCGTTTCGCAGGTCAGCGGAGTACGTATCTTGACTTCGTCCACACCGATGCTGTCGATGTATTCGACCAGCGTTTCGTCCAGCAGCGTGCCGGCGGCGATGGCGGTTTCCTGCGTGTCGGGGTTGACCACGTCCACGGCGGCCACACGGCCCAGAATGCGATCGCGCAAAGGTTCGATGACTTCACCGCCCTCGACCAAAGCCTTCATGGCGTAGCCGCGCGTGGTGCCGCAATCGGATTCGGTAATGACCAGATCCTGGGTCACGTCGACCAGACGGCGGGTCAGGTAACCCGAGTTCGCAGTCTTCAATGCCGTGTCGGCCAGGCCCTTACGAGCACCGTGAGTCGAGATGAAGTACTGCAGTACGTTCAGCCCTTCGCGGAAGTTGGCGGTAATCGGCGTTTCGATAATGGAGCCGTCAGGCTTGGCCATCAGGCCGCGCATGCCAGCCAGCTGGCGGATCTGGGCGGCGGAACCCCGGGCGCCCGAGTCGGCCATCATGTAAATGGAGTTGAACGATTCCTGGCGCTCTTCTTCACCGTGGCGGTTGACGACCGGCTCGGTGGCCAGTTGCTCCATCATGGCCTTGCCGACCTTGTCGCCGGCCTTGCCCCAGATGTCGACCACGTTGTTGTAACGCTCTTGCGAGGTAACCAGACCGGACGAGTATTGCTTGTCGATTTCCTTGACCTCTTTGCTGGCCTGGGCAAGGATGTCTTCCTTGACCGAGGGGATCAGCATGTCGCTCATGGCGATCGAGATGCCGCCGCGCGTTGCCAGGCGGAAGCCCGATTGCATGAGCTTGTCGGCGAAGATCACGGTGGCGCGCAAGCCGCAGCGACGGAAGGACTGGTTGATGAGGCGCGAGATTTCCTTCTTCTTCAGGGGGCGGTTCAACACCGAGAACGGCAAGCCCCGAGGCAGGATTTCAGACAGCAGCGCGCGACCCACCGTGGTCTCGAAACGCTTGAGCACCGGTTGCCATTCGCCCTGGGCGTCTTTCTCGTATTCGTTCAAACGAACCGTGACGCGGGTCTGCAGCTCGACTTCGTGGTTATCGTAGGCGCGCTGGACTTCAGCCACGTCCGTGAAGAACAGGCCTTCGCCCTTGCCGTTGATGCGTTCACGCGTCGTGTAGTACAGACCCAGCACGATGTCCTGCGAAGGCACGATGGAGGGCTCGCCGTTGGCCGGGAACAGGACGTTGTTCGATGCCAGCATCAGGGTGCGCGCTTCCAGCTGGGCTTCCAGCGACAGCGGCACGTGGACGGCCATCTGGTCGCCGTCGAAGTCGGCGTTGAACGCGGCGCAAACCAGCGGATGCAGCTGGATGGCCTTGCCTTCAATGAGGACGGGCTCGAAAGCCTGGATGCCCAGGCGGTGCAGCGTGGGCGCCCGGTTCAGCATGATCGGGTGCTCGCGGATGACTTCTTCGAGTATGTCCCAGACCACCGGTTCCTGGCTCTCGACCAGTTTCTTGGCGGCCTTGATGGTGGTGGCCAGGCCCATCATTTCAAGGCGATTGAAAATGAAAGGCTTGAACAATTCCAGGGCCATCAGCTTGGGCAGGCCGCACTGATGCAGCTTGAGCTGCGGACCCACCACAATGACCGAACGGCCCGAGTAGTCGACGCGCTTGCCCAGCAGGTTCTGACGGAAGCGACCGCTCTTGCCCTTGATCATGTCGGCCAGGGACTTGAGCTGGCGCTTGTTGGCGCCCGTCATGGCCTTGCCGCGACGACCGTTGTCCAGCAGCGAGTCGACCGACTCTTGCAGCATGCGCTTTTCGTTGCGCAGGATGATGTCGGGCGCCTTCAGTTCCAGCAGGCGCTTCAGGCGGTTATTGCGGTTGATGACGCGACGATACAGATCGTTCAGGTCGGAGGTGGCGAAACGGCCGCCGTCCAGCGGCACCAGCGGACGCAGGTCCGGCGGCAGCACGGGCAGCACTTCCATGACCATCCACTCGGGCTTGATGCCCGATTTCTGGAAGCCTTCCAGCACCTTCAGGCGCTTGGAGATCTTCTTGATCTTGGCGTCGGACGAGGTGGCCTTGAGTTCGGCGCGCAGCGTTTCCACATCGCGATCGATGTCTATGGTGCGCAGCAGTTCGCGCACGGCTTCCGCGCCCATCAGGGCGTGGAAATCGTCGCCGTATTCTTCGGTCTTGGCCAGGAAGTCGTCGTCGGACATGATCTGGCCGCGTTTCAGCGGCGTCATGCCCGGCTCGATCACGCACCATGCTTCAAAGTACAGCACGCGCTCGATGTCGCGCAGGGTCATGTCCAGCACCATGCCCAGACGGGACGGCAGGCTCTTCAGGAACCAGATGTGCGCAACGGGGCTGGCCAGCTCAATGTGGCCCATGCGCTCGCGGCGCACCTTGGCCACGGTGACTTCGACGCCGCACTTTTCGCAAATGACGCCGCGATGCTTCAGGCGTTTGTATTTGCCGCAAAGGCACTCGTAGTCCTTGATCGGGCCGAAAATCTTGGCGCAGAACAGGCCATCGCGCTCGGGCTTGAAAGTACGGTAGTTGATGGTTTCCGGCTTGCGTACTTCGCCGTAAGACCACGACCGCACTTTTTCAGGCGACGCGATGCCGATCTTGATGGCATCGAATTGCTCGTCTTGCGAGACTTGCTTGAATAGATCGAGTAGCGCTTTCATTATTTACGCTCCAGATCCATGTCCAGGGACAAGGATCGAATTTCTTTGACCAGAACATTGAACGACTCCGGCATGCCGGCGTCGATGACGTGGTCGCCCTTGACGATGTTCTCGTACACCTTGGTGCGGCCCGAGATGTCGTCCGACTTGACGGTGAGCATCTCTTGCAGCGTGTAGGACGCGCCGTAGGCTTCCAGGGCCCAGACTTCCATTTCCCCGAAGCGCTGGCCGCCGAACTGGGCCTTGCCGCCCAAAGGCTGCTGCGTAACCAGCGAGTAGGGTCCGGTGGACCGGGCATGCATCTTGTCGTCGACCAGGTGGTGCAGCTTCAGGTAGTGCATGTAGCCGATGGTGACCGGGCGCTCGAATTGCTCGCCGGTGCGGCCGTCGAACAGCCAGGCCTGGGTACGGGTCGGGGTCAGCTTGAGGTTTTCAGCGATGTCGTCCGGGTAGGCCAGCTCGAGCATCTTGGTGATTTCCTCTTCGGTCGCGCCGTCGAAGACCGGGGTCGCCAAAGGCACGCCGTTCTTCAGGTTGCGGGCCATTTCAACGATTTCGTCGTCGGTCAGCGTATTGATGCGCGCGCCGGCGCCGGAGCTGTTGTAGACCTTTTCCAGATAGCTGCGCAGGCTCTTGACCTGAACCGCCTTCTCGTCGTCTATCATTTCGGCGATGCGATGGCCCACGCCCTTGGCGGCCCAGCCCAGGTGCACTTCAAGCACCTGACCGACGTTCATCCGCGACGGAACGCCCAGGGGGTTCAGGACGATGTCGGCGGGTGTGCCGTCGGCCATGTGCGGCATGTCTTCAACCGGCGTGATGCGCGAAACAACGCCCTTGTTGCCGTGGCGGCCGGCCATCTTGTCGCCGGGCTGCAAGCGACGCTTGACGGCCAGGTAGACCTTGATCATCTTGAGCACGCCCGGGGGCAGCTCGTCGCCCTGCGTCAGCTTCTTGCGCTTCTCTTCGAAGGCCAGGTCGAACTGATGGCGCTTCTGTTCAAGCGATTCCTTGGCCTGTTCCAGCACCAGGGCATGCGCCTCGTCGGACAGGCGAATGTCGAACCACTGCCAGCGGTCCAGATCGGCCAGGTAGTCCTTGGCCAGGGCCGTGCCCTTGGCCAGCTTGCGCGGGCCGCCGTTGACGGTCTTGCCGACCAGGAACTTGCCGATACGGTCGAAGGTGTCGTCCTCGACAATGCGCAGTTGGTCGTTCAGGTCCTGGCGATAGCGGCGCAGTTCGTCGTCGATGATGGACTGGGCGCGCTTGTCGCGCTCGATGCCTTCGCGGGTGAACACCTGCACGTCGATGACCGTGCCCACCATGCCCGAAGGCACGCGCAGCGAGGTGTCCTTGACGTCGGAAGCCTTCTCGCCGAAGATCGCGCGCAGCAGCTTTTCTTCGGGAGTCAGCTGGGTTTCGCCCTTGGGCGTGACCTTGCCGACCAGCACGTCGTCGGCGCGCACTTCGGCACCGATGTAGACGATGCCGGAGTCATCCAGGCGGTTCAACTGCGTTTCAGCCAGATTGCTGATGTCGCGGGTGATTTCTTCCGCGCCCAGCTTGGTGTCGCGGGCAACCACGGTGAGCTCTTCGATGTGAACCGACGTATAGCGGTCGTCGGCCACCACCTTTTCCGAGATCAGGATCGAGTCCTCGAAGTTGTAGCCGTTCCAGGGCATGAACGCGATCAGCATGTTCTGACCCAGGGCGAGCTCGCCCAGGTCGGTCGATGCGCCATCGGCCAGCACGTCGCCGCGGGCGACATGGTCGCCGCGCTTCACGATGGGGCGCTGGTTGATGTTGGTGTTCTGGTTGGAACGGGTGTACTTGATGAGGTTGTAGATGTCCACGCCCACTTCGCCGGCGACGTTCTCGTCGTCGTTCACACGGATAACCACGCGCTCGGCATCGACGTGATCGACGATGCCGCCGCGCACGGCCTGCACGGTGGTGCCGGAGTCGACCGCGACGGTGCGCTCGATGCCGGTGCCGACCAGCGGCTTCTCGGGACGCAGGCAGGGAACGGCCTGGCGTTGCATGTTGGCGCCCATCAGCGCCCGGTTCGCGTCGTCGTGCTCAAGGAAGGGAATCAGCGAAGCGGCGACGGACACGATCTGCGAAGGCGCCACGTCCATGTAGTGCACGTTGGACGGTGCGGTAAGCATGGTTTCGCCGGCCTGACGGCAAGCCACCAGATCGTCCGCGAAGCGGCCTTCTTCGTCGAGCTCGGCGTTGGCCTGAGCGATGACGTAGTTGCTTTCCTCGATGGCCGACAGATAGTCGATCTGCTCGCTGACCTTGCCGTCGATGATCTTGCGATACGGGGTTTCCAGGAAGCCGTACTCGTTCAGGCGCGCATACAGCGCCATGGAGTTGATCAGGCCGATGTTCGGACCTTCAGGCGTTTCGATCGGGCATACGCGGCCGTAGTGCGTGGGGTGCACGTCACGTACTTCGAAGCCCGCGCGTTCGCGCGTCAGACCGCCAGGACCCAAGGCCGAAACACGGCGCTTGTGGGTGATCTCGGACAGCGGGTTGGTCTGGTCCATGAACTGCGACAACTGGCTGGAACCGAAGAACTCCTTGATGGCGGCCGAAATCGGCTTGGAGTTGATCAGGTCGTGCGGCATGAGGTTTTCGGTCTCGGCCTGGCCCAGGCGTTCTTTGACCGCGCGCTCGACGCGCACCAGGCCGGCGCGGAACTGGTTCTCGGCCAGCTCGCCCACGCAGCGTACGCGGCGATTGCCCAGGTGATCGATATCGTCGATCTGACCACGACCGTTGCGCAGCTCAACCAACACCCGGATGGTTTCCAGGATGTCTTCGTTGGTCAGTGTCATGGGGCCGGTGATGTCGTCACCACGGCCCAGACGGCTGTTGACCTTCATGCGGCCAACGCGCGACAAATCGTAGGCTTCTTCGCTGTAGAACAAGCGCTGGAACAGGGCTTCGACGGCGTCTTCGGTGGGAGGCTCGCCGGGGCGCATCATGCGGTAGATGGCGACGCGGGCCGCCATTTGGTCGGCGGTCTCGTCGGTGCGCAGCGTTGCCGAAATATAGCCGCCGCGGTCCAGATCATTGATGTACAGAGTCTGGATGGTACGGATGTTGGCGGCGCGCAGCTCGGCCAGCATGGTTTCGGTGATCTCGTCGTTCGCATTGGCGATGACTTCGCCGGTTTCCGCATTGACCACCCCGGTGGCCAGCACGCGGCCCAGCAGGAAGTCTTCGGGCACCGACAGGCGCTCGACCTTGGCGGCGGCCAGATCGCGCAAATGCTTGGCGTTGATGCGCTTGTCTTTCTCGACGATGACCGTGCCGGAGCGGTCGGTGATGTCGAAATGGGCCACTTCGCCCTTCCAGCGCTCAGGAACGAATTCCAGCATGCCGCCTTCGTTGTGGATCTCGAAATTATCGAAATCGGAGAAGTAGGCAAGAATGGCCTCGGGAGTCATGCCGATGGCTTTGAGCAAGATGGTCACGGGCATCTTGCGGCGACGGTCGACGCGGAAGAACAGGATGTCCTTGGGGTCGAATTCGAAGTCCAGCCAGGAGCCGCGGTAGGGAATCACGCGCGCCGAGAACAGCAGCTTGCCCGAGCTGTGCGTTTTGCCGCGATCATGCTCGAAGAAGACGCCGGGCGAACGGTGCAGCTGCGAAACGATGACGCGCTCGGTACCGTTGATGACGAAGGAGCCGGTGTTGGTCATGAGCGGAATTTCGCCCATGTAGACTTCCTGCTCTTTGACTTCCTTGACCGTGGGTTTGCTGACTTCGCGATCCATCAGGACCAGGCGCACCTTGGCGCGCAGCGGAGAAGCATAGGTCAGGCCGCGCAGCTGGCATTCCTTGACGTCGAAGACGGGTTCGCCCAGCACGTAGCTGACGAACTCCAGGCGGGCCATCTGGTTATGACTTACGATGGGAAATATTGAACTGAAAGCCGCTTGCAGGCCTTCATCTTTGCGTTTGGAAGGTGTAGTATCCGCCTGCAAAAATGTTTTAAATGATTGCAGTTGAGTCGCCAAAAGGTAAGGGACGTCCTGAACGTCTTCACGCTTGGCGAAGCTCTTGCGTATGCGCTTTTTTTCGGTGTACGAATAAGGCATGAGCACTCCGACTCGAGGGTTACATGGGCCGTCAACCACGGCCCTGGTTTACGACTCCAGAAAACCCGACTCGGGAATAAAACCGGCAGGGAATCGTACGTTTTCTGGAAACGCAAAAGCCCGGGAGGGCCTAGACCGTCCCGGGCAAGCGTAAAAAGTCTTACTTGAGTTCGACTTTTGCGCCAGCTTCTTCAAGCTTCTTCTTTGCAGCTTCGGCGTCGGCTTTGGCCATGCCTTCCTTGACGGGCTTCGGTGCGCCGTCAACCAGGTCCTTGGCTTCTTTCAGGCCCAGACCAGTGATTTCACGCACGGCCTTGATGACGCTGACCTTGTTCGCGCCGACTTCGGCCAGAACAACGGTGAACTCGGTTTGCTCTTCAGCAGCGGCGGCAGCGCCACCACCGGCAGCGGGAGCAGCCACAGCCACAGCGGCGGCAGCAGCCGACACGCCAAACTTTTCTTCCATTTCCTTGATCAGCTCGGACAATTCGAGCACGGTCATGCCAGCGATAGCGTCAAGGATTTCAGCTTTGCTTAATGCCATTTTAAGAACTCCAAATATTGATAAATGCCAGGGTTGGGTGTCGCTCGGTTCGACGAAATCCGGAAGGGCTGCTTAAGCAGCGGCCTTCTGATCGCGCACGGCAGCGAGGCCGCGTGCGAACTTGGTCGGAACTTCGTTGAGCGTACGCACAAATTGCGTGACGGGTGCTTGCATCGTACCCATAAGTTTCGAAAGCAACTCTTCGCGGGAAGGCATGGTGGCCAAGGCCTTCACGCCATCCTGGCTCAAAAGGCTGTTGGGCAACGCCCCGCCTTTGATTACCAGCTTATCGTTGGTCTTTGCGAAACCGGCAAGTACTTTTGCCGCGGAAACCGGATCGGCGCTGATCCCGTAGATCAACGGACCGGTCAACTGTGCGGAGAGCTCCTCGTAGGGAGTTCCGGCCACAGCGCGGCGAACCAGCGTGTTTTTGAGAACACGCAGATACACGCCCGACTCACGCGCAGTTTTGCGCAATACGGTTACAGAGGCGACGTCCAGACCACGGTACTCGGCGATAATGATCGATTGAGCCTGGGCGACTTCCGCCGAGACTTCCTCGATGACTACCGCTTTCTCTTTACGATTGAGACTCACGGTTTGAACACTCCATCAAAAGACGCAAGAGAGGGTCTCTCGCGTCAACCGAATGCGGCGCACCTGGTCGAGTTCTTCAGTAAAGCAAGAATTCTTCCATGGGACGCCGTCTGCGCTGGAACCAGGCTACATGAAGCCTGGAATTAAGCTCTGCGACGTTTTGCACGAATGCAAATTGCGGCAAGGGCTCCAGCGGTCTTTGACAGCAATGCCTGAAGCTTCCAGGCACAGCCCAAAGTTCTTTTTTCCTTAAGGTTTTTAAACCGTCAGGGAAGCTATTTCTACACGCGCACCGCCGCCCATCGTGGACGAAACGGCCAGCTTGCGCAGGTACACACCCTTGGCGGCGGTGGGACGAGCCTTGTTCAGGGCGTCGACCAGAGCGGCCAGGTTGGTTTGCAACTGCTCGACGCCGAAGGAGGCGCGGCCGATGGTGGCGTGAATGATGCCCGCCTTGTCGGTGCGGTATTGAACCTGACCGGCCTTGGCGTTCTTGACGGCGGTGGCGACGTCAGGCGTCACGGTGCCGACCTTGGGGTTGGGCATCAGGCCGCGGGGGCCGAGGATCTGACCCAGCGCGCCAACGATACGCATCGTATCGGGCGAAGCGATCAGGATGTCGAAATCGATTTGACCGCCCTTGATGGTGTCGGCCAGATCTTCCATGCCGACGATGTCAGCGCCGGCAGCCTTGGCGGCTTCGGCCTTTTCGCCTTGGGCGAAGACGGCGACACGCACCGACTTGCCGGTGCCGGCGGGCAGCACGACCGAGCCGCGAACCAGCTGGTCGGACTTCTTGGGGTCGATGCCCAGTTGCACGGCCACGTCGATGGATTCATCGAACTTGGCGATTGCCGTTTCCTTGACCAGGGTCAGGGCTTCGGCGACGGGGTAGAACTTGTTGCGATCGATCTTGGCGGCAATGGCGGCCGCGCGCTTGCTCAACTTGGCCATGCTTATACCCCTTCAACCGTAATGCCCATGCTGCGGGCGCTGCCGGCAACCGTGCGAACGGCTGCGTCAAGATCGGCCGCCGTCAGGTCGGGCGACTTGGTCTTGGCGATTTCCTCGGCCTGGGCGCGAGTCAGGGTGCCCACCTTGTCCAGGTTCGGACGAGCCGAACCCTTCTGCACGCCGCTGGCCTTTTTGATCAGGACCGTGGCAGGCGGCGTCTTCATGATGAAGGTGAAGCTCTTGTCTGCGTAGGCGGTGATGACCACGGGAATCGGCAGACCGGGCTCCATGCCCTGCGTCTTGGCGTTGAACGCCTTGCAGAATTCCATGATGTTCAGACCGCGCTGACCCAGCGCCGGACCAATGGGGGGTGAGGGATTAGCCTTACCAGCTGGGACTTGCAGCTTGATAAAGCCGACGATTTTCTTCGCCATGCTTTGCTCCTTGCGGGTTCAAACACCGTCCAGCGCTAGGCTGGGCCGGCTCCCCGGGGTTGAAGTCAGGTTTTTTCGACCTGACCGAAATCGAGTTCCACCGGTGTGGCGCGGCCAAAAATCGTGACCGAAACCTGCACCTTGCTTTTCTCGTAGTTAACGTCTTCGACATTGCCGTTGAAGTCGGCAAAAGGACCTTCCTTGACGCGGACCATTTCGCCCACTTCAAAGAGGATCTTGGGCTTGGGCTTCTCGACGCCCTCTTCCATCTGCGAAAGGATTTTCTCCACTTCGCGATCGGAGATCGGGGCGGGACGGTTGCCGGAACCGCCCAGGAAGCCGGTTACCCGGTTCGTATTCTTTACCAGGTGCCAGGTTTCGTCGGTGAGATCCATCTCGACCAATACGTAACCCGGGAAGATGCGCCTTTCGGTAATGGACTTCTTGCCGCCCTTTACTTCGATGACTTCTTCCGAAGGAACCAGAATGCGTCCAAAGGAGGATTCCAGGCCTTCGCGTTCGATGCGCTCGACGAGCGCCTTATGCACGCTTTTTTCCATTCCGGAATAAACGTGGACAACATACCAACGCTTGCTCATGTGTGTCCTTTATTTCCAGCCCAGCAGCAGGCCATAGATGACCCACTCCAGACCTTTGTCGACGACCCACAGCAAGAATCCCATTGCAGCGACGAACAGGAAAACAATGCCCGTCATTTGCGTGGATTCTTTACGCGTCGGCCAGACCACACGCTTGACTTCGTTGTAGGAGTCGCGGCCAAAGCTCACGGTGCGGCGGCCAGGCTCGCTGAGCCACGCAATGATGGTGGCAAGCACCAAGCTGCCCACGAACACGCCGACACGAATAATGTTCGGCTGGTTTTCGAGCATCGAGTAGCCGACGATGCCGGCCACGATAACAAGCACCGCCAGACCCAGCTTGATGCGATCTGTGCTACTGCTAACGGTTTCTACGTTGTTATTCGACATATTCCGGCATGTGACGCCACGTGTGCGGCTGCGATGAGACTGACTGTGTGGCAGGGGCAGTAGGAATCGAACCTACAACCTTCGGTTTTGGAGACCGACGCTCTGCCAATTGAGCTATACCCCTAGACCCTGAGCGCGAAGCGCCGGCTACGGCTGCCTCGCCCTGTACAACAAAAGCGGAAGAGCGCAAAGCGCTCGTCCGCTACTACCTTGAACTTACTTGGTGATGGAAGCGACGACGCCGGCGCCCACGGTACGGCCACCTTCGCGGATAGCGAAGCGCAGACCTTCTTCCATGGCGATCGGGGCGATCAGGCTCACCTTCATCGACACGTTATCGCCA
>JBARWC010000141.1:0-3349 GCA_049646585.1 Burkholderiaceae bacterium | reverse complement strand
CTCGCCCGAGGGGGCAAGGTAGGGCACCAGCGACACGTGCAGGAAGAACACGTTGTCCCGGCCGACAGCGTGGCGGACCTGGCGGGCAGCCTCCAGGAACGGCTGCGACTCGATGTCGCCGACGCTGGCCGCCGTATCGACCGACAGCTTGCCGCAAGCGAAGTAGTCCAGGAAATACAGGGGCTCGGCGCCCTGCACCAGGATGTCGTTGACGCTCATGGCGACCAGGTCTATGCCCACGGTATCATGGCGCTTCCATTCGAAGGCCAGCCTGAGCTTGGTCCCCACGCCGTCGGTGCCGGACACCAGCACGGGCTCCTTCAGGTGGCGCGGCACCTCGAACAATGCGCCGAAGCCGCCTATGCCGGCCATCACGCCAGCCCTCATGGTTTTGGCGGCCAGGGGCTTGATGCGATCGACCAGAGCTTCGCCGGCATCGATATCGACGCCCGCGTCGCGATAGGTCAAGGTAGCGGAATGTTTGTTTGTCATGAGAAATGCCGTGGGATGTGCAAGAATTGCGTGTTTAATTGATTACCAGACATGATTTTACGATGAACCCGGCAAAAACACGCCGAGGCATGCCGCCGCCGAGGCAACCGACGGCAAGCAAGCTGAACGATACATGACGCAGCAACTGATACTCGACCTTCTGCCGCCCTCTCCGCCCTCGCTCGCCAACTTCGTTGTCGGCGGCAACGGCGCGGTTCTGGATGCCTTGCAGACCCTGCGCCCGGGCCGCGCCGTCTACCTGTGGGGCGCTTCCGGCGCCGGCCGCAGCCACCTGCTGCGGGCCGTCGCCGCCGGCGAGGACGCATTCTACGCCGGCCCCGGCGTCGACCCGGCCACCCTGAAAGAAATCGCCACGGCCGAATTCCTGCGCCACCGGCTCATCGCGGTGGACGACGTGCAGGACCTGGACGACGCCGGTCAGGCGGCCCTGTTCACCCTGTACAATCGCTGGCGCGAGGTCGCCGCCGCCGGCAACGGTTTCGCGCTGGTCCTGGCCGGCGACCGGGCGCCGCTGGCCATGCCCTTGCGGGAAGACCTGCGCACCCGGCTGGGCTGGGACCTGGTATTCCGGCTGGAGCAGTTATCCGACGAAGACCGCGCGCAGGCCTTGCATGCGCGGGCCGGCGAACGAGGGCTGCAGCTCTCGTCCGAGGTCATGAGCTGGATACTGACCCATTACGCGCGCGATATGGGCCGTCTGAGCGCCCTGGTCGATGCGCTGGACCGCTACTCGCTCGAAAAACACCGGGCAATCACCCTGCCTTTACTGAAAGACCTGCTGGCTTCCAACCAGCCGACCGAACACCCCGATAAGTCATGACTTCCTCCAAATACCTGGCCCTGTTCGATCTGGATCACACTTTGCTGCCGCTGGACAGCGACTATCAATGGGCCGACTTCCTGGCCCGCAGCGGCCGCGCCGGCGACCCCGCCGAAGCGCAGCGCCGCAACGAAGAATTGATGGAGCGCTACAACGCGGGCCGGCTCACCGCCCAGGAATCGGCCGAATTCATGCTGGGCCTGCTGACCCGCGGCAGCGTCATGGATCTGGCCGCATGGCACGAGGCCTTCATGGCCGAGGTGATACGCCCCGCCATCCTGCCGTCGGCGCAGGACCTGGTGCGCCGCCATATGGAAAACGGCGACCTGTGCGCCATCGTGACGGCGACCAATGAATTCGTCACCGCCCCCATCGCCCGCGCCTTCGGCATCCCCCACCTGATCGCCACCCAGGCCGAAATGCGGGACGGCCGCTACACCGGCCGCATCCAGGGCACGCCCAGCTTCCAGGCCGGCAAGATCACGCGCGTGAACGAGTGGCTGGCAAGCATGGGCAAGACCATGGACAGCTTCGAGCGCGTCTATTTCTACAGCGACTCGCCCAACGACCTGCCGCTGCTGGAAGTGGTCAGCCATCCCATCGCAACCAATCCCAGCCCGACATTGCGCCGCGTGGCGCAAGAGCGCGACTGGCAAATTCTTGACCTGTTCAAGGACATGCGGGACGCAAAGTCCTAAAATACCCCTCATGCTGAAAGAAACAATAAAAAACTTTGTCGGACGCCTGTTTTCCTCGCCGGCGAAGGGTCCGGAGCGCCTGTCGCGCGACAAACACGGAATCGACCGGCGCAACGTCTCGCGCCACGCCATCAAGGTCTGCGAGGTCTTGCGCAACGAGGGCTTCGACGCCTACATCGTGGGCGGGGCGGTGCGCGACCTGATCGTCGGCCTGGAACCCAAAGACTTCGACGTCGCCACCAACGCCACGCCCAACCAGATCCGCCCGCTGTTCCGGCGCGCCCGCATCATCGGCAAGCGCTTCCAACTGGTACACGTGGTCTTCGGGCAGGAAATCATCGAAACCTCGACCTTCCGCGCCAATGCGACGGGCGACGAATACACCGACGAGCACGGGCGCATCCTGCGCGACAATCTGTTCGGCAGCCAGGAAGAGGACGCCGCGCGCCGCGACTTCACCCTGAACGCCCTGTATTACGACCCCATCAACGAAGAAGTCATCGACTATCACCGGGGCGTCAACGACCTGAAAAAACGCGTGGTGCGCATGATAGGCGACCCGGAGCAGCGCTACCGCGAAGATCCCGTGCGCATGCTGCGCGCCTTGCGGTTCGCGGCCAAGCTTAGCGGCACCATAGATCCCGCCACCCGCGAACCCATCGCCCGCCTGGCCCCGCTTATCGAGAACGTGCCCGCGTCGCGGCTGTTCGATGAAATCCTCAAGCTGCTCACTTGCGGACACGCCATGGACTGCCTGCGCCAATTGCAGTCCGAGGGCCTGCACCAGGGCCTGCTGCCGCTCATCGACCTTATCTTCAAGGAAGACGGCGGCGAACAGTTCGTCGAGCTGGCGCTGGCACGCACCGACGCGCGGGTCCGCGCTGGCAAGACCATCAGCCCCAGCTTCCTTTTCGCGGCACTGCTCTGGAAGCTGGTGAACAAGCGCTGGCAGGAGCTGTGCGCCAAAGGCGAGCACTCCGCCCAGGCCCTGTTGCTGGCCGCCGACTCGGTGGTCGAAGACCAGACCCGCAAGCTGGCCATACAGCGCCGCTTCCAGGCCGACATGCGCGAAATATGGTTCATGCAGGCGCGCTTCGAGCGGGCCAATGCCAAGTCCATCTGGCGCATGGCCGAACAGCCGCGCTTCCGCGCCGCGGTCGACTTCCTGCAACTGCGGGCCGAGGCTCGTGAGTTCGACAGCGTCCAGGCCCAATGGTGGATGGACCTGGCCAATGCTGACGACGCCGAACGCGGCGAAATGATAGAAAGCTACCAGGCCCAGAATCGCGGCCGGGCACCGGCCGGCGCGGGCAAGCGC
>JBARWC010000140.1:0-8099 GCA_049646585.1 Burkholderiaceae bacterium | reverse complement strand
CCGAAGTGCAGCCGGGCCGGCTCGTCGCGCAGCAGCAGCATGGCGTGCGGCATGGCCCAGGGCTGGGCCAGCCTCAGGGTGATGGTGGCGATGGGCAGGTAGGAGAAGGCCGCAAGCGCATCCAGGTAGCGCCCGCCTTCGGGCGAGGGCGCCAGTTGTTCCAGCAGCTTGTGCGCGGCCGGCGCGTTGGCGGCCACCACGGCGGCGTCGAAGGGCGCGCCGTCCACTCTGACTTCATCGGGCGTGCATTCCAGCTTCCTGACCGTGTGGCCCCGGTGCAGGCGGGCTCCGTCCGTCTCGCCCTGCGCCAGCCAGGTTTCCAACTGATCGGGCCACAGGCGCGACAGATCTACCCCGGGGATCAGGACGTCCGATGCGTGGCGGGTGCCGCCCAGGCTGTCGCGCAGGACATGGGCGAACAATTGGGCGCAGGCCTGTTCCAGCGGCGTGTTCAGCGCGGCCAGGCATAAGGGCTGCCAGAAGCGGCGTACGGCTCGCGCCGATTGCCCGCCTTGCTCCAGCCAGGCCGCCACGCTCAGGCCCGGCGCCGTTCGCCATCTCGCGCCTTGGAGGCGGGACGTGATGGCGATCAAGCCCCATTTTTCCCGCAGGCTCAGTCCGCGCGCGGCGATAATGGCGGCCAGCAGATGCAGGGGGGCGGGCAGAGCCGCCGCGCGCAGCCTGAACCGCCCGTCGGCCGATTCCAGGGACAGTCTTTCGCGGTGGAAGAGGGCGCCGGGATCCAGGCCCAATTCCCGCATCAGGTCCAGGGTCTCGGCGTAGGCGCCAAGCAGTATGTGCTGGCCGTTGTCGATGTGGGCGTCCAGGGCCGGCGCATGGACGCGGCGCGCCCGGCCGCCCAGGGTATGGGAGGCTTCGAATACGGTGACGGCATGCCCGTGGCGCTTCAGGCGCTGGGCGGCGGCCAGGCCGGCCCAGCCCGCGCCGATGACGGCGATCTTCATGGCGCGGCGCCGCTCAGGGCCGGCCCGCCCCGAGGCGCTTGACCAGGCCGCGGCCGCCACCCACCCAGGTCTTCCAGGCCAGCCAGAACTTGCGTATGGGCGTCAGGGAGATGCGCTGGTCCAGCACTTGCCAGTTGTCTCGTTCGATCTCGCGCAGCAGGGCGTGGTAGATGGCCGCCATCATCAGGCCCGGCCGCTGGGCGCGGCGGTCCGCCTCGGGCAGCGCCAGCATGGCCTCGCGATAGCATTGCCGCGCGCGCTCGGTCTGGAAGCGCATCAGCTCGACGAAACGCTCGGAGTGCTTGCGCTCGATGATTTCCGCCGCCGTGACCTCGAACCGCTGCATGTCTTCGACCGGCAGGTAGATGCGGCCGCGCCGGGCGTCGTCGCCGACGTCGCGGATGATGTTGGTCAGTTGGAAGGCCAGGCCGAGTTTTTCGGCGTAGACCCGGGTTTCGGGCCGGGTGTAGCCGAAAATGCCGGCGGAAAGCTCGCCCACCACGCCGGCCGCATGCCAGCAGTATTTGCGCAGGCCGGCCCAGTCCGCGTAGCGGGCCTGGTCCAGGTCCATTTCCATGCCCTCGACGATTGCATACAGGCGGTCCGCGTCCAGGCCGAAAGGCTGAATGTGAGGCGCCAGTGCCTGCATGACGGGATGATCGCCGCGCCCGTCCTTGTACAGCTGTTCGATCTGGCTGCGCCACCAGGCCAGCTTCATGCGGGCCACGGACGGTTCGGTGGCCTCGTCGACCACGTCGTCGACCTCGCGGCAGAAGGCATAAAGGGCGGTGATGGCCCGCCGGCGCTCGGGCGGCAGGAACAGAAAGGCGTAATAAAAACTGGAGCCGCTCTGGGCAGCCTTGTTCTGGCAGTATTCGTCTGGACTCATGGGGTCGTCATGGGCAGGGCTGTGCTGGGGCTGGCGACGCAGGCATCAGCGCAGCGCCCGCCATAAAAGCAGTATCCAATCGCGTTTCGCAAGCGTTGGCCGGTGTAAGAATATGTCGTAGTGTAATTGTTCCATGCGTTCCAGGATACGCAATCCGCCGTGCACGACCAGTTTCAGCTCCAGGCCTATCCGCCCCGGCAGGCGGCGCGTCAAGGGCAGGCCTGAGCGCAGCAACTGGCGCGCCTGTCCCACCTGTTCGGCCATCAGGGCCTGCCAGGCGGGAGTGCGGGCATCGACGGCATAGGCCTGGCTGGCGCTGCCCGGCTGCATTCCCGCGGCCGGCCCGCTGTGATCGGCAATGTAAGCCTCGTCGACCTTGTGCCGCCGCAGCGCATCCTGCGGCAGATAGACACGGTTTTTTTTCCAGTCCACGGCCACGTCCTGCCAGAAGTTGGCCAGTTGCAGGCCGGTGCAGATGGCGTCCGACCAAGCCAGGTTGGCGTCGTCGGTCTTATCGTAAAGGTGCAGCATGATGCGGCCCACCGGGTTGGCCGAACGCCGGCAGTAGTCCAGCAACTGGCTTTCGTTGTCGTAGCGCGCGGTACCCACGTCCTGCTCGAAGGCCGAGAGCAGGTCGAAGAAGGGCGCCAGGGGCAACTGGTGCCGCCTTATGGTTTCCGCCAGCGGATCGAACACCGGCTTGCGCGGATCGTCGTCGGGCAGCTTCAGGGCGTGGCCGGCGATGTCGTCCAGCGCGGCGCGGTAGCCCGCCAATTGCGCCAGGCGCTCGTCGGGGCCGGCGTCGCCCTCGTCGGCGATGTCGTCCGCGCTGCGCGCATAGCGGTAGATGTTGCGCACGGGTTCGCGCAGGCGGCGCGGCAGCAGCAAGGATGCGACAGGGAAATTTTCGTAATGATCGACGGCCATAGGCGCTGAGTATAAGACACGGCTTAGCGTATAGGCGGCTGGTGGTTTAGACTTCGGTATCGATAGGGGAGTCGCAATGCCGCGTCCAATTTCGGCGACCATTTCAGTGTCGTCGCTCAGTCATAATCTGCATACCGTCATCCAGCAGCTCGACCCCAAGGCCGGGCAGGCCGCGCCCAGCGTCTGGGCCGTCATCAAGGCCAATGCCTATGGGCATGGCATAGACAACGCCGTACGCGGCTTCCAGCAGGCCCAGGGGCTGGCCATGCTGGACCTGAACGAGGCCGTGCGCTGCCGCGAGCTGGGCTGGACCAAGCCCATCCTGCTGCTCGAAGGCTTTTTCCAGCCCGCCGACATCGCCGTGCTGCAAGAATACCGGCTGACCACGGCGGTGCATTGCCAGGAACAACTGGACATGCTGCTGGCGGCAGGCGCTGCCCGGCCCGGTGTCCCACCCATAGACGCCTTCATCAAGCTAAATACCGGCATGAACCGCTTGGGCTTTGCCGCCGAGGACTACCCGGCCGCTTATCGGCGAGCCATGCAGGCGCAAGGCCTGGGCATCCTGGGCGAACTGGGCAAGATGACTCACTTCGCCCGCGCCGACGACGACCCCATCGTCACCCGGCAGCAACTGGACGTCTTTCGGCAGGCAAGCCAGGGCCTGCCCGGCAAGGTCAGCGTCTGCAATTCCGCCGCCACGCTTACGCCGGGCTTGTGGGCTGGCGTGGCCGCCCCGGACGGCCAGGAACAATGGGTACGCCCGGGCATATGCCTGTATGGGGCTTCGCCCTTTGCCGACCGGACGGTACAGCAGCTTGGGCTGCTGCCCGCCATGACGTTGGCGGCGGAACTCATCAGCGTGCGCCGCATCGCCGGCGGCCAGGGGGTGGGCTACGGGCACACTTTTGTGTCGCCGG
Source organism: Burkholderiaceae bacterium (assembly GCA_049646585.1). GTDB lineage: Bacteria > Pseudomonadota > Gammaproteobacteria > Burkholderiales > Burkholderiaceae_B. Next base: position 4,398 of record JBARWC010000140.1, on the reverse strand, counting down.
AGGCCATGCGGGTGGGCATCGTGGCCTGCGGCTACGCCGACGGCTATCCCCGCCATGCGGGCACCGGCACGCCCATCGTCGTGGACGGCGTTCGCACGCGTGTGCTGGGGCGGGTGTCCATGGATATGCTGGCGGTCGACCTGACTCCGGTGCCGCAAGCCCGGGTGGGCAGCCGCGTGGTGCTGTGGGGCCAGGGCGGGCCGTCGGTGGACGAGGTCGCCACGGCGGCGGGCACCATAGGCTACGAACTGCTGTGCGCGGTGGCGCCCAGGGTGCCGAAAATTATTGCCTAGCCCGCAGTGGCATTGAGTACACTGTCCCCTCGTCTTTTCATGCTACGACGATCTTGGAAAAGGAAATCGCGTGAAGAACAAATGTGTGCTGGTGACCGGCGCGACCAAAGGAATAGGCTGGGCGATCAGCCAGCATCTGGCCGATCTGGGATGCCATGTGGTGGGTCTTGCGCGTAATACGCAGGACATCGATTTTCCGGGCTATCTGTATTCCTGCGACTTGAGCAATGCCGGTGAAACCGAAGACATGCTGCGCGTCATTCGCGAAAAATATCCCATAGACGCCGTGGTCAACAACGTCGGGCTGGTGCTGCCCGAACCCCTGGGCGAAGTCGACCTGGCTTCGCTGTACCAGGTGCTGGACCTGAACGTGCGCGTCGCGGTCCAGGTGACCCAGACTTTCATTCCTTCCATGAAGGCCCGCAAGGAAGGGCGCATCGTCAACATCTGCAGCCGCGTCACGCATGGTTCGCTCAGCCGCACCAGCTATTCGGCCGCCAAAAGCGCCTTGCTGGGCTGTACCAAGACCTGGGCGCTGGAGCTTGCGCCCTACGGCATCACCGTCAACGCGGTGTCGCCCGGCCCCATCGAGACCGAATTGTTTCGGGCCGGCCACCCGGAGGGCGGCGAAGCCGAGAAAAAGGCCTTGGCCTCCATTCCCATGGGGCGCCTGGGCGCGCCCGCCGACGTGGCCGCTGCGGTCACTTTCCTGCTGAGCGACGAAGCCGGCTTCATCACCGGGCAGGACCTGGGCGTGGATGGCGGAGGCAGCATTGCCGGCCGGTAGCCTCGCGATCGCCGGTTAAACTTGCCAGATGGCCAAAGCAAAAACCTTATTTACCTGTAGCGACTGCGGCGGAAGCTGCCCCAAGTGGGAAGGCAAGTGCCCGCATTGCGGCGCCTGGAACACCTTGCAGGAAACCCGCGATGCCGGCGCAGCCACGCATCGCTATGCGCCGCTGGCCGGCGCCAGTCCGGTGCGCAGCCTGGCCGAGATCGAGGCGCGCGAGCTGCCCCGCCAGCCCACCGGCATCTCCGAATTCGACCGTGTGCTGGGCGGCGGCCTGGTGGCCGGCGCCGTCGTCCTGATCGGTGGCGACCCGGGCATAGGCAAGTCCACTTTGCTGCTGCAGGCCCTGGTTTCCCTGTCCAAAGCCGTCAAGGTGCTTTACGTGACGGGCGAGGAATCGGCCGAGCAGGTAGCCTTGCGCGCGCGACGCCTGGAGCTGCTTACCGGCGAAGTCGACCTGTTGGCCGAGATCCGCCTGGAATCCATCATGGCGGCGCTGGTCGAGCAAAAGCCCAGCGTTGCCGTCGTCGACTCCATCCAGACGCTGTATTCGGGTGAACTCACCGCCGCGCCGGGTTCCGTTTCCCAGGTGCGCGAGTGTGCCGCCCAACTGACGCGTCTGGCCAAGCAGACGGGCACCACCATCGTCCTGATCGGGCACGTCACCAAGGACGGCAGCCTGGCCGGGCCCCGCGTGCTGGAGCACATCGTCGACACGGTGCTGTATTTCGAGGGCGATACGCATTCCTCCTTCCGCCTGGTGCGGGCCTTCAAGAACCGCTTCGGGGCCGTCAACGAACTGGGCGTCTTCGCCATGACAGACCGCGGCCTGCGCGGCGTCACCAATCCCTCGGCCTTGTTCCTGTCGCAGCACGAGCAGAATGTGCCGGGCTCCTGCGTCATGGCCACCCAGGAAGGAACGCGCCCCTTGCTGGTCGAGATCCAGGCTTTGGTCGACACGGCCCACGTTCCCAATCCGCGTCGGCTCTCGGTGGGCCTGGAAGGCACCCGCCTGGCCATGCTGCTGGCGGTGCTGCACCGTCACGCCGGCGTCGTGACCTTCGATCAGGATGTCTTCGTCAATGCCGTGGGCGGCGTCAAGATCACCGAGCCGGCGGCCGACCTGGCCGTGCTGCTGGCCATCATGTCCTCGCTGGGCAACAAGCCCCTGCCCAAGGGCCTGGTCGCCTTCGGCGAAGTGGGGCTGGCCGGCGAAATCCGGCCCGCGCCGCGCGGCCAGGAGCGCTTGCGCGAGGCGGCCAAGCTGGGCTTCAGCGTTGCCCTGATTCCAAAAGCGAACGCGCCCAAGCAGCCCATCGAGGGGTTGGAAATCTGGGCGGTCGACCGCGTGGATGACGCCATGGCCCGCGTGCGCGCCCATGCCTGACGCTTAAGGGGCCGAAATTGGAGTGGTACGTCATTGCCTTGGGTTGCCTGCTGTCGGGCGCCGCCATCGGTTTTACCGGCGGCGTGCTGGGCATAGGAGGCGGCCTGCTAGCCATCCCCTTGCTGGGCCTGGTCATGGGCATGGACCAGCAGGCCGCGCAGGGAACGGCGCTGATCATGGTGCTTCCCGCCGTGCTGATTTCGGTGCGCAAGTACAACCAGCACGACAAGATAGACCTGGGCGCGGCGGCCGCGGGCGCGCTGGGTTCCATCGTGTTCACCTGGGTGGGCGCCAGGATAGCACTGGGCGTGGACCCCATCGCGTTGCGTCGCGTCTATGCCTTGTTCGTACTCTTCGTGTCCCTGTTTTACTTCTACCAGAGCCGGCGCAAGCCGCGGGCCGGCAGGCCGGTGACGCCGCGCGGCAAGGCCGGTGATTTCCACCGAGGCTGGTACGCCTTGCTGGGCGTTTTCTCGGGGCTGGTCAGCGGCATATTCGGGGTGGGAGGCTCGGTGTTGGCGGTGCCCGTGTTGACGACGGTGTTTCGTCTTAGCCAGACCAGTGCCCAGGCACTGGCCCTGACCATGATCATTCCCGGTATTTTCGTGGCATTGTTCACCTATGCCGCGCACGGGCAGGTCGATTGGCTGGCCGGAGCCTCTATGGCCGCCGGCAGCATCTTCCTGGTGCCATACGGCGTGCGGCTGGCATACGCTTTGCCGGAGCCCAGGCTGAAGCTGACTTTCGCGTGCATGCTTCTTGTTATCATGGTCCTCCTGCTTTTAAAGGCCTGACCCATGCATGCCGGCTGGCTGTCCACCTTACGATTCGGGGCGCAGGCCCTGCGGCGCGACTGGCGCTCGGGCGAACTGCGCCTTCTGCTGCTTGCGCTGCTGATCGCCGTGGCGGCGGTGACCAGCGTCGGCTTCCTGGCCGACAGGGTAGGGGGCGCGCTGGAGCGAGATGCGGCGCAGATGCTGGGCGGCGACCTGGCCCTGCAGGCCGACGAACCCATACCGGACGACTTCCTGGCGCAGGCTTCCGCCCTGGGGCTGGCAACTGCCCAGACCCTGCAATTTCCCTCCATGGCCGGCAGCGGCGAGGCCAGCCAACTGGTTTCGCTGAAGGCGGTGTCCGACGCCTATCCTTTGCGCGGCGAGCTGCGCGTGTCGGATGCCCCAGCCGGCGCGGCAGTAGTGGCGAGCAAGCCTCCGTCCAAGGGGACCGTATGGGTCGACGCTCAGGTGCTGGGCCTGCTGGGCGTCAAGGTGGGCGACGCCATAGACATCGGCGATGTGCGCCTGACGATCACGCGGGTCATCGCCTACGAGCCCGATCGCGGCATGCAGTTCGTCAATGTCGCGCCGCGCGTCATGATGAATCTTGCCGACCTGCCGGCTGCCGGCCTGATGGGGCCCGGCAGCCGCATAGGCTATTCCCTGCTGCTGGCCGGCCCCGAGGCCGCCGTGCGCGGTTACGAGAGCTGGTTGAAACAGAATATGCGGCGCGGCCAGAAGCTCAGCACGGTCGAGACCAACCGGCCGGAAGTCCAGCGCGCCTTGACGCGGGCGCATCAGTTTTTGGTCCTGGTCGCCTTGCTGACCGTCATGATCGCGGCGGTCGCCATCGCCCTGGGCGCCAGGCGCTACGCCTTGCGTCACCGCGACGGCATCGCCGTCATGCGCTGCCTGGGGGCAAGCAAGGCGCAACTGGGCCGCATGCTATGGCTGGAGTTTCTGTTGCTGGGGCTGGGGGCTTCGCTGGCGGGTTCGCTGGTCGGCTATGCCGCGCACCAGGGCCTGGTGACCGCCGTATCGGGCTGGCTGGAAGTCGAACTGCCCGCGGCTACCGTGCTGCCGGCCTTGCAGGGCGTGGCCGCCGGCCTGTTGCTCTTGCTGGGCTTCGCCTTGCCGCCCCTGGCCGCCTTG
>JBARWC010000139.1:0-28029 GCA_049646585.1 Burkholderiaceae bacterium | reverse complement strand
GGCCTATGGTGATGCCTATCTTCTTCTTGGCCACCAGGCCGAACAGCTCGTCGGCGGCAGACTGCATTTTCTCCTGCGTGGTCACGTGCGTGCCCAGGGAAGGCCTGGTGACGTACAAAGAACCCTTGGCGGCCAGCACACCCAGGTTGACGTTCTCGACCGGGCCCGAGGCGTTGCCGAAGCTGACCATCAGCCCGCGCGGCTCCAGGCAATCCAGGGACGTCATCCAGGTATCCTTGCCCACACCGTCGTAGACCACCGGCACTTTCTTGCCGCCGGTGAGTTCCTTGACGCGCTCAACCACGTTTTCACGGGAATAGTCGATGACTTCCCATGCGCCGTGCGCCTTGGCTAGCGCGGCCTTTTCCGGCGTTGAAGCGGTGCCGATGAGCTTGACGCCCAAGGCCTTGGCCCATTGGCAGGCGATCAGGCCCACCCCGCCGGCGGCGGCGTGAAACAATATGGTCTCGCCGCCCTGCAGGCGGTAGGTCTGGCGGAACAGATACTGAACCGTAAGCCCTTTGAGCATCATGGCCGCGGCCTGGTCGAAATCCACGCCCTTGGGCAGCTTCACCACCCGGCTGGCCGGCACGTTGCGCGCCTCGGCATAGGCGCCCAAGGGGCTTTGGCCATAGGCCACCCGATCGCCGACCTTCAGGTGCTTGACCTGGGCGCCGACCGCCTCGACCACGCCCGAGGCCTCGAAGCCCAGGCCGTGCGGCAAGGGATGGGGATAAAGACCGCTGCGACAATAGATGTCGATGAAATTAAGACCCACCGCTTTCTGGCGTATGGTGACTTCGTCTTCCGCGGGCGCGGGCACGCCGACGGAAACCAGCTTCAAGACTTCGGGGCCACCGTGTTTCTCGATGCGTATCGCTTTGACCTGATTTTCCAAGACTGACTCCTTGCATGAAATAATGCCTGGGCGGCGGCTGCCGCCCAGCTTGAATCCTGATTACCGCGCTCAGCCGTGTGCCACGATCTCCGCCACGGCGCGCCCGACGTCCTGGGTCGTGGCCTTGCCGCCCATGTCAGGCGTGCGCGGGCCTTGTTCCAGCACGGTCTCGATGGCCTTGAGCACCTCGGCCGCCGCCTTCGGATAGCCCAGGAAATCCAGCATCATGGAGCCGCTCCATATCTGGCCTATGGGGTTGGCGATGCCCTTGCCGTAGATGTCGGGCGCCGATCCATGAACGGGTTCGAACAGCGACGGGAACAAGCGGTCGGGATTCAGGTTGGCCGAAGGCGCGATGCCTATGGTGCCCGTGCAGGCCGGGCCCAGGTCGGACAGGATGTCGCCGAAAAGATTGGAGGCCACCACCACGTCGAACCAGTCCGGATGCTGCACGAAATGCGCGCACAGGATGTCGATGTGGTATTTGTCCCAGCGCACGTCAGGGTAGCTGCCGGCCATCTCGGCCACGCGCTCGTCCCACCACGGCATGGAGATGGAAATACCGTTGGACTTGGTGGCCGCCGTCAGGTGCTTGCCGCGTTTCTGCGCCAATTCGAAGGCGAACTTCAGGACGCGGTTGGCGCCTATGCGGGTGAATATGCTTTCCTGGATGACCACTTCGCGATCGGTGTCCGCGAACAGGCGCCCACCGCTATTGGAGTATTCGCCCTCGGTGTTCTCGCGCACGATGTAGAAGTCGATGTCGCCCGGCTTGCGGCCGGCCAGTGGCGAGGTCACGCCGGGCATCAGGCGCACCGGCCGCAGATTGATGTACTGGTCGAATTCGCGGCGAAACTTGAACAGGGATTCCCACAAGGCGACGTGGTCGGGCACGGTGGCCGGCCACCCGATGGCGCCGAAGAAGATGGCTTCGTGGCCGCCGATACGCTCCTTCCAGTCCACCGGCATCATGCGTCCATGCTTGGCATAGTAGTCCGAGCTCCAGTCCAGAACATCCCAGTCGAACTTGATGCCGTGGCGGCTTGCTACGGCGTCCAGCACGCGCAGGCCCTCGGGCATGACTTCCTTACCAATACCGTCGCCGGCGATGACGGCAATCTTATGACTAGCGGACATGTAATTCCTTTTGGCTTGATTGATTTTTGACTTGATTGATGATGGATTGATGCGATCAGTATCCCTGGCTTCTGGACACGACCCCGCTTATCGTCCGGCCCTGCTGCAAAAGCTCGATCTTGCGCAGGACCTGCCCTACGGTTTCGTCTTCCAGGGTCACGGCGGCCACGTGCGGCGTCACCCGGACTTTGGGGTGCCGCCAATACGGATGATCGGACGGCAGAGGCTCGACGCGGAACACATCCAGCAGCGCGCCCCGCAGATGCCCTTCGTCTATCAGGGCCAGCAGGTCTTCATCGACCACATGCGGGCCGCGCGCCACATTGATGACATAGCCGCCCGGCCTCAAGCGTTGCAGGTTCCGGCGGTTCAGTATGTTTTCGGTGTCCGGCGTCAGGGGCAGCACATTGACCAGCACGCGGCTGCGCTCCAGGAAATCGCCCAGTTGGCCGACGCCGCCAAAGGCCTGCACGCCATCCATGTGCCGGGCGCTGCGCGACCAGCCCGCCGTCGGGTAGCCCGCCCGTGCCACCGCCTGCGCAACCTGGCCGCCTATGGCGCCCAGGCCCATGACACCCACCGGCCAGTCGCCGTAGCAAATCGGCGGCAATTGCCGCCACTGCCCGGCTTGCTGCAGGTCGGCGTAATCGGCGAATCCGCGGCTCGCATGGGCAATACCGTGCAGCACGTACTCGGCCATCTGTTGCGCCATGCCGGCGTCTTCCAGGCGCACCACGGGCAAATCGGCGGGCAGCTCCGGCAAGCGCATGACGCTATCCACACCCGCCCCCAGATTGAATACCGCCTTCAGCCGCCTTTCCCGGTGGAACAAGGCGCCGGGCGGCCTCCAGACTATGGCGTAATCGGCGTCCGCCGGGTCCTGGCCCTCGGCCCATTCGATGAACTTTGCGGCCGGCTGGGCCCACAAGAAGCGTTCATGCCACTTACGGGTGGCCTCGGGTGAATTTGCTGCAATAACAATCTTGATTGACACGACGTCCTCGATGGTCGATGAATTTGCCGCTTCAGCGGCGGCGCCCTATGAGCGAACCCAGCATGCCCCGGACCAATTTCGTGGCGGTGCTGCGTATGGCGCTTTTCACGGCGGATTGCACGACGCCGTCGCGGCGCCCGCCACGGGGGCCGGTGGAACCGAACAAGAAGTCGTTGACCGTGCCCATCAGGCCGCCGTCGTCCTGGGCCGCCTTGCCGCCGGCCGGCTTCGCCCCTTCCTGGCCGCCGTCCGGCGCAGCCGCGCTGCGCTTTTGCAGCATCTCGTAGGCGGATTCGCGATCGATGACCTGCTCATACTTGCCGCCCAGCAGCGACGCCGAACGCAAGGCCTGGCGCTCGGCGTCCGAGGCCGGGCCGATGCGGCTGCCCGGCGCCATCATCCAGACGCGTTCCGTGGGCATGGGCCGCCCCTTGGCGTCCAGCAGGGAAACCAGCGCCTCGCCCACGCCCAGCTCGGTGATGGCCGCCTCGATGTCCAGGCCCGGATTGGGCCGCATGGTCTCGGCCGCCGTCTTGACAGCCTTCTGGTCGCGCGGCGTGAAAGCGCGCAAGGCGTGCTGGATGCGGTTGCCCAACTGGCCCAGGACAGTCTCGGGGATGTCCAGGGGATTCTGCGTCACGAAGTAAACGCCCACGCCTTTGGAGCGCACCAGCCTGACGACCTGTTCGATTTTTTCCAGCAGCGCCTTGGGCGCGTCGTTGAACAGCAGATGGGCCTCATCGAAAAAGAACACGAACTTCGGCTTTTCGGGGTCGCCGACCTCGGGCAGGCCTTCGTACAGATCGGCCAGCATCCACAGCAGGAAAACGGCGTACAGGCGCGGCGACTGCATGAGCTTGTCGGCCGCCAGGATATTGACGATGCCCCTGCCCTTGTCGTCGACGCGTATCAGGTCGAAGATATCGAGCATGGGTTCGCCGAAAAACTGCACCGCCCCCTGGGACTCCAGGCGCAGCAGGCTGCGCTGTATGGCGCCTATGGATGCCGAGGATACGTTTCCGTAGCGCGTGCGCAATTCGGACGAACGGTCCGCCACGTTCTGCAACATGGCGCGCAGGTCTTTCATGTCGAGCAGCAACTGGCCCTCGTCGTCGGCCACCTTGAAAACCAGGGCCAGGACGCCTTCCTGGGTATCGTTCAGTTCCAGCATGCGGGACAGCAGCAAGGGTCCCATGTCGGATACCGTGGCCCGCACGGGGTGCCCCTGCTCGCCGAAAATGTCCCAGAAGACGGCCGGGCAGCCACCCCAGACGGGCTCGGGCAAGCCGCGTGTGCTTAATCTTTCCTTGAGTTTCTCGCTGCTGACGCCCGCTTGCGATATGCCGCTGAGGTCGCCCTTGACGTCGGCCAGGAACACCGGCGTTCCCATGCGCGAGAATGCCTCGGCGAGAACCTGCAGGCTGACGGTCTTGCCTGTTCCGGTGGCGCCGGTAATGCAGCCGTGCCGATTGGCCAGCTCAGGAAGCAAGCTCGATTCAACGTCCTGGTTTTTCGCTATGAGGATGGGTGCGGCCATATTCTTTACCTTTCCGTATGCTGGCTGAAGGGAAGTCCAAGTGTAATTCGACGCTCCTGACTCTGCACGGGTAAAATGCATTCTTTAATCTTTACTTTAGTTGATGACACTTTATGGCCGGTCATAGTAAATGGGCGAACATCCAGCACCGCAAAGGTCGCCAAGACGCCAAACGAGGCAAGCTCTGGACAAAAATCATTCGTGAGATCACGGTCGCGGCCCGCGCCGGCGGCGCGGACCCCGATGCCAACCCGCGCCTGCGCCTGGCCTGGGACAAGGGCACGGCGGCCAATATGCCCAAGGACACCATCCAGCGCGCCGTCCAGCGCGGCGCAGGCGGGGCCGATGGCGCCAACTACGAAGAAGTCCGCTACGAAGGCTATGGCGTCGGCGGCGCCGCCGTCATCATCGACTGCATGACCGACAATCGCATCCGCACCGTCGCCGAAGTGCGCCACGCGCTCAGCAAGAACGGCGGCAACCTGGGCCAGGAAGGCTCGGTGGCCTTCATGTTCAAGCACTGCGGCCAGTTCCTGTTCGCGCCCGGCACCTCCGAAGAACAGGTCATGGAAGCCGCCCTGGAAGCCGGCGCCGAAGACATCCAGACCGACGACGAAGGCATGATAGAAGTCGTTTGCGCGCCCTCCGACTACAGCGCCGTGAAAACGGCGTTTGAACAAGCCTCGCTGACGCCCGAGTTGCACGGCATCATCATGAAGGCGCTCAGCGAAACCGAGCTGGCCGGCGAGGACGCCGAGAAAATGCAAAAAATGCTGGACACGCTCGAAGGGCTGGACGACGTGCAAGAGGTTTACACTACCGCCGCATTCGACGAATCCGAGTAAAGCAAGCGCCGCTGCGGCCTGCTTTTCTCCTTTACTCCGCCCTGCGGAACTTTGGCTCTTACTATGAAACTACTGGTAATCGGTGGCGGCGGCCGCGAACACGCGCTGGCCTGGCGCCTGGCGCAATCCCCGCGCATCCAAACCGTGTACGTCGCCCCCGGCAACGGCGGCACTGCCCTGGCGGCGCATATCAAGAACGTGGACATCACCGCCGTCGACGAGCTCGTGGCCTTCGCCCATCGGGAAAACATCGCCTACACCGTCGTCGGGCCCGAAGCGCCCCTGGCCGCCGGCGTGGTCGACGCCTTTCGCGCGGCGGGCCTGAAGATATTCGGCCCGACCCGGCAAGCGGCACAGTTGGAAAGCTCCAAGGACTACGCCAAGGCATTCATGGTGCGCCACAACATCCCCACGGCGGCCTACCAGACCTTCACCGACCCCGCCCTGGCCCAAGCCTATGTCCAGGAACAGGGCGCGCCCATCGTCGTCAAGGCCGACGGCCTGGCGGCCGGCAAGGGCGTGGTGGTCGCCGAGACCGTGGCCGAGGCGCAGCAAGCCATAAGCCAGATGCTGGGCGACGGCTCTTTCGGCGAGGCGGGAGCCCGCGTCGTCATCGAAGAATGCCTGATGGGCGAAGAAGCCAGCTTCATCGTCATGTGCGACGGCCAGCACGTGCTGGCGCTGGCCACCAGCCAGGACCACAAGCGCCTGAAGGACGGCGACCAGGGCCCCAACACCGGCGGCATGGGCGCCTATTCGCCCGCCCCGGTCATTACGCCGGCCCTGCACAACCGCATCATGCGCGAGGTCATACAGCCCACGGTGGCCGGCATGGCCAAGGACGGCATCCCCTATACCGGCTTCCTGTATGCCGGCCTCATGATAGGGGCCGGCCCCGACGCGACGCGTCCGCTCAAGGTGCTTGAATTCAACTGCCGCATGGGCGACCCCGAAACCCAACCCATCATGATGCGCATCAAGAACGACCTGACCCAGGTCTTCGAGCTGGCCGTCAATGGCCGGCTGGACCAGGCCAATATAGACTGGGACCGCCGCACCGCGCTGGGCGTGGTGCTGGCCGCCAAGGACTACCCCGGCAAGCCTCGGACCGGCGACGTCATCAGCAGCCTGCCCGAAGACAGCGACGAATGCGTCGTGTTCCATGCCGGCACCACGCTGGACGACGGCGTGCTCAAGACATCGGGCGGCCGCGTCCTGTGCGTGACGGTTCTGGCCGACTCGGTCAAGCGCGCCCAAGCCACCGCCTATGCCGCCATCGCCCAAACGCAGTTCGACGGCCGGCAGTACCGCAACGATATCGGATGGCGCGCCCTGCCCGGCGCATCCACCTGACCCCAAGCGCCGCCGCGCTGCGCCGGCGGCAAGGAAGCCGAATGACCGTACCCATTTCCACCGCATACGATTACTTCCTGGACCTCCAGGCACGCATCGTGGATGCCCTGGAGACCTCCGATGGCAGCCGTTTTCTATCCGACCAATGGACGCGCGAGGAAGGCGGCGGCGGGCTGTCGCGCTACCTGGAAGGGGGGCCGCTGTTCGAGCGGGCCGGCGTGCTGTTCAGCCATGTCCAGGGCAAGACGCTGCCGCCCTCGGCCAGCGCCCACCGCAAAGAACTCGCGGGCCGCTCCTGGGAGGCCATGGGCGTGTCCATGGTGCTGCACCCGCGCAACCCCTACGTCCCCACCAGCCACATGAATGTGCGCCTCTTCGTGGCCCATGCGCCCGAAGGCAGCGGCGGCGAGGACGTGTTCTGGTTCGGCGGCGGGCTGGACCTGACGCCCTTCTACCCCTTCGAGGAAGACGCGCGCCACTTCCACCGTGTTTGCCGCGACGCCGTCCAGCCTTACGGCGACGACAAGTACCCCGCCTACAAGAAATGGTGTGACGAATACTTCTACCTGAAGCACCGCCAGGAAACTCGCGGAATAGGCGGGCTGTTCTTCGACGACCTGAACGAGAACGGCTTCGACCACTGCTTCGCCCTGGCCCGCTCGGTGGGCGACTGCTTCCTGGACGCCTACATGCCCATCGTCGAGAAGCGCCGGCGCATGGAATACACCGACAGGCAGCGCGACTTCCAGGCCTATCGGCGCGGACGCTACGTCGAATTCAACCTGGTCTTCGACCGGGGCACCCTGTTCGGCCTGCAATCGGGCGGGCGCACCGAATCGATACTGCTGTCCATGCCGCCCTCGGCCAACTGGCGCTATAGCTGGACTCCCAAGGAAGACACGCCGGAAGCGGCGCTGGCCGACTACCTGAAGCCACGCGAATGGCTATGAAGACCGGCCTGCTGGGCGGCAGCTTCGACCCCGTTCATCTGGCCCATATCGCCTTGGCGAACACCGCCATGCAAGCCCTGGGACTGGCCGGCGTCGAACTGATACCCGCCGCCCAGCCCTGGCAGCGCAAGCCGCTGGCGGCCGACGCCGGGCACCGGCTGGCCATGCTGGAACTGGCGGTGGACGGGCACCCCGGCCTACGGGTCAACCCCGTCGAGATCCGGCGCGGCGGGCACACCTACACCATAGACACCCTGCGCAGCCTTCCGCCGCACACCGCCTACTGCTGGATACTGGGTACCGACCAGCTGCATAATTTCTGCTCGTGGCGCGACTGGCGGGAAATCGCCCAGCGCGTCGAGCTGGCGGTGGCCCAGCGCCCCGGCACACCTCTGGAACCGCCTCTGGAATTGCGGCAGCACCTGGAACAGTTGGACCGCCGTATCGCCATCCTGCCCTTCGAACCGCTGGCCATCTCGTCCACGCGGATACGCCAGCGCATTGCGGACGGGCTGCCCACCGACGGGCTGCTGGATGTTGCAGTCGCGCACTATATTCAACAAAATGGGCTCTACCAAGCCCCTGCCGCCTAACGTCTCACGGTATAGTCTTTACATGGATATTCAAAAATTGCAACGCCTGGTCATCGACGCCCTGGAAGATGTCAAGGCGCAGGACATCAAGGTCTTCAATACCTCGCACATCACCGGGCTGTTCGACCGCGTCGTCATCGCCAGCGGCTCGTCCAATCGCCAGACCCGCGCCATCGCCTCCAGCGTGGCCGACAGCGCCCGCGAGCACAAGATCCCCATCATCGCCTTCGAAGGCGAGGATACCGGCGAATGGGTGCTGGTCGACCTGGGCGACATCGTCGTGCACTGCATGCAGCCCATGGTCCGCCAGTACTACAACCTGGAAGAAATCTGGGGTGGCAAACCGGTGCGCGTAAAGCTGCTGCCGCAATCGACCCTGCCCAGCATTCCCGAGTCCTACGACTACGACGAAGAGTAAAAAGGGACGCGGCCGATGAAACTGATCGTCGTGGCCGTCGGCACCCGCATGCCGGACTGGGTCGAGACCGCCTGGCATGATTACGCGCGGCGCCTGCCGCCCGACTGCGTGCTGGAACTGAAAGAGGTCAAGCCCGAGCCGCGCAGCTCGGGCAAGACCGCTGCCCAGATGATGCTGGCCGAAGCCCGGCGTATCGAAGCCGCCATCCCCTCCAACGCCTTGCGCATCGCCCTGGACGAGCACGGCAAGGACATCAGCACCATGGGCCTGTCGCAAGAGCTTGAAAAATGGCGCGGCGGCGGGCAGGACGTGGTCTTCCTTATAGGCGGTCCCGACGGGCTGGACGCCGACTTCAAACGCCAATGCCGCGGCCTGCTGCGGCTGTCCTCGCTGACCCTGCCCCACCCCATGGTGCGGGTCGTACTGGCCGAACAGCTTTATCGCGCCTGGGCTATCATGACCGGGCATCCCTACCACCGCGCTTGAACACAAACATAACAAACCAGACAACACGCCATGACCAAACGCCGCACTAAAATCGTCGCCACATTGGGGCCGGCAAGCACCAGCCCGGAAAAAATCGAACAATTGATACTGGCCGGCATGGACGTGGCCCGCCTGAACTTCTCGCACGGCCAGGCGGACGACCACCGCCAACGGGCGGAGCTGGTCCGCTCCCTGGCCGCCAAGCACGGCCGCTACGTCGCCGTCATGGGAGACCTGCAAGGCCCCAAGATACGCATCGCGCGCTTCAAGAACACCAAGGTCACCCTGCACGTGGGCCAGGCCTTTACCCTGTCCAATCAGCACCCCAACGACGCGGGCGACGAAACCATCGTCGGTATCGACTACCCCAGCCTGGTGCAGGACTGCCATCCCGGCGACGAGCTCCTGCTGGATGACGGCCGCGTCGTCCTGGTGGTCGAGAAGGTCGAGGATCACGCCGTGCATACCGTGGTCACCGTCGGCGGCCCCCTGTCCAACAACAAGGGCATCAACCGGCGCGGCGGCGGCATCTCGGCGCCCAGCCTGACCGACAAAGACAAAGAAGACATCAAGCTGGCGGCCGAACTGGACATGGACTACGTGGCCGTGTCCTTCCCGCGCTACGGCAGCGACATCCAGGAAGCGCGCAAGCTGATACAGGCCGCCGGCAGCAAGGCCTGGATCATCGCCAAGATAGAGCGCGCCGAGGCCGTGGCCGACGACAAGGCGCTGGACGCCATCATCAAGGTCAGCGACGGCGTCATGGTGGCGCGCGGCGACCTGGGCGTGGAAGTCGGCGACGCCCGCCTGGTGGGCATACAGAAACGCATCATCCAGCATGCGCGCACCCACAACAAGCTGGTGATCACCGCCACCCAGATGATGGAGTCCATGATCTCCAGCCCCATGCCGACGCGGGCCGAGGTCTCGGACGTGGCCAACGCGGTGCTGGACTACACCGACGCGGTCATGCTGTCCGCCGAAAGCGCGTCGGGCCAGTTCCCCGTCGAGGCCGTGGCCGCCATGGCCCGCGTCTGCCTGGGCGCCGAACAGGAACCCACCACCACGCGCTCCCAGCACCGCCTGGGCGAAACCTTCTCGCGCTGCGACGAAACCATTGCGCTGGCCACCATGTACGCGGCCAACCACTTCCCGGGCGTCAAGGCCATCATCAGCCTGACCGAAAGCGGCCACACGCCGCTGATCATGTCCCGCATACGCTCGGGCGTGCCTATTTATTGCTATACCCGCCATCCGGCCACGCAGCGCCGCGCCGCCATGTTCCGGGGCGTCTACACCGTGCCCTTCGACGCCGCCAAGATCGATCCGGCGGAAGTCAGCGACAAGGCGATTGCGCTGCTGAAGGAACAGTCCCTGCTCAAGAAAGGCGACTGGATCATCCTGACCAAGGGCGACTTCTACAGCAATAGCGGCGGCACCAACGGCATGAAGATACTCAAGGTGTCGTAGTGTCCTGGACGCCCGCCCTGCCTTTCGTCTACCTGGCGTCGGCCAGCCCGCGCCGGCACGAAATACTGCTGCAGATGGGCGTTCGGCACGAAGTGCTGAACGTGCCCGCCCCGCCCGGCGAAGACGAGCCGCGCCTGGCGGGCGAATCGCCCGACCTGTACGTGCGCCGCACGGCGCGGGAAAAAGCCCTGCGCGCGCTGGCCTGGGTGGCGGCTCAAAGAGAATCGGGCCGCGGTTTGCAGCTGGACGCCAACGCGCCCATATTGTCGGCCGACACCACCGTCATCCTGGACGGCAGCGTTCTGGGCAAGCCGGACGGCCAGGAAGATGCGCGCGACATGCTGGCGCGCCTGTCCGGCCGCGTCCACGCCGTGCACACCGCCGTCGCCCTGGCCTGCAAGGATGTGCTGCTGGAAGACGTTTCCATCACCGAAGTGTGCTTCAAGGAACTGGCCCAGGCCGAGATCGAGGCCTATTGCGCCACCGGCGAGCCCATGGGCAAAGCCGGCTCCTACGGCATACAGGGCAAGGCAGGGATGTTCATCCGGCACATTTCGGGAAGCTATACCGGCGTCATGGGCCTGCCCATATTTGAAACGGGGCGGCTGCTGCAATCCATGGCCGCCGCCATCGCGCCCACGGCCAGGAAAGCCCCGACTCAATCCGCATAAGCGCATCGACGGCCGCCCGCTACATCATGACGGCCGCGACATCAGGATGCGGGGGCCGCGCCGCCCCCGCCCGCTTTCAACGGCCCACCAGCTTGCGCGCACCGCGCAAGGCCAACGGGATCAAGGGCCAGAACAACATGACCAGCGCCAGGGTGGTGATGGTGCCCACAAGGGAATTCGACCAGAACACGTGCAGGCCGGTCCCCGGCCCAAGCATGGACTGCCGGAAGGCGTCCTCCATGCGGTCGCCCAGCACCAGCGCCAGTATCATGGGCGCCAAAGGATAGGACAGCTTCTTGAGCACGTAGCCGATCGCGCCGAACAGCAGCATGAACCACACGTCCAGCATGGCGTTGTGCACCGAGTAGGCGCCGATCGCGCAGACCACGATGATGATGGGCGCGACGATGGCGAAGGGAATGCGCAATATGGCCGCGAACAGGGGCACCGTGCTGAGCACGATGATCAGGCCCACGAAGTTGCCCAGATACATGCTGGCAATCAGGCCCCAGACGAATTCCTTCTGCTCGACAAACAGCAAGGGGCCCGGCTGCAATCCCCATATCATCAGGCCGCCCAACAGCACCGCCGCGGTCGCCGAACCCGGTATGCCCAGTGCCAGCATGGGCAGCAAGGCCGACGTGCCCGACGCGTGGGCGGCCGTCTCGGGCGCGATCACGCCTTCGATCTCGCCCTTGCCGAAGTTGTGGCCGTTGCGCGAGAAGCGCTGCGCCAGGCCGTAACCCATGAAGGAGGCGGCGGTGGCGCCCCCGGGCGTGACCCCCATCCAGCAGCCGACCACCGTGCTGCGTATCAAGGTCACCCAGTACTTGGGCATCTGCGCCCAGGTCTGCAGCACTACCTTCAGATTGATCTTGCCGCTCTTGCCCTCGAACTTCAGGCCCTCTTCCATGCTGACCAGGATCTCGCCTATGCCGAACAGGCCGATGACCACCACCAGGAAGTCGATGCCGCGCAGCAGCTCCGACCAGCCGAAGGTCATGCGCAGGCCGCCGCTGACGGTGTCCATGCCTATGGCCGCAAGGCCGAAGCCCAGCATCATGGAAATAATGGTCTTGAAGGGCGTTTTCTTGTCGGTGCCGACGAAGCTGCAGAAGGTCAGCAGGAACACAGCGAAAAATTCCGGCGGGCCGAAGCGCAAGGCGAAACGCGACACCATGGGCGCAAGAAAGGTAATGAGCAGCACGCCCGACAAGGCGCCGACGAAGGAGCCCGTGAAAGACGCCGTCAGCGCATTGCCCGCCTTGCCTTGCTGGGCCAGCGGATAGCCGTCGAAGGTGGTTGCCACCGACGAGGTTTCGCCCGGAATATTGAAAAGTATGGAGGTGATCGCCCCCGCGAACAGCGAGCCCCAATAGATGCACGACAGCATGATGATGGCCGACGTGGGGGGCATTGTGAAGGTCAGCGGCAGCAGGATGGCCACCCCGTTGGGGCCGCCCAGTCCGGGCAGCACGCCGATGACCACACCCAGCACCAGGCCGATGAACATCATGCCGATGTTGTACCAGCTGAGCACTGTGGAAAAGCCATGAAACAAAGCGTTTAGTTCATCCACTTATGTTCTCCCGTCCTGGGTTTCAGTATCCGAAAAGGGCTTCTATCGGCCCTTTGGGCAGGGGTACCATGAACTGAACCTCGAACATCCAGAACAGAAGTACGTTGACGCCGACGCTGACCAGCACGGTCTTGAGCCAGCCGATCTTGCCCAGCAGGCGCATGAAGCCGCCGATGAACAATGCCGAGGCAACGTAGATGCCCAGGAACTGTATCAGCAGCACATACAAGCCCGTGGGCAGCAGTACCAGCAATACCAGCCGGAACCGGTCCCAGGTCACGAAGACCTCGCGGTTCCGGTTTTTGCCGAACAAAGACTTGAGCAGCACGGCCAGGCCGGCGATGCAAAGGATGAGCCCGATGTGGTACGGGAAATAACCGGACTCGGGGCCGTCAACGGCCCATGAAACACCTATGCGATAGTTGTCCACCATCATCACGACGCCGATGATGAACACGACCACCGCCGTGATCGCGTCAACCTGGCTGTGCGACAGCCCGCCTCCCGGCGGTCCGTCTTGCAATTGATCCTTATCCATGCATGGTTCTCCGGTTTATTTCTTGGCAGCCAAACCGGCTCCCTCCATGAGGGTCTTGTGGTTCGCCTCGTCCTTCTCCAGGAACTTGACGAAATCGGCACCCGTCCGGTAGTCGCCCTTGAGCGCCTGCTTGGCCAGGTAGTCCTTCCATTCCTGGGTCTCGCTGACTTTCTTCATGAGGTCGGCGTAGTACTTGGCCTGCTCCGCGGTCGTCTTGGGCGGCAGGAAGAAGGCGCGCAGCATCTGGTACTGCACGTCGTAGCCCGCTTCCTTGCAGGTCGGGATATCGGCCCAGGACTTATCCTTGGTGATCTTGTCCTTGTAGACCATGCGGTGTTCGGAGAAGACGCAAAGCGCATTCACCTGGCCGGCGCGCCACTGGGCGATGTTTTCACTGGGGTTGTTGACGTTGGAGTCGGTGTGCTTGCCCACCAGTTGCGTCGCCGCTTCGCCGCCGCTCTTGTAGGGCACATAGGTGAACTTGACCCCGGCCGCCTTCTCCAGCGCCACCGTGATGATCTGGTCTTCGCGCTTGGCCCCGGTGCCACCCATCTTGAAGGTTCCCGGCGGCGCCGCCTTGACCGCCTTCAGGTAGTCGCCCGCCGTTTTGTAGGGCGCTTCGGAATTGGTCCACAGCAGGAACTCGTCTTGCGCGATCATGGCGACCGGATTCAGGTCGCGCCAATTGAAGGGCAGCTTGACCGCGATGGGCAAGGTGTAGATCGC
Organism: Burkholderiaceae bacterium; assembly: GCA_049646585.1. Taxonomy (GTDB): domain Bacteria; phylum Pseudomonadota; class Gammaproteobacteria; order Burkholderiales; family Burkholderiaceae_B. Next base: position 13,834 of record JBARWC010000139.1, on the reverse strand, counting down.
CGAGAAGGCCACCATCAGCTTGTGCGGATCGCCCGCCGACGCCTTGGTGTCCATGATGCCTTCGGCGCCGCTCGCCCCGCCCTTGTTCAGCACCAGTGTGGTCTGGTTCATGAATTTGTGCTTGAGGATGATGCTTTGGATGGTGCGCGCCATCTGGTCGGACGCGCCGCCGGCTCCCGCCGGCACGATGATTTCCACCGGTCGGGTGGGCTCCCAGCCGGCCGCCTGGGCCGGCATGGCGCCCAGTGCGGCCAAAGCGGCCACCGACGGCAACAGATAGGACTTCTTTAACAGCTTGCGAGCATATTGCTTCATTTGTATCTCCTCCGGTTGGGTGCTGCGAAAAAGCCTGCTCCTACTTGTAAACAATTGGCGTGCTGGTCCGGGCCAGATGGTCCATGGCGGCCTGCACGCCGCCCTTGCGGTACGGAACACCGGCCTTTTCCAGGCCCATCTCCACCCCGGCCAAGGTTCCGCATAGCGTCAGGTCGTTGAAATAGCCCAGGTGGCCTATGCGGAATACCTTGTCGGACAGCTTGCTCAGGCCCTGGCCCAGCGACATATTGAAATTGGTCAGCACGACCTTGCGGAAGGCGTCGGCGCTGTGCCCTTCGGGCATCAGCACGGCGGTCAGGGCCGGGCTGTATTCCTCGGGTTTCTTGCAAAGCACCTCCAGACCCCAGGCCTGGACGGCGGCACGAGTCGCCTCGCCATGCCGTTTGTGACGCGCAAAAACATTGTCCAGGCCTTCCTCGAACAGCATTTCCAGGGCTTCGTGCAAGCCATACAGCAGATTGGTGGCCGGCGTATAGGGGAAATAGCCCTTGGGATTGATGGCCAGCATTTCTTTCCAGTCCCAATACGAACGACGCATCTGCCCTTTCTCGGCCGCCGCCAGCGCCTTGTCGCTGATGGCGTTGAAAGACAGGCCCGGGGGCAGCATCAGGCCTTTTTGCGAGCCCGAGACGCTTACGTCGACGCCCCATTCGTCATGGCGGTAATCGACGGACCCCAGGGACGAGATCGTGTCCACCATCAACAAGGCCGGATGCCCGCTGCCGTCGATGGCTTTGCGCACCGCCGCGATGTCGCTGGTCACCCCCGTGGCCGTTTCGTTGTGCACCACGCAAACGGCCTTGATGCGATGCTGGGTGTCGGCCGCCAGGCGCGACCGTATCTGCGCCGCATCGGCGCCATGGCGCCAATCGCCCTCCAGGAACTCGACCTCCAGCCCCAGCTTGACCGCCATCTTCTTCCACAGCGTGGCGAAGTGCCCCGTCTCGGCCATCAGGACCAGATCGCCCGGCGACAGGGTATTGACCAGCGCCGCCTCCCAGGCCCCCGTGCCCGAGGACGGATAGATCACCACATGGCCTTGCGTCTGAAAGACCTTTTTCATTCCCGCCAACACCGCCTTGCCCAGCACGCCGAACTCGGGGCCGCGGTGATCGATGGTGACATTGTCGATGGCGCGCAGCACACGATCCGGCACATTGGTCGGCCCGGGTATCTGTAGAAAGTGACGGCCCGAAGGATGGGATTGCAAGGAAATCATGACAGGGCTCCTGACTTTTGGTATACAAAATACAATAATTCGAAAATAATACGCAGCAAACCCGGTCTCATGCAAGCTATATTTATGCTGCGGCACAGCAATACTTTACGCCGTACAGCGGTTAAAATGGCCCAGGTCTAAACCCTTTGCGCAAAAGACAAAAGGCGCCAAGCCCAATAATCGCCCTGTAATTTTATTTTTGTATACCAAATGAATAGTGACCATGCCAGCGATATCGACGACTGGGGCGGCGCGGCGGCTTCGGCCGTGCTCCGCTCGGAAGCCGTGGACCGGCGCACGCTGCCCAACGCGATCGCCGATCGCCTGCGCGACATGATCATCGAGGGCGAGCTGCCCGCGGGAACCCGCCTGAACGAACGCGCGCTATGCGATCGGCTCCATGTGTCGCGCACTCCTCTGCGCGAGGCATTCCGCCTGCTTTCGGCCGATGGCCTGGTGGAAATCCAGCCGAATCGCGGCGCCCAGGTGGTGGCCCTGTCCGAAAAAGACATACGCGAAAGCTTCGAAGTCATGGGCGCGCTGGAAGCCCTGTCGGGCGAACTCGCCTGCCAAAGAATCAGCGACCGCGAGATCGCCGAAGTCCGGGCCCTGACCTTCGAAATGCAGGCCTGCCATGCGCGGCAGGATCTGTCCGCCTACTATCACGTCAACCGCGCCATCCACGAGCGCATTAACGCCGCGGGCAGCAACAACCTTCTGTCCCAGGTCTACACCAACATCAACCTGCGCCTGCAGAACCTGCGCTTCCGCTCCAATCTGAACCACGACAAATGGGACAAGGCCATGCGCGAACACCTGGACATGGTCGACGCCCTGGCGGCGCGCGACGGCCCCCGCCTGGCCGACATCATGCGCACGCACATGCGGCGCAAGGGCGAAGCCGTGCTCGAAACCCTGAAACTCTCTTCCTCCAAACCTTCCGGCCAGGCCTGATGCCTGGGACCGCAGCCAATACTGGAATGCCATGAACGCCCCCCTGCCCCCTGTCGCCCACGCCGACCTGGACCCCATACACCTGGAACTGGCGGCGCGGCTACGCAAGCAGACCCAGGGCGAAGTCCTGTTCGATCGCGGTTCGCGCGGACGCTATTCCACCGACGCTTCCATCTACCAGATCGAGCCGGTGGGCGTGCTGGTGCCCAAGACGGCGGGCGACGTATCGGCCGCGCTGCAAATCTGCCGCGAGATGTCCGTGCCCGTGCTGGCGCGCGGCGGCGGCACCTCGCAATGCGGCCAAACCGTGGGCGCCGCGCTGGTCATCGACAACAGCAAATACCTGAACCGCGTGCTGGACCTCGACCTGGACGCCATGACCGTCACCGTCGAGCCCGGCATTGTGCTCGACCACCTGAACGCATGGCTCAAGCCGCACGGGGTGTGGTTTCCGGTGGATGTCAGCACGGCGGCCCAATGCACGCTGGGCGGCATGGCGGGCAACAACTCCTGCGGCTCGCGCTCCATCGCCTACGGCAATATGGTGCACAACGTCGTCAGCATCGACGCCATGCTGCTCGACGGCACCGAGGCCCGCTTCGGCGACGCCAGCCAAATGGCCGATGCGCCGCCGCGCCTGCGCGACATTGCAGCCCGGCTGCGCGAGATCGCCGAGCGCGAACGCGACGAAATCGAACGGTCCGTGCCGCGCGTCATGCGCCGCGTGGGCGGCTACAACCTTGACGTCTTTCACCCGCAAAGCCCGCGGCCATACGGCCCCGACGGCCTGGTCAACCTGGCCCACATGCTGGTGGGCAGCGAAGGCACTCTGGCCTACACCCGGCAAATCACCCTGAAACTCTCGCCCCTGCCCTCCGCCAAGGCGCTGGGCGTGGTCAATTTCCCGACCTTCTACCAGGCCATGGACACGGCCCGCCACATCGTCAAGCTGGGCCCCTGCGCGGTAGAGCTGGTGGACCGCACCATGATAGACCTGGCGCGCGGCAATCCGGCTTTCCGCCCGGTCATCGACAAGGCCCTCATCGGCGAGCCCGAAGCCATACTGCTGGTGGAGTTCGCCGGCGAATCGAAAGACGAGCAAGTGGCCAAGCTGGCGCAATTGGTGGACTTGATGGGCGAGCTCGGCCTGCCGGGCTCCGTCGTCGAAATGCCCGACGCGGCGGCCCAGAAAGCCCTGTGGGAAGTGCGCAAGGCCGGCCTGAACATCATGATGAGCATGCGCGGCGACGGCAAGCCCGTCTCCTTCATCGAGGACTGCGCCGTTCCGCTGGAGCACCTGGCCGAATACACCAGCCGGCTGACCGACGTGTTCACCCGGCACGGCACGCGCGGCACCTGGTACGCCCACGCATCGGTGGGCACACTGCACGTGCGCCCCATCCTGGACATGCGCCGCGACGGCGCCAAAAAAATGCGCGCCATCGCCGAAGAGGCCGGCGCCCTGGTGCGCGAATACAAGGGCGCCTTCTCGGGCGAGCACGGCGACGGGCTGGTGCGCAGCGAATGGGTGGCCTGGCAGTTCGGCCCCAAGCTCACGCGCGCCTTCGAAGAAATCAAGGACATCTTCGACCCCGACCGGCTGATGAACCCCGGCAAGATCGTGCGCAGCAGCAAAATGGACGATACCTCGCTCTTTCGCTTCAAGCCCGGCTATCGTGCCGAACCGCTGAAGACGGCGCTGGATTGGTCGGCCTGGAATGTGCAGAACGACCCGGCCGCCGATACGGTCGGAAAGCCCGGCACGGGCGGCGACCCGGCGCGGGGCTTCGCCAAGGCGGTCGAAATGTGCAACAACAACGGGCATTGCCGCAAATTCGACGCCGGCACCATGTGCCCCAGCTATCGCGTCACGCGCGACGAGCAGCACCTGACGCGGGGCCGCGCCAACACCTTGCGCCTGGCCCTGTCGGGCCAGCTGGGTCCCGACGCCTTCACCTCCGACGAAATGCGGGCCACCATGGACCTATGCGTCAGTTGCAAGGGCTGCAAGCGCGACTGCCCCACCGGGGTCGACATGGCGCGCATGAAAATCGAATTCCTGAATCAATGGCGGCAAAAGCGCGGCCTGGCTCTGAAAGACCGCATCATCGCCACCCTGCCGCGCTGGGCGCCCTGGGCCGCCCGCCTGCCTTTCCTGTTCAACCTGCGCGACACCCTGCCCGGCGCCGCCTGGCTGTCGGAACGCCTGCTGGGCTTTTCGGCCAAGCGCTCCCTGCCGAAATGGCGCCGCGACATTTTCACGCGCGACATCCGGCCGATAGACCCTGACACGGCCGATGTCGTCCTGTTCGCCGACACCTTCAACAACTATTTCGAATCCGAGAATGCCCGCGCCGCCCTGCAAGTCCTGCAAGCGGGCGGCTACAAAGTCCATGTGGCCCAGGCCGCCGCGGGCGACGCCCAGCCCAAGCGGCCCCTGTGCTGCGGCCGCACTTACCTTGCCGCGGGCATGGTCGACGAGGCCAAGGCCGAAGCACGCCGGGTCGTCGACGCCCTGCGGCCCTTCATCGCGCGCGGCGTGCCCGTGGTCGGCCTTGAACCTTCCTGTCTGCTGTCGCTGCGCGACGAGTTCCTGGTCATGGACCTGGGCGACGACGCCCAGGAGCTATCCCGTCACGCCTATCTGTTCGAAGAATTCCTGGCGCGCGAGCTGGACGCCGGCCGCCTGAAGCTCAAGCTGGCCGCGCTGCCCGAAAAACGCGCCCTGCTGCACGGCCACTGCCACCAGAAGGCCTTCGATGCGGTCAAGCCGGTGCAACGCATACTCGCCCTGATACCGGACCTGAAGGTCGAGCTAATCGAATCGAGCTGCTGCGGCATGGCCGGCAGCTTCGGCTACGAAGCCTCGCACTATGAAATATCGATGAAGATGGCCGAGCTTTCACTGCTGCCCGCCGTGCGCCAGGCCGGCGCCGACACCCTGCTGGTGGCGGACGGCACCAGTTGCCGCCACCAGATCGCCGACGGCACGCAGACCGAAGGCGGCATGCGCGCCGAACACGTGGCCTGTGTGCTGCAAAGGGCGCTGGCGCCACAGGCCTGATCGGCGGGGACCTCAATCCAGGTTTTGCAGGGTTTCGGTCCAGAACTTCAGGCGCTGGCCCAGGGTGGACAGCAAGATGTGCTCATACAGCGTGTGCGCGCCGTCGCCGTCCGCGCCCAAGCCATCCAGGGTGGGCAGGCCCAGCGCCGCTGTGAAATTGGCGTCGCTGCCGCCGCCCGTCATGGGCGCCTCGTCCAGGACGAAGCCGGCGCGTGCCGCGTAGGCCTGGCAGCGTTGCAGCAACTCGACAGTCGCTTCGGTGCGCGGCATGGGCGGGCGATTCAGTTCAAACGCCACATCCAGCTCCACATCGGGCACCTGGGCCTTCAGGGTGGCGACCTTGGCGCGCAGTTCCTCGGCGGCCTGCGGGTCGGGCAGGCGAAAGTCCGCCACGATCCGGCAATGCTCGGGCACCACATTGACCGTGGTGCCGCCCTGTATGACGCCCACGCTCACGGTAATGCCACGCTGGTAGTCCGTCATGGCCTGCAAGGCCAGGACCTGATGGGCGATTTCCTCGATGGCGTTGCGCCCCTTCTGATGCTGCATGCCGGCATGGGCCGGACGGCCGTGGGCCTTCACGGTGATAAGGCCGGTGCCCTTGCGCGCGGTCACGCAGCGGCCGCCGTCGGCGCGCGCCGGCTCGCATACCAGGCCGTAAACCGAACGCCGCGCATAGTCTTCGATCACTTCGCGCGAGCGATGGCTGCCGGTTTCCTCATCGGGCAGGATCACCAGATCGACGGGCTGCTTGGTGTCCGCCCCGGCCTGGGCCAGGCCGGCCAGCGCCAGGCAGATGCCCGCCTTCATGTCGTAAGTGCCGGGACCGTAGAGCTTGTCGCCTTCGATACGGCAGGGGTTCTTTTCCATTGTGCCGACGGGATGCACGGTGTCGTAATGACCCAGCACCAGTATGCCCGGGCGCGCATCGCCCTCGCGGCGGTTATGAATATGCACCAGGGGAGGGCCGTCGCTGGACAGGGGCTGCGCCACGGCATTCAGGCCCAGCGCCCGCGCATCATCCAGAATGATGCGCGCCATGCCCTGCAAGGCATCTTCGCTGTGCGAAGGTGATTCAAAGCGAACCCAGCGCTCTATCATGGGCAGCAGCTGGCTCTCGATGGACGAGGAGCCGGAGGTGTCTTGCATCGTGGTGTCTGAGCGATTCATGGCCTGTGCCTTTATCGTGGAAGGTTAACTGAGATTGAGGTGGCAAGCGGCCTGGTGGCCGGGTGCTATCTGCCGCAGTTCGGGAGCCTGCTTGCGGCAGATGTCCATGGCATGCGGGCAACGCGGGTGGAATGTGCAGCCAGGAGGCGGCGCCAGCGGCGAGGGGATCTCGCCCTTGATGGGAATGAAGGTCCGCCTGTGCCGCTTGACGTCGGGCATTTCGCTCAGCAAGGCTTGGGTATAGGGATGGACGGCATGACCGTAGATGGCGCTGGTCGGCGCGATCTCCACGATGCGGCCCAGATACATAATGGCCACCCTGTCCGAGATATGGCGCACCACGCCCAGGTCGTGGCTGATGAACAGATAAGTGAAGCGGTAACGGTCGCGCAGATCCATGAACAGGTTGATCACCTGGGCCTGTATCGATACGTCCAGGGCCGCCACGGGCTCGTCGCAGACCAGGAAGGCCGGCTGCACCATCAAGGCGCGAGCGATACCGATGCGCTGGCGCTGTCCGCCCGAAATCTGATGCGGCAGCCTGTCTTTGTACTCCGGATCCAGACCCACTTCCAGCAAGGCCTGGGCGACGCGATCAGCGATCTGCTCGCGCGGCGCCAGTTTGTGCACGTGCAGTGCCTCGGCCAGAATCTGCCTGAGCTTCTGCTTGGGGTTGAGCGAGGCCTGCGGATCCTGAAAGATCATCTGCACGCCCAGCGTGTAGTCGCGCATGCGCGTGCCGCGCAAGCCGGCGGTATCCTCGCCGTTGAACAACACCTTGCCCTGGCTGGGCTTGATCAGGCCCGCCACCATGCGGCCCAGCGTCGACTTGCCGCAGCCCGACTCGCCCACCAGGCCCAGCACCTCACCCTTGCGGATTTCCAGGTCTACACCGTTGACGGCGTGGACGGTGGGAGGCTGCGCATCGCGCCCCGCCAGGCTCAGCAAGCGCTGGGCCAGATCGGGCTTGCTGCTGAAGCGCTTGTACAGGCCTTGCAGTGCAATGACCGGAGCTTCGGCGGCGTCGTTTGCAGGATGCGCCACAGCGCGTTCAGATATCATCGCCTTGCTCATGCCGCCACCTCCAGCATAGGAAAGTGGCAGCGATACTGCCGGTCGCCCAAATGTTCGATGCCGGGAGCCTCGCGCCCGCAGATGTCCGCGCTCCTGGAGCAGCGGGGACGGAACGGGCAACCCGTTTCACGTCCTGTCAAAGTAGGCGCCATGCCGTCGATCTGTGCCAGCCTGCTGCCCGGCGCGACCTGGCCGGGCATGGAATCAAGCAGGCCTCGCGTATAGGGATGCACAGGCTGGGACAATACCTGCTCGACCGTGCCGTATTCCACGATGCGGCCCGCATACATGACCGCCACCTTGTCGGCCAGCTCGGCCACCACGCCCAGGTCGTGCGTGATCCAGATCAGGGCGGTATTTTGCTCGGCGCAAAGCTTCTGCATCTCGAACAGGATCTGTCCCTGTATGGTCACGTCCAGCGCCGTGGTGGGCTCGTCCGCGATGATCAGATCGGGCTTGTTCAGCATGGCGATGGCGATCGCCACCCGCTGCCGCATGCCGCCGGAAAACTCATGCGGATAGTTGTCCAGGCGCGTGTCCGGCGAAGGGATGCCCACTTGTGCCAGGGCCTGCACGCAGCGCTCGCGTATCTGCGCCTTGCTTACCGCCGGGTCGTGGGTGTAGATGGCCTCGGCCATCTGCTCGCCGACTTTCAGCACGGGGTTGAGCGTCATCAGCGGGTCCTGGAAGATCATCGCGATGCGCTTGCCGCGCAGGGTGCGCAATTGCGCCTCGTCCATGCCGCGCAGCTCCAGGCCGTCGAAGCACACCGATCCCGCCACCACCTCTCCGGGCGGGTCGATCAGGCCCAGCAGCGAAAAGCCGGTCACCGACTTGCCCGAGCCCGACTCGCCGACCAGGCCCAGTATCTCGCCGCGACCGACCGTCAGGTCGACACCGTCGACCGCCAGCCATGCTCCGGCTTCGGTGTGGAAGGCGGTCTGCAGGCCGCGCACCTCCAGTAATGCTTGTGTAGCGTCCATTAGCGTCGTGGGTCCAGACTGTCTCGCAGGCGATCGCCGGCGATATTGATGGAAAGAATGAGCAAGAGCAGCGCGATGCCGGGGAAGATACTGATCCAGTAATCGCCCGACAGCAGATACTCGAAACCGCTGGCGATCAACAGGCCCAGCGAGGGCTCGGTCACGGGAACCCCGACGCCCAGGAAGGACAGCGTCGCTTCCAGCGTGATGGCCGTGGCGATCTGTATGGTGGCGAACACCATGATGGGCCCGATGCAGTTCGGCATAAGGTGCACCAGCATGATGCGCCAGGCCGGAAAGCCCAGGTTCTGCGCGGCTTCGATGTATTCCTTGCGGCGCTCCTGCAAGGCTCGGCCGCGCATGATGCGCGCATAGTGGGCCCACTGCACCACCACCAGCGCGACGATGACCTTGTCTATGCCCCGGCCCAGCACCGCCAGCAGCACCAGGGCCACCAGTATGGTCGGGAAGCCCAGGATGAAGTCCACGGCCCGCATCACCAGCGTATCGACCCAGCCGCCCCGATAGGCCGCCGCCAGGCCCAGAGTGACACCTATGGCCACGGAAATCAGCACGGCACCCAGGCCGACGAACAAGCTGATGCGCAAGCCGTAAAGAATGGCGCTGAACATGTCGCGCCCCTGCGCGTCCGTGCCCATCCAGTAGGTCATGCTCTGGTCGAAGTTGGTGGCGCCCGGCGGCAGGCGCCCGTCCATGATGTCCAATGCCATCAGGTCGTAGGGGTTCTGCGGCGCAAAGAACGGCAGGATCACGACGGCCAGGATCAGCAGGGCCAGCGCCAGCAGCGACTTTTTGGCTGATGGGCGCGAGCGCAGCTTGCGCAGGATCTTCGCGCGGGCCGGCGTTTCAAGCAGAGGCGCCACATGAGGAGGATTCTGGCCGGACGATGTCGCGGCCTGGGCTGCGGGCGCAGGCGGCACGACGGCGGCAGGCCGGCCCGCCGTCATCGATTTTTTTAACAGGGAAAAACAAGAAAACATATCAGGCCCGCGCCTCCACGAGCTGCACGCGCGGATCGAGCACGGCATACAGAAGATCGACCATCAGGTTGATGATCACGAACAGCAGGGTCACCAGCATCACGTAGGCCACGATGACCGGGCGATCCAGCTTGTAGACGCTGTCTATCAGCAGCTTGCCCATGCCCGGCCACGAAAACACGGTTTCGGTAATGGTGGAATAGGCGATAAGCGAACCGAACTCCATGCCGATGACGGTGACGACGGGAATCAGGATGTTGCGCAGGATGTGACGGCGCACGATGCGGCCCGGCTTGACGCCTTTGGCGCGTGCGAAACGCACGTAGTCCTGGCTCTGCGCTTCGCTCACGCCGGTGGCCGTCATACGCAGGACCAGCGCGATATTGGCGATGGCCAGGTTGACCGCGGGCAGCGCGATATGGCTCCAGCCCTCGGCGCTGAAGACGCTAAGCGGCACGCCCAGGAAATCCACGGTGGGCCCGCGGCCCGAAGCCGGCAACCAGCCCAGCCACACGGCGAAGAACAGGATGAAGACCATGCCCTGCCAGAAGTTGGGCACGGAAAAACCGAAGATGGAACCGGCCATGATGCCCCGGCCCAGCCAGCGGTCGCGGTACAGCCCCGCGATCAGGCCCATGGATATGCCGATGACACAGGTCAGCGTGATGGCCACGACGACCAATTCCAGCGTGGCGGGGAAGCGCTGCAGTATCAGCTCCACAGCCGGCATGCCGTGCACGAAGGAATTACCCAGGTCTCCGTGCAAGGCGCGCCACAGGAAGATGCCGTACTGCTGCCACAAGGGCAGGTCCAGGCCCAGCCGGGCGATCAGCGCGTCGCGCTCGGCCTGGGCCACGTCCGGGCTGACAAGGAGTTCGATGGGATCCCCGATCGCGTACACGGAGCAGAACACCACCACCGATACGGCCAGGACGACCAGCAGGCTTTGCAGCAACCTGCGCACAATGAACAAAGTCAAAATCTTGCTCCTTTGTCAGACCCGTGCCGACTTACTTGGCCGGCTTGGCCGCGGTGGCCATGGTGCGCTGATCGGCACGGCCTTCATAGGTGATGCCCTTGCGGAACGCCCACACGCCGCTCTCCCAATGCAGGGGGATGTTGGGCATGTCGGCCAGCGCGATCTTCACGGCCTGCTGCAGCAGCTGGCTGCGCTTGCCGTCTTCCAGGGTACCCATGGCCTGGAAGTACAGCTTGTCCAGCTCGGGATTGGAATAGCGGCCATAGTTGCTGCTGCCCACGCCACGATCCTTGTTGTTGGTGGCCACCCAATACTGCAGGAAGTTGCCGGCCTCGCCGGTCTCCTGGCCCCAACCGCCCAGCGCGGCGCTCATTTCACGCTTGGCGCGCTTGGGGAAATAGACCGAGCTGGTCATGGTGTCGACCTGCGTCTTGATGCCGATGCGGCTCAGGTACTGGGCCACAGCCTGGGTCACCTGCGCATCGTTGATGTAGCGGTCGTTGGTGGACGACAGCGTCAGCTCGAAACCGTCGGGGTAGCCGGCCTCGGCCAACAATGCCTTGGCCTTCTTGGGGTTGTATTCCAGCGCGGGAGCATTGTCGATGGAGCCGAACATGCCAGCGGGAATGAACTGGTTGGCGGGCATGGCGACGCCGTCCATGATGCGCTGCACGATGGTCTTGCGGTCGATGGCCAGCGACATGGCCTGGCGTACCTTGGCGTTCTGCAGGGGATTGTCGCCCTTGGGCGATTTGACCTGCGGGCTTTGCTCGCGGCCCGCATCCAGTTGGAAGAACATGATGCGCACCGAAGGCTTCACGGTGTGGCCGAAGCCGCCTTCCTTGATGCGCTTCAGGTCGCGCGCGGCAGGGTTCTCGATCAGGTCGAAGTCGCCCGCCAGCAAGCCCGTCAGGCGAGGCCCGGCGCTGGGCACGGCCGTCATGCGCACTTCCTTCCATGCCGGCAGTTCGCCCCAATACTTTTCGTTGCGCTCCAGCACGATGCCCGAGCCCTTCACATAGGACTTCAGCATATAGGGGCCGGTGCCGATGACGTCGCGCCCGCTGTTGAAGTCGTTGACGACCGGCCAGGGCGAGGTGACGCCGCAGCCTTCCTTTGGTGCATAGGTCAGTTTGTCGTGCTTGACGATGCCGCTCCAGATCATGGGGATGCGGGCCAGTTCGTTGGGCAGCACGGGCTGGGGCACGGCGGTCTTGAGCAATACGGTGTGCTCGTCGGGCGTCTCGACGGCCACGATGCGGCGCACGGTGTTGGTGCCGCCGCTGCCTATGCCGGTTTCATTGTTCAAAATGCGGCAGAAGCTGAACACCACGTCTTGCGCGGTGAAGGGCTCGCCGTTCGAGAACCTGGCCTTCTCGTCCAGCTTGAAGGTCCAGGTCTTCTCGTCGGTGGCTGCCCAGGACTTGGCCAGTGCCGGCTGAAGCTTCTGGTCGGCATCCATGGCGACCAGCGGCTGGAAGATGTGATAGACCAGCGCCTCGTTGGGCGTGGTCTGATGGTAGTGCGGATCCACCGCCGTGGGCTCGGAAGCCAGGCCTATCTTCAGCGTCTGGGCTTGCGCAAGGCCCGCGAACGCGCAGGCCAGGGCGACAGCGATTGTTTTGATCGTGGGGTTTACCATCGACATTCTGTAGTTCCTTTAGGTTGTCTCTGAATCGATGCGGCCCGGAAGGCCGCTACCGCCTTATGGTTACGCCGCCGGCGGTCATGGCGGCCCTGGACGATGCAGGGGCGCATTTGCGCGCACCCTGACGCCACGGCGAAGGCGCCATTCTAGACACACTGATCTTTCTATACAATTAGAATAAATCGAGAACTCTTTGCCTATATTAGAAAGATAGATCAGGGTTAACCCTTGATTTTTGAGATTGAATCCTCTGAAAAGCCTCGGAAAACCTTCGGAAAGCGAGTCAATTCCATGCATAGCCAGGCCACAAAATACTTCTACGAGGTCGCTTTGAAAGGCAGCCTCAGCGCCGCATCCGAGTCTTTACACGTTGCGGTTTCTGCGATAAGCCGGCAAATTTCCGGGCTGGAGGACGAAGTCGGATCCGCCCTATTCCTGCGCAGCGCCCGGGGCATGGTGCTGACGGAAGCCGGGCAGCTTCTGCTCCGGCACGTCCGGCGAACCACGCTGGAAGCCAATGCCGTCATCCAGGCCATTGCCGCGCTCCAGGGCGGGGAACAAAGCCCCATACGCATATCCTGCACCCAGGGGCTGGCCAACGAACTGGTGCCCAGCACGCTGGCGGCATTCGGCCGCCTGATGCCCGCGGTCCGCTTTCGTTTATGGGTGGACAGCGCCAAGCCCGCGACACGCAGGGTGGAGACCGGCGAAGCCGACATCGCCCTGACCTTCAGCATCACGCCCACGGCGGCCGAAAGCGGTGTCAAGGTGCTGTATGCCAAGCCGGCTCCGGCCATGGCCGTAATGTCGCGCGACCACCCTCTGGCACGCCGCAAGCGCCTGGATATCAGCGAGCTGGCCGGCTATCCCATCGCCTTGACGGACGAACTTTCGTCCACCCACAAGCTTTACGAGCTGGCCTCCAACATGACCGGCACCTGGGTGGAGCCACAGGTCTACAGCAACTACGCCGAGGCCCTGCACACCTATGTGCGCGACAGCCAGGCCATACTCTTCGCCAGCTATGTATCGATCGCCGAGCGCCTCAAGCCGAACCGGCTGGTGGCCATTCCATTGAGAAATCCCGAAATGCATGCGCGGACCGTACAGGTGCAGGTAATGCGCGGCCGCATACTGCCCGATGCCACAGAGCAATTCCTGAGCTTCATCATGCAACGGCTGGATCAATTGGTGCAAAGGGCGCCGGCTGCGGCCGGCTGATGGAGGGCTAAAAAGCAAAACCCCCACCCGGGTGAGCGGATGGGGGTTTTTAGATAAGAGCCTGACGATGACCTACTTTCACAGACGTACGTCCACTATCATCGGCGCAAAGGCGTTTCACGGTCCTGTTCGGGATGGGAAGGCGTGGGACCACCTTGCTATGGTCGTCAAGCGTAACCGGGTGT
>JBARWC010000138.1:0-2737 GCA_049646585.1 Burkholderiaceae bacterium | reverse complement strand
GCCCGGCCCCGCGTCAAGCCTCCGCGGGAACGAGGGATATCCTGGATATGGCTGGTTCCCCTGATTGCGGCGCTGGTCGGCGCTTCGCTGCTGGTGCGCAACTGGATGAGCCTCGGCCCCACCATTGTCATCAGCTTCGAATCGGCCGAAGGGCTGGAGGTAGGCCAGACCAAGGTCCGTTACAAGGATGTGACCATAGGCGTGGTGTCCGCCATCAAGGTGTCCTCGGACCGCAGCAAGGTATTGGTCAGCGCGGACCTGAACCGCGAAGGGTCCGAATACATCACCCAGCAAGGCAGCCGTTTCTGGGTAGTTCGGCCGCGCTTGGGAATCAGCGGGGTGTCCGGCCTGGGCACGCTGTTGTCGGGCGCCTATATCAGCGTGGACGTACCCGAGTCCGGCAATGACGGCGATTCGGTGTATCGCTTCAAGGGGCTGGAAAAGCCGCCCGAGATCACCAGTGGTCGGCCCGGCACGCGCTATACCCTGTACACCAGTGACCTGGGCACACTGGAAATCGGTTCGCCGGTGTATTTCCGGCGCATACAGGTCGGCCGCGTCATAGGCTACGACCTTAGCGAAGACGGCAAATCGGTCAATGTGCAGATATTCATCGATGCCCCGAACGACAAATTCGTCACCATCGATACGCGCTTCTGGAATGCCAGCGGCATCAATGTCTCGCTGGATGCCGACGGCTTCAAAGTGCAGGCGGGTTCATTGGTTTCGGTGGTGGCCGGCGGTGTGGCTTTTGCCTCGGTCAACGAGGGCAATACGGAGCAGGCCAGCGCGGGCAGCAGTTTCGGCCTGGCGGCAACGCAAGCCGAGGCCATGGCCGATCCGGACGGCCCGCCCTTCGCCATCGAGCTGCATTTCAATCAGTCCGTGCGCGGCCTGAAAGTCGGTGCGCCGGTGGACTTCCGCGGCCTTGAGCTGGGCAAGGTTGTGGACATCGACCTGGAGTTCAACCAGGAGACCAAGCGTTTCTTTGCCTTGGTCAAAGCCGAGCTGTACCCGCTGCGTTTCGGTGCCGTGTACGAGAATCTGAGGAAGGCATATTCCGGCACCCAGCAACCGGGCGCGGCCCTGCTGGGGCCCTTGGTCAAGCATGGCCTGCGTGGACAGATGCGGGCCTCCAACCTGCTGACCGGCCAGCAATACGTGGCTCTGGATTTCTTCAAGGATGCCGAGCCGGTCGAATTCGACTCCCAGAAGGTGCCGGTGATCATGCCGACCGTCGCGGGCAACTTCGATCGTTTGCAGCAGCAGATCAGCAGCATCGTCGGCAAGCTGGACGCCATTCCCTTCGAAGGCATAGGCAAGGAACTGCATACCAGCCTGGCGTCCATGAACAAGCTGCTCAAACGCCTGGAGGGCGAGTTTACCCCGCAGGCGACCGCCGTGCTCAAGAAGGCTCAGAAGTCCCTGGAGCGCGTCGATAGGCTGCTGGCCGAAGATGCCCCCTTGTCGAACAATGTGGAACGCACGCTGGGCGAGATCAACAGCGCCGCCAAATCGCTGCGCGCCTTGTCCGATTATCTGCGCACCAACCCCTCGGCGCTGGTACGCGGGCGGGCGCCGGACGCCTTGTCCGTCAGCCCCTAGCCCATACTGGAGGAGCCATGCACGGCTTGAAGACGACGGTGATTATCTTGATGGCGGGTTTGCTTGGCGCTTGCGCCTCCAGCAAACCCAGCCAGTATTACACCTTGCTGCCGCCGGTCTCGGCCGACCAGGGTCCGCCGGTTCAGCCCGGCGGCGAACCCAAATACGCCATCAGCGTCGCGGCGGTCCAGGTTCCGGAACAGGTGGACAAGCCGCAGATTGTCGTCAGCGACCCCGACTCCACCCAGGTTATGCCGCTGAACAGCTCCTTGTGGGCTGCGCCCTTGTCGGACGAACTGCGCAATGCGCTGTCCGACGGCATTACCCGCCGCCTTGGCGTGCCGGACGTGGCGCAAGGCGGGGTACCTGACGAGATGCCCGTGTGGCGCATCAACGTGCACGTGCAGCGCTTCGATTCTCTTTATGGTCAACGCGCCCTGGTGGATGCCACCTGGCGCCTGTCGCCTGTCCATTTGCCGGGCAAGAAGGCCAGCGTTTGCCGCGCCGAGGCCAGAGTGGCGGTGCAAGAGGGCATGTCCGCCCTGGTCGCCGGCCACCAGGCCGCCGTCGACCGTCTGGCCGCCGTCATCGCCGCGCAGTTGCAAGGGAAGACGCCCCAGCGGCTAGACGGATTGATCTTAAAGGGTTGTACCTTTTCTTAGGGGCTGGCATTAAGGGTTAACCTTATTTCCCATAAGGTGTAACCTATGTAGTATCCTTAGCGCCGAATTGCGGAATACGGATACTACACATGGCTACAACCACATTGGGCGTCAAGGTCGACGAGTCCTTGCGCGAGCGCCTGAAAGCCTCGGCGGACAAGCTGGGCTGCACCCCTCATTGGCTGCACAAGCAGGCGCTGCTGGCCTATGTCGAAGCCATAGAGCGGGGCCAGCTTCCGGCCGAGATCGCGCATTTCAATCAGGGCGATGGCGATGCCGAGACGGGGGACCTTCCCAAGTCCGAGATATTGCCGGCCTTCTATGAATTCGCCCAGGACGTGCGGCCGCAATCCGTGCTGCGCGCCGCCATCACGTCGGCCTACCGTCGGCCCGAGACGGAATGCCTGCCTTTGCTGATCGACCAGGCGCGCAGCACCCAAACTGCGGACGTGCACGCGCTGGCGCGCCGT
>JBARWC010000137.1:0-27398 GCA_049646585.1 Burkholderiaceae bacterium | reverse complement strand
CCGCTGGCCACGCGCACCTTCCAGCCCGGCATGGGCCATCTTCTGATCAACCGGTCGACGCCATGAGCCATCCATTGCGATTTCCCCAGGGCCTGTACGGCATTACGCCCGAATGGGACGACACCGACAAGCTGCTGGAGGCCATCAGCGCCGCCGCCCGGGGCGGCATGACCGCCTTGCAGTGGCGCCGCAAGACCGCCAGGGCCGAAGACGGCCTGGCGCAGGCGCGCCGCGTTGCGGCGCTGTGTCGCGAGCTGGGCGTAAGCTGCATCGTCAACGACGATTGGCGGCTGGCCGCGCTGATAGACGCCGACGGTGTGCACCTGGGCCGCGAGGACGGCGCGCTGGCGCAAGCCCGCCTGGCGCTGGGCCCCGAAAAAATCATAGGCGCATCCTGCTATAACGAGCCGGCCCTGGCGGCCCTGGCCCTGGACGCCGGCGCCGACTATGTCGCCTTTGGCGCCGTATACCCGTCCACGGTCAAGCCGCAGGCCGTGCGCGCAACGCTGGAGCACATCGAGCAGGGCCGCATGCTGGCCGAAAGCCAGCCTCGGCCCCGGCCCGCCGTGGTCGCCATAGGCGGCATCACGGCCGACAACGCCGCCCCCGTCGTGCACGCTGGCGCCGACAGCATCGCCCTGATCAGCGGCCTGTTCGACAGCGCCGACATCCAGGCCACGGCGGCGCGCTGCGCCGCGCTGTTCGTTTAAGCCAGCAGGCGCGGCCCGGCCCGGCGCCTGAACCGTAACGCTTATTGTCCTATAGTCTGTCTTTCCCCCTTTCTTTTGCAAGAACCCAGAATCATGTCCCGCAATACTGAACTCTTCGACCGTGCCTGCCAGACGATACCCGGCGGCGTCAACTCGCCCGTCCGGGCCTTCCGATCGGTGGGCGGCGCGCCGCGCTTCATCAAGCGCGCACAGGGCCCCTATATGTGGGATGCGGACGATACGCGCTACATCGACTACGTCGGGTCCTGGGGACCGGCCATCCTGGGCCACGCCCACCCCGACGTCATACGCGCCGTCCAGGAAGCGGCCAAGGACGGCCTGTCTTTCGGGGCGCCCACCGAAGCCGAGATCGAGATCGCCGAGGCCATCACCGAGCGCATGCCTTCGATTGAAAAAGTCCGCCTGGTCAGCTCGGGCACCGAAGCCACGATGACGGCAATCCGCCTGGCGCGGGGCGCCACCGGCCGCCCCAAGATCGTCAAGTTCGAAGGCTGCTACCACGGCCACGCGGACAGCCTGCTGGTCAAGGCCGGCTCGGGGCTGCTGACCTTCGGCAACCCCACTTCGGCCGGCGTGCCGCCCGAATTCATCCAGCACACCCTGGTGCTGGACTACAACAAGCTGGACTCCGTCGAGGCCGCCTTCAAGCAGTGCGGCTCCGAGATCGCCTGTGTGATCGTCGAGCCCGTCGCGGGCAACATGAACCTGGTCAAGCCGGCCCCCGGCTTCCTGGAGGGCCTGCGCGCGCTGTGCACGCAGTACGGCGCCCTGCTGATCTTCGACGAGGTCATGACCGGCTTTCGCGCCGGCCCGCAAGGCGTACAGGGCCTGACCGGCGTAAGGCCCGACCTGACGACGCTGGCCAAGGTAATAGGCGGCGGCATGCCGGTGGGCGCCTTTGGCGGCCGCGCCGACATCATGGAGCACATCGCCCCCTTGGGCGGCGTCTACCAGGCCGGCACGCTGTCGGGCAACCCCGTCGCGGTCGCGGCGGGGCTGGCCACCCTCAAGCTGCTGTCCGAGCCCGGCTTCTACGAGCGCCTGGGCGCCCAGACGCGCAAGCTGGCCGAAGGCCTGGCGCAGCGCGCCGCGGCGGCCGGCATCCCCATGTGCAGCGACCACGTCGGCGGCATGTTCGGCATCTATTTCCGCGAAACCGTGCCCACCACCTTCGACGAAGTGGCACAAAGCAATGTGGAACGCTTCAAGCGCTTTTTCCACGCCATGCTGATCAAGGGCGTGTACTTCGCCCCTTCAGCCTTCGAGGCAGGCTTCGTTTCCGCCGCGCACGACGACGCGACCATCCAGGCAACGCTGGATGCGGCCGAGGAAGTGTTCACCAAGCTTTGATGCCCGCCAGCCGGGCTTCATGCCCGGCATAGCGCCCAGCGCCGTAGGCCGCCACGGCGGACTGCGACGCAGAGCCCGGCCCTAACGCAGCAACGTAGCGGCGCAGAGCTCACTCCGCCGGCGGCACCACGGCGGTGACCTCGATTTCGACGCGCGCCCGGTCTTCGACCAGATCGGCCACCTGCACGGCCGTCATGGCCGGAAAATGGCGTCCTATGATTTCGCGGTAATGCCGGCCGACCTCGCGCAGGGCTCCGACATATTCCCCCTTGTCGCACACATACCAAGTCATGCGCGTGATGTGCTGCGGGCCCGCGCCGCCCTCCTTCAGGATGGCGACCACGTTTTTCAGGGCCTGGCCCACCTGTTCGGCGAAGTCGTCGGTTTCAAACTGCTGATGCGCGTTCCAGCCGACCTGGCCGCCCACGAAAAGCAGGCGGCTGCCGACTTTCATTTCGGTCATGACGCCGTTGGCGTAGCCACGGGGCTCCAACCAGCCCGGGGGGTGCAGAAACTCCATGCCGTTTTCCTTATTGGGTTGATTTGTTGCGCAGGACGAAGCGCTGCAATTTACCGGTTTCGGTGCGGGGCAGGCTGTCCATGAATTCGATGGATCGGGGATATTTATAGGGCGCGATGGAGGCCTTGACGTGGTCCTGCAAGGCCTTGGCCATGGCGGCATCGCCCTTGTAGCCCGGCTTGAGCACAACGTAGGCCTTGACGATGTTGCCGCGCTCGTCATCCGGATGGCCCACCACACCGCATTCGGCCACGGCCTCGTGCCGCAGCAAGGTCCCTTCGACTTCGGGGCCGGCGATGTTGTAGCCCGCGGAAACGATCATGTCGTCGTTGCGCGCCTGGTAAAACAGATAACCGTCCTCATCCATGACGAAGGTATCGCCGGGCAGGTTCCAGCCCTGCTGCACGAAAACGCGCTGGCGCTCGTCGTCCAGGTAGCGGCAGCCCGTCGGGCCTTTCACCGCCAGCCGCCCCGCCACCCCGCTGGCCACCGGCCGCAGGTTCTCGTCCACCACCTGGGCCACATAGCCCGGCACGGCCTTGCCGATGGCGCCGGGACGCACCTGGCTGCCCGCGCTGGACACATAGACGTGCATCATTTCGGTGCCGCCTATGCCGTCTATCATCTCGATACCCGTGGACTGCTTCCAGAGCTGCCGCGTGGCATCGGGCAGGGCTTCGCCGGCGGACACCGAATTCTTCAGCGTGGACAGGTCGTACTTGCCCGCCAGCCCCGCCATCTGGCGATAGAAGGTGGGCGCGGTAAATGTCATGGTGGCGCCGAAATCCTGCACGGTCTGCAGCAGCTCGTCGGGCGTCAGCCTTTCGGTCAGCACCGTGGACGCCCCGACGCGCAGGGGAAAGCACAGCAGGCCGCCCAGGCCGAAGGTGAATGCCAGCGGCGGGGTGCCGCAAACGACGTCCCCGGCATGCATGCCCAGGGTGTGGCGCGAAAACGTATCGCACATGGCCAGCACATCGCGATGGAAATGCATGCAGCCCTTGGGCTTGCCCGTGGTGCCGCTGGTGAATGCGATCAGGCAGGTATCGTCGGCGGCGGTGTCGCAAGGCGTGAAATCGGCGGGCTTGCCGGCGGCCAGCGCCTCGATGCCCTGGGGGCCGTCCTGATGAAAATAGCGTATCTGGCGCAGGTCCGGGCAATGGCTGGGGTGGGCGGGGTCGGCGCAATGCATGAGCTCGGCGGACAGGCGCTCGTCGCACAGGGCCGCCTGCACCTTCGCCTTGCTGATGACTTTTTCCAGCTCCACCGCACGCAGCAAAGGCATGGTGGGAACCGTCACCAGCCCGGCCTTGATGGCCGCCAGCCAGCAGGCCGCCATCATGGGGTTGTTCGGCCCGCGCAGCAGCACGCGATTGCCGGGCAGCAGGCCCATGTCCTCCACCAGCACGTGCGCGATGCGATTGCTCAGCGCCATCAGTTCGCGGTAGCTCATCGCGCGCTGTTCGCTGCCTTCGCGCCAGCGTAGGGCGATGCGCCCGCCATGCCCCTGCTCCACCAGCTCGTCCACCAGGGCGCTGGCGCAATTGAGCCGCGCCGGATAGGCCACGTCGGGATTGCCGTCCAGCAGCAGCTCGGGCCATTCCTCGAGCGGCGGAAGGTGGTCCCGCGCGAAGGTATCGATATGGGCGGATGTTTCCATTGTCGTCTCCTTGTTCTTATGTCCGTGGCGCGGCCCATGCGCCTGCCGGGCGGTGCGCGGCTTAGCCGCCTTTCAGCAGTTCTCTTGCAATGATCAGCTTCTGGACCTCGGTGGCGCCTTCGTAGATGCGCAGCGCACGGATCTCTCGATACAGCTTTTCGACCGGGGCGCCCGACACCACGCCGGCTCCGCCGAACATCTGCACGGCGCGGTCGATGACGCGCTGCGCGGACTCGGTCGCGGCCATCTTGGCCATGGCCGCCTCGCGCGTGGTGCGCACGCCCTTGACGTCGCGCAGCCAGGCCGCGCGATAGGTAAGCAGGGCGGCGGCATCGATTTCGCATGCCATGTCGCCCAGCGCCGCCTGAGTCAGTTGCAGATCGGCCAGGGTCTGGCCGAACATGCGCCGCGACCTGGCGCGCTGCAAGCCTTCGTCCAGGGCGCGGCGGGCGAAACCCAGGGCGGCCGCCGCCACCGAAGCCCGAAAGATGTCCAGCGTCGCCATGGCTAGCTTGAACCCCTGCCCCGGCGCGCCCAATCGACGCGACGCGCTGACACGGCAATTCTCGAAACGCAGGGTCGCCAGCGGATGCGGCGCTATTACGTCGATGCGCTCGGCGATGTGCAAGCCGGGAGCATCGGCATCGACCACGAAGGCGCTGATGCCGCGCGCTCCCGGCGCCTCGCCGGTCCGGGCAAAGACGCAATAGAAGTCGGCGATGCCGCCGTTCGATATCCAGGTCTTTTCGCCATTCAGTATGTAGTCGCCGCCCTCTTGCCTTGCGGAACACGACATGGCGGCCACGTCCGACCCCGCTTCCGGCTCCGACAGGGCAAAAGCGGCGATGGCGCGGCCGGCGGCAACCTCGGGCAAATAACGGCGGCACAGGGCCTCGTCGCCCGCAAGGGAAATGGCGCCGCTGCCCAGGCCCTGCATGGCGAAGGCGAAGTCGGCCAGGCCGTCATGGCGGGCCAGCGTTTCCCGCAGTATGCACACCGAACGCGAATCGACCTGCGGCCCATGGCCGCCCCAGGCGCCGTCCGGCCCCTGAGGCACGGCGTGGCGCAGCCAGCCGTCACGGCCCAGCCTGGTCACCAGACTGCGGCAGGCCGCATCGGTGTCCGCGTGATCGATATCCCGCAGGCCCTCGCCGCACCAGCTTTCCAGGCCAGCGGCCAGCTCCCGGTGCTGCGCGTCGAAGAAGGGCCAGTCCAGCCAGGTGGTATCGCTCATTCAGTCGCCCTCGAACACCGGTTTGCGCTTGGCGACGAAGGCCTCGTAGGCGCGCCGGAAATCCCCGGTCTGCATGCAGATGGCCTGGGCCTGAGCCTCGGCCTCTATCGCTTCGTCCACACCCATATTCCATTCCTGATGCAGCAGCTTCTTGGTCATGCCGTGCGCAAAAGTGGGGCCGTCCGCCAACTGGCGCGCCAGCGCCTGGGCCGCGTCCAGCACCTGATCCGATTGGTGCAGACCGTTGAAGAAGCCCCAGTCCAGGCCTTCCTGCGCGCTCATGGAGCGGCCGGTGTACAGCAGTTCCGACGCGCGCCCCTGCCCTATCATGCGCGGCAACAGCGTGCAGGCGCCCATGTCGGCCCCCGCCAGGCCGACACGCGTGAACAGAAAGGCGGTGCGCGCCTGCGGGGTTCCCAAGCGCATGTCGGACGCCAGGGCGATCATGGCCCCGGCGCCGGCGCAAATGCCGTCCACCGCCGCCACGATGGGCGCGGGGCAGGCGCGCATGGCCTTGACCAGGTCGCCCGTCATGCGGGTGAAGTCCAGCAGTTCGGGCATGCTCATCTTCGTGAGCGGGCCGATGATTTCATGCACGTCGCCGCCGGAGCAGAAATTGCCCCCCGCGCCGGTGACGACGACAGCCTTGATGTCGGTGGCATAGACCAGCGTACGGAACAGGTCGCGCAACTCGGCATAGGAATCGAAGGTCAGGGGGTTCTTGCGTTCCGGCCGGTTCAGGGTAATGGTGGCCACCTTGCCGTCTTCCGAGGTCGTCCACAGGAAGTTGCTGGCCGCATAGCCGGCGCAGGGGCGCTTGTGCCCCGCCATGTTGTGTTCTGTTTCCCGCATATTGCTTCCTTCTTTTATAAGCCTATAGGCGGCGGTCAACCCGCCATGACTTCGCCGCCATCCACGGGGATGGCTTGGCCGTTGATGGAGCCCGCGCCCGGCAGGCACAGCCAGGCCACCGCGCGCGCCACCTCGTCGGGCTGCACCAGCCTTCCCTGCGGATTGCGCTCGGCGAGCGTGGCCCGGGCCTGGTCGGCGGACACGCCGGTTTTATTCATGATGTTCTCGATGGCGCCATGGACGATGTCGGTTTCGGTATAGCCCGGGCACACGGCATTGACCGTGATCCCCTTGCGCGCGACTTCCAGAGCCAACGCCCGGGTCAGGCCGATCACGCCGTGCTTGGCCGCGCAGTAGGTGCCCACGTAGGCGTAGCCGATCAGGCCCGCCGTGCTGGCCACGTTGACGATGCGGCCCCATTTACGCTCCAGCATGTCGGGCAGCGCGGCTTGCATGCAATGGAAGGTGCCGCTTAGATTGACCGCGATCATGCGCTGCCAGGCCTCTTCGTCGATGCGGTCGAAGCGTTGGCTTTCCGCCTGCCCGGCATTGTTGACCAGGATGTCGATGGCGCCGAAGGCCTTGCCCGCCTGGGCGAAGGCCTGCACGACCTGGTCGCGCTGCGCGATGTCACCACGCACAACGCCGACCTGCCCATGCCCGGCCAGGCGGCCGGCCGCCTCGTCCAACGCGGCGGCGTCGCGCCCCATCAAAGTGATGGTCGCCCCAAGGCCCGCCAGTTGCTCGGCGACGGCCAGGCCTATGCCGCGCGAACCGCCGGTAACCAGGGCATGGCGCCCTTTCAATGGTAAAGCTGTATTCATTTCGTCAACGGCTGCGCATAGGCGGCCGCCCGTTCAAAGTTGGTTTCCAGTTGCCGCTTGGCGGGGAAGTACTGGCGCGGCCAGGCCACGTCGGTGCAGCCGATGCGCGCCGACTCCCGCAGCGTCCATGCCGCATCGGCCAGGTGCGGCCGCGCCAGCGCGCACAAATCGGCGCGCCCCGAGGCGATGATGCTGTTGACGTGGTCGGCTTCGAAGATGGCGCCCACCGCTATCGTCGGCACACCCGCTTCATTGCGTATGCGGTCCGAGAACGGGGTCTGGTACATACGGCCGTAGACAGGTTGCTCCGCCTTGCTGACCTGCCCTGACGAGCAATCCAGCATGTCGGCGCCGGCCTGCTTGAAACGCAAGGCGATTTGTATGGCGTCGTCGGCCGTGATGCCGCCATCGACCCAGTCGTGCGCCGAGATGCGCACCGACATGGGCAGGTCTTGGGGCCATTCCGCCCTGACGGCCTGGAAGACTTCCAGCGGATAGCGCAGGCGATTGTCCAGCGAACCGCCGTACTCGTCATCGCGCTGGTTGGTCAGCGGGGAAATAAAGCTGGACAGCAGATAGCCGTGGGCGCAATGCAGTTCCAGCCAGTCGAAACCGGCCTGCGCGGCGCGGCGGGCCGCCGCCGCGAACTGGTCGCGGACCACATCCATCTGTTCGCGCGTCATGGCTTGGGGCACTTGCGAGACGCCCGGTATATAAGGCAGGGCCGACGCCGACACCAGCGGCCAATTGCCGTCGGGCAGCGGCATGTCGGTGCCCTCCCAGCTGACGCGCGTGGAGCCCTTGCGGCCGGCATGCCCCAGCTGGATGCCGATGCGCGCATCGCTGTTCTGATGAACGAAATCGACGATGCGCTTGAAGGCCAGCATCTGCCCGTCCGTCCATAACCCCGGGCATCCCGGGGTGATGCGCGCTTGCGGCGACACGCAGGTCATTTCGACCATGACCAGGCCCGCGCCGCCCATGGCGCGGCTGCCCAGGTGCACCAGATGAAAATCGCCCGGCACGCCGTCCACGCTGGAATACATGGCCATGGGCGAGACCACGATGCGGTTCTTCAGCGTGACGTTGCGTGCTTTGTAGGGCGTCAGCATGGGCGGTAGCGGATGCCCCGCTCCCTTGTCGTCCACGCCCGCCTCGGCCGCCAGCCAGCGCTCGTAGCCTTCCAGCCATGCGGCATCGCGCAGCCGCAGGTTCTCGTGCGAAATGCGCTGCGACCGTGTCAGCAGCGAATAAGCGAACTGTCTGGGCTCGAAGCCGGCGTAGCGTGCCACGTTCTCGAACCATTCGGTCGAATTGCGCGCCGCGTTCTGTATTTTCAGCACCTCGACGCTGCGCACGTCCTGGTAGTGACTTAGCGCCGCACCCAAGTCGCCCTCGTGGGCCAGTATGGAACGGTTCAGTTCGATGGCGTCTTCCAGCGCCAGCTTGGTGCCGGAACCCACGGAAAAATGCGCGGTATGCGCGGCGTCGCCCATCAGCACCACCGGCACGCTGCGCCCGTCGGGCAATGCCTGCTCGTGTACCCAGCCGCCGCAGATGACGCGGGGGAAGCGTATCCAGATGGCCGACCCGCGCAAATGACCGGCATTCGATATCAGCGCGTGTCCGCCCAGCCAGGGCGCGAACAACTTTTCGCAATAGGCGATGCCGTCTTCCTGGCTCATGGCCTCCAGCCCGGCGGCCTTCCAGGTTTCGTCCAGGGTTTCGACGATGAAGGTCGACATGCCCGGCTCGAACTGATAGGCATGCGCCTGGAACCAACCATGCTCGGTCTGCACGAAGGCGAAGGTGAAGGCGTCGAATGTCTGTTCGGTGCCCAGCCAGACGAAACGGCACAGCCGGGTGTCGATGTCGGGCTGGTAGGTGGCCGCATAGCGTGTGCGCACCCGGCTGTTCAGTCCGTCCGCGGCGATCACCAGGTCGGCCTGGTATTTTTCGGCCACGGCCTGGTCGTCGCCGACATCGGTTTCGAATACCAGGTTCACGCCCAGGTCTTCGCAACGCGCCTGCAGGATGTTCAGCAGTTTCTTGCGGCCTATGCCGATGAAGCCGTGGCCGCTGCTGCGCAGGCTCTGACCCTTGTAGTGGATTTCAATGTCGTCCCAGTGGTTGAACGCCGCGCTGATGCGCTCGGCCGAAACGGGATCGGCCTCTTTTAGATTGTCCAGCGTGGCATCGGAAAACACCACGCCCCAGCCGAAGGTGTCGTAAGGCCGGTTGCGCTCGATGACGGTGACTTCATGCCGGGCATCGGCCAGCTTCATCAGCAAGCCGAAATACAGCCCCGCCGGCCCTCCGCCTATGCATGCGATTTTCATGGTGGCTCCGTATCGTCTCCGCCAGGGCCGCCATGCCGCCGCCGGCTGCTATGCATTGATCATAGAATTATTAGTTTAGGTTTAAACTATATAGCCAAAAAAAACCGCCCGCAAGCGGTTTCTGCGGCCCCTCCGGGCGGCGCTATGCTGGCGGGCGGCTCGGGGCGTGCCGACGGATCAGGCGTCCGCGCCGGACAGGCCCATGATGGCCTGCAGCAGGCTCACCCGCGACTGCGCCACCACAGCGCCGCGCCAATCGTCGTGATCCGGGTAGAACGCCGCCCGATGCGCCGCCTTCATGGCCTTGCACCGCGCCGCATCGACGTCCTTGCGTCCGGCCAGCCAACGATCCCCGCGCAATGCCAGGAAGACCTCGTCCATGGGCACGGTGCCGTATTCCAGCGCCAGGAAGGTCAGCTCGGGAACCTGGCCGCATTCCTCCTGCAAGGCCTGCAGACCGGTTCCGGCAATATCCACCGTGCTCGAATCGGGGTTGGTGACGCTGACCACATCGCCTCCCCACCAGGCCTTTGCCCGCAGGTATTCCGGCCGCCCCTTCTGCACGAAGATTTTCTCGGCATGCCCGTACGGCCCCAGGCCGGTGTGATAGTCGATCCAGGCCAGGCGCTTGCGGTTCCGTCCGTGTTGCGACAGCACCTGGCGCAGGGTGCGATTGCTCCAGCTGGGCTGCGCGCCGCCGTAGAACAGGCCGTCCGGATGGCTGTACTGCCCCAGCATCACGCCTTCGCGATAAGCCTGTTCGCCCTCGACGTCCCGGAACGCCTGAATGGCGGCCTCGTTTTCTGCGGAAGGCGGCCAGCTTGGCGGGACCAGCAGCTTGTGCAAGCGGCCGTAATGCGGATTGGCGGGCAGGGGCTTGCTGAAATCGCAAAAATTGCGGTTCAGGTCGATGTTGTCCTCGTTGGTGCGATGGCCCCAGGAAAACCCATAGGCATTGAGCGCATGAATCAGCAGGATGCCTATGCCGGCGGCCTGCGCCTTGTCCAGCAAGGCCTGGTCGTCCAGCAGCGCCACCTGGCAGCCCGATCCGCAATAGCCTTCTTCGCCGTGCATGGCCGAGGTCAACACCAGCAGGGCGGGTGCGTCGGCGGCGCCGTAATAGGCCGTGTCCATCGCCAGTTCCTCGCCGTCGGCGCCCGGGCCCACCGGGTTCACGTAGGACGCCAGACTGCATTGCCGCCGCCGCGCGGCCGCCAGAAAGCGGGCGCGCGCATCCGCGTAGCTACTGCCAAAATACTTTTCGAACATGCTTCAAGCCTCCAACAACGGTAATCCGACAAACTGCGGCATATCAAAGACGGGGCCGCGGCTAGCGGATACACTCCCCGTTGGCGACCACACTGCGGAATGTACCACCGCCATGTAATTGAAGATTAAAATGTTTCGACGTCGGCCTTCCGCAGCCCATCGCAACTTCGTCCCCGACACGTCATTTTCCCTGTAAACAGCCATGCCCGACACGCCCGACCTGGAAAGCCGCACCGTTCCCGAAGACCATCGCGACCTGAAGCTCTGGCTGCGCATGCTGACCTGCTGCAACCTGATCGAAAGCGAGATCCGCGGCCGCCTGCGCACGGACTACGACACCACCCTGCCGCGCTTCGACCTGATGGCACAGTTGCTGCGTGTGCCTGGCGGCATGAAAATGAGCGAGCTCTCGCGCCATATGATGGTCACCAACGGCAACATTACCGGGATCACCGACCAGCTCGAAAAAGAAGGCCTGGTCGAACGCGTGAAGGTGGCCACCGACCGGCGCAGCTCGCTGATCAGGCTGACAGTCAAGGGCAAGCGCAGCTTCCGCAAAATGGCCCAGGCGCACGAACAATGGGTCCAGTCCATTTTCAGCGGCCTGCCCGAGAACAGCCGCAACGTCCTGTTCGACGCGCTGGGCGAATTGAAGCTGCGGATCCGCCCCCAATCCGCCCGCCGGAATTAAGCGGCGCACTACGATAAAATCAATCGTTCCCGCAACCCTTGCCGAGCATAGCCATGGCCGTAAACCTTTACATCCCTCCGGAATCCAGCATTTTCCCCGTCGCGGGGATAGAAATCGGTATCGCCGAGGCCGGCATACGCAAGGCCAATCGCCGCGACCTGACAGTATTCCGCCTGGCCGAGGGCAGCAGCGTGGCCGGGGTGTTCACCCGCAACCGCTTCCGGGCGGCGCCCGTGCAGGTCTGCGAGGCGCACCTGGCCAGCGGCCGGGGCATGCGCGCCCTGGTCATCAACACCGGCAATGCCAATGCCGGCACGGGCTCCAGCGGCCTGCAAGCCGCCGAGCAAAGCTGCGTGGCGCTGGCCGGCCTGCTGGGCCTGGACGCGCAGCAAATACTGCCCTTTTCCACCGGCGTCATCCTGGAGCCCCTGCCGCTGGATAGGCTGGTGGCCGCCCTGCCCGCCGCCGTGGGCAATCTGTCGGCCGGCAACTGGTTCGCGGCGGCCCACAGCATCATGACCACCGACACCCAGCCCAAGATCGTCTCGAAGCAGGTCACGCTGGGCCAGGCCACCATCACCCTGACCGGCATCAGCAAAGGCGCCGGCATGATACGGCCCAATATGGCCACCATGCTGGGCTACCTGGCGACCGACGCGGGCATCGCCCCGGCACTGCTCAAGGACATGGCCCGCGGCATCGCCGACCGGTCCTTCAACCGCATCACCGTCGACGGCGACACCTCGACCAACGACTCCTTCATCATCATGGCCACGGGCCAAAGCGGCCTGCGGGTCGAATCCACTTCCGACCCGCTCTACGCGCCGCTGTATGAAGCCCTGGCCGATGCCGCGGCCGAGCTGGCGCAAAAGATCGTCCGCGACGCGGAAGGCGCGACCAAGTTCATGACCATACAGGTCGAACAGGCCCGCAACCCCGAGGAAGCCCTGAAAGTCGCCTACGCCGTGGCCCAGTCGCCCCTGGTCAAGACCGCCTTCTTCGCCTCCGACCCCAACCTGGGCCGCATCCTGTGCGCCATCGGCTACGCCGGCATCGACGACCTGGACGTGAAAACCACCAAGCTGTGGCTGGGCGACGTGCTGGTGGCCAGCCAGGGCGAGCGCCACCCCGACTACAAGGAAGAAGACGGCCAGCGCGTCATGAAGGAAGCCGAAATCGTGGTCCGCATCGCGCTGGGCCGGGGCACGGCGGCCGACACCGTCTATACCTGCGACTTCTCGCATGAGTACGTCAGCATCAACGCGGATTACCGCTCATAAGCCGGTAAGCCCTTGACTTAACGCGTCATTTTCACGACGCAACTTGACTTGGCCAAATACCCCAGGCTAGAATCATGAGCTTGGCATTTGGCCAAGGGTAATATTTATTATATTTTCAGGAATTCCCACATGTACGCGGTCATAAAAACCGGCGGCAAACAGTATCGTGTTGCTGCAGGTCAAAAACTAAAGATAGAACAGATACCGGCAGACATTGGGCAAGAAATCACGCTAGACCAGGTGTTATCGGTTGGCGAAGGCGACCAGTTGCAAATTGGCACGCCTTTGGTTACCGGCGCCGTGGTCAAGGCTACCGTTCTTGCGCAAGGCCGCCACGACAAGGTCAAGATTTTCAAGATGCGCCGTCGCAAGCACTACCAGAAGCGTCAGGGCCATCGTCAAAATTACACCGAACTTCGCATCGAAGCCATCTCGGCTTAATGATGCATCCAACGGTTTTGTATAGCAGGAGCTAAACATGGCACAGAAAAAAGGCGGCGGCTCGACGCGTAACGGCCGCGACTCAGAATCGAAACGGCTTGGTGTGAAAACCTATGGCGGCCAGCAGATCTCGGCAGGCGCCATCATTGTTCGCCAGCGCGGCACCCAGTTCCACCCGGGCGTCAACGTCGGCATCGGCAAGGACCACACCCTGTTCTCGCTGGTCGACGGCAAGGTCCAGTTCGCCATCAAGGGCGCCCTGAACAAGCGCACCGTCTCGGTCGTCGCAGCCGAATAAGCTTAGGCGCGCCGAAGCTGTTGGACCCGGCCGCACAGAGCGGCCCAGGCTCAACAAGACAGTACGCAAAATCCCCACGCAGCCCCATGGCGTCGCGTGGGGATTTTCATTTCAGCGCCGCTCCGGCGCTGAAACTCGACCGTCAGGCAGCCCTAAGCCCTAGACCGGCCCGCCTTCCCCCAGATCCCAATAGATGCCCGTCATCCCCAGCAGCCCCTCGCGCAGCACCGCCGGCGGCAGGTGCTCGTTGGGCGCATGCTGCGAGCAGCCCGGGTAGGAATGCGGCACCCAGACAGTGCGCAGGCCCAGGACGTCGGTGAAGATGTCATTGGGCAAGGAGCCGCCCAGGTTGGGCAGGATCGCGGGCTTCTTGCCCGTGGTCCGCGCAAGGGACGCCACCGTCCATTGCACCCAGGGATCGTCCGGGTCTATGCGCGTGGCCTGGAACATGGTTTCGCCCGTGGGTTCGATGCGCACCATGGGAAACCCCTGCCTGTCCAGATGGCGGCGCAAAGCGGGAATGATCTGCTCCGGGTCGATGCCCACCACAAAGCGCAACTGGCAGCGCGCCCAGGCACGCGGCGGGATGGCATTGACCGGCGTGGCCGGGTTGCCGGTCTTGAAGGCCAGTACTTCGAATGAACACCAGCCGAAGACGCGCTCCGCGGGCGTCAGCCCGGGTTCACCCCACCCGGGCTCGACAACCGGGCCGTCGGCTCCCCCATCCACTTCGCAGCCGACCAGGGCGCGGCGCACGGAATCGGGCAAGGAAGCCGGCACCCATTCGGGGATGCGTATCTGCCCGTTGGCCGAGACAATGCTGGCAATGGCGTGGGCCAGTTGTATGCCGGGATTGGAGATCAGCCCTCCCCAGTTGCCCGAGTGATGTCCTCCCGCGCGCGCATCAATCACCAGATCCATGTTAAGGCCGCCCCGCGACCCCAGGAAGACAGTGGGCCGCTCGGCATTCAGCCGCGGTCCGTCGGAAGCCAGCAGCATGTCGGCCTGCATCATGTCGCGATGCTCGGCGCAAATTTCCCGCAAGCCCGGCGACCCGGTTTCTTCGCCCATTTCGATCAGGTACTTGGCATTGAAACCCAGCCGGCCACGGGTTTCCAATACGGTACGCATGGCTTCCATATTGACGGTATGCTGGCCCTTGTTATCGGCAATCCCGCGGCCGTACCACATGCCTTCATGCTCGGTCAGCGTCCAAGGGCCGACACCGGGCTTCCATTCCGCCTCCAGCCCCCGTATGACGTCGCCGTGGCCATAGCCCAAGGTGGTGGTCAGGTTCTCGCCTTCTATTCTTTCCGCATACAGGAAAGGCGCCTTGGCTTTGGCGTGCGTCAGGGTTTTGCAGCGAAAGCCCATGGCCTCGAAGGCGGGCCGTATTTCCGCATCCAGATAATCGGTCAGCGCCTGGCCGCGCTCCGGATTCTGGCTTTCGGTGGGAATGGCGATACGGCGTGCCAATGTGGCCTGGAATGCACCCGAATCAAAACAGGCGGCAGCCTGGGAAAGCGCGCGTTCACGTGTCACGATACAAGTCCTTGTTCTAGGGTTTGAGAATACAGATGGCAGGTCACCAGCGCTTCGCCGTCACGCGTAATGGCCGGGGCCCGCTGGTCGCAGCAGTCCAGGCGCTGTGCGCAGCGCGGATGGAAGGTGCAGCCCGACGGCGGATTGATGGGGTCGGGAAAGGATAGGCCCAAGCCCATATCCGGAATGCCCAGGCCGGTTTCAGGCGTCAGGACCGACGCTAACAGCGCTTGCGTGTACGGATGGCGAGGCCGGCTGAAAAGCGCGTCAGTACGGTTGTACTCGACGATACGCCCCAGGTACATGACGGCCACATGCGTGGCGATGTGCTCCACCACAGCCAGGTTGTGGCTGATGAAGACGTAGGTCAGATTGAACTGCTTGCGCAAATCCATCAGCAGATTAAGTATCTGCGCCTGCACCGAGACATCCAGTGCGGAAGTCGGCTCGTCGCAAACGACGATCTCGGGCCGCATGACCAGTGCGCGCGCAATCGCCACTCGCTGGCGCTGCCCCCCGGATAGCTGGCCCGGCGTGCTGTTGGCATGGCGCGAGCTGAGGCCGACGCGCTCGAGTATTTCCATCACCTGTTTGCGCCGTTCGGCCTGCGTCCCCAGACCGTGTACATCCAGGGGGAAAGCCACGATGTCGGCGACCGTGCGGCGCGGGTTCAGCGAGGAGTACGGGTCCTGGAACACGGGCTGGACGCGGCGCGATATCAAGCGCCTGTCCATGCCGCGTATGTCTTGCCCTTCAAGCGTAATGCTGCCCCGGGTCGGCGGCGTCAAGCCCAGCAGCATGCGCGCCAGCGTCGATTTTCCGCAGCCGGACTCCCCTACGATGCCCAGCACGTCTCCGCGCTGCACGGCCAGGTCGACGCCGTTGACCGCATGCAGGACCTGGCGCCGCTTGAACAGGCCGGCATCCACCGAGAATTCACGCTCCAGCCCCTGGGCGGCAAGAATCGCGCTCATGCTGTGGCCTCCAGGGTTTCGTGTATGCAACGCCAGCGCTGCCCATCCGGCTTGCCGCGCGTTGGAATCTCCTGGCTGCACACTGCCTGTGCGTAAGCGCAACGATCACGGAAGGCGCAGCCCTGCTGCGGCCCTATCAATGAAGGCACCATGCCGGGAATCGTACCCAGCTTGCCGCCAGGCACGGTTCGTCCGGGAATGGGAATACAGCTCAGGAGGCCCTGCGTATAAGGGTGGTGAGGCTGCCCGAAGATTTCCTCGGCCGCGCCCTCTTCGACGATCTCGCCGGCGTACATGATGGCAACCCGGTCGGCGATGCGGGCCACCACACCCAGGTCGTGGGTGATCAGGATCATGGCGATGCCGAGCTCGGCCTGCAAGTCGGCCAGCAAGCGCAGGATCTGCGCCTGTATGGTGACATCCAGCGCGGTGCTGGGCTCATCGGCAATCAGCAGCTCGGGCCCGCACATCAGCGCCATGGCTATCATCACGCGCTGGCGCAAGCCTCCGGACAGCTGATGCGGATACTGGCCCAGGCGCCGGCCGGCCGAGGCGATGCCCACCTTTTCCAGCAATTCAATGGCGCGTTCGCGCGCCTGCGCCCGCGAGGCCCGCCGATGCAGCATATAGTGCTCCATCAGTTGATCGCCTATGGTGTAGGCCGGGTTCAGCGCGGTCATGGGCTCCTGGAAGATCATGGCCATTTTGTTCCCGCGCAGGGCATTGAGCTGGCGTTTGCTTACCGTGCTCATGTCCTGGCCCTGAAAAGTGAAATGCGCCACGCTGCGCCGGGCCTGCCTGGGCAACAAGCCCATCAGGGCCAGGGAAGTCATGGACTTCCCGCAACCTGATTCGCCCACCAGGCAAAGGGTCTGGCCGCGCTTTACCTCGAATGAAATATCGCGCACCGCGTGCAAGACCCCGCCTGCCGTGTGGATGTCCACCTTCAGGCCTTCTACGCTCAGAACGGTTTCATCATCCCGCATGATCAGGCGCGCTCCTCGGGAGTCAGAAAGTGATGCAGACCGTCACCCGCCAGATTGATCGCAAATATCAGCACGGCAAGCGCGGTGCCCGGTATGGCGATCAGCCAGAAGGAAAAGAACATGTAGGCCTTGGCTTCGGAAATCATCAAACCCCACGAGGGCAGCGGCGGCTGGACGCCCAAGCCCAGGAAAGACAGGGCGGCCTCAAGCAGGATGGCGCTGGCCGCTTCGAGCGTGGCAATGACGATCAGATGAGGAATGACGTTGGGCAGGACCTCGCTGAATATGATGCGCAGCGTGGACGCGCCGGCGGCCTGCGCCGCGGCGACGTATTCCTGAGTGCGCACCTGTTGCGTCGCTCCGCGCATCACGACCGCGTAGCGGTCCCATTTCAGCAGGCCCAACACCCAGATCACGACCCATAGCGACCCGCCGACGATGGCGACGGTGGCCAGCGCCACCAGGATGACCGGCATGGCCAGGCGCGTGGTGACGAGAAAAGACACGACCATATCGGTGCGCCCGCCGAAATAGCCCGCCAGCAAGCCCATGGCGGTGCCTATCGTGCCCGAAATAAGCGCCACGCTTGCGCCGATGATGAGCGATATGCGCGCGCCGTACAGTAGACGCGACAGATAATCGCGGCCAAGCTGGTCGGTGCCCAGAGGATGCAGCCAGGTGCCCTTGTCGTACCAGATGGGCGGCACGTTGCGATAGGCCAGGTCCTGAACGTAAGGGTCATGCGGCGCCAGCCATGGCGCCAGCAAGGCCAGAAGCACGATCAGCAGAAGCAGGCCGCCGCCGATGGCGAGCGCGCGGTTGCCCAGCACCCGGCGCCACAAAGGCTTGCGCCCGAAAGCGGGAGCTGGCGTGGCGCCCGCTGCGTTTGCGATGGTGGAAGTGCCGGCCATGTTCACGATACCCGTATGCGTGGATCCAGCCAGGCATTGGCCAGATCCGCTGCCAGTGTCAGCAGCACATAAATGACGGACAGCAGCAATACGATGGACTGCATGACCGGATAATCCTTGAAGGTGATGCTTTGATAAGCCAGGTAACCCAGGCCGTCCAGCGCGAAAATGGTCTCTATGACAACCGAGCCGCCCAGCAGATAGCCCAATTGCACCGCGGCCAGCGCCACCACCGGCACGATGGCGTTGCGCAAGGCATGCTTGAACACCACTTGCCTAGCCGGCAGGCCTTTGGCGCGCGCGGTCCGGATGTAGTCGGCGCCCAGCACTTCTATCATGCCGGCCCGGATCAGGCGCATGAAAGCCGGCGCGACGTAATAGCCCAGCGCAATGGCGGGCAGGATGAAATGCTTCCAGCTGCCGCTGCCCGACACCGGCAGCATGTGCCAGGTGACGGCAAACAGCATGATCAGCAGCAGCGCGAAGAAGAAATTGGGTAGCGCCTGCCCAAGGACGGCAATGGTCAGGCACAGGCGGTCTATCCAGGAGTTCTTGTAAATGGCCGCCAGCACGCCCAAAGGAATGGAAATAATCAGGGAAAAGACCAGCGCCAGCAGGCCCAGCTTGATGGTGGTCGCCAGCTTTTCAAGGATTAACGGACCCACCGCCACCTTGAAGAAAACCGACGTGCCGAAGTCTCCGCGCACGATGTGCCAAAGCCAATCGGCATACTGCACCACCACCGGCCGGTCCAGGCCATAGGCTTTCCGTATCATTTCGATGTCGGACTGGCTCGCGCCCTCGCCGGCCAATGCAATGGCCGGATCACCCGACAAATGCAACAGCAGATAGGCGATGATGGAGACCGTCAGTGCCACCAGCACCGA
The DNA here is from genome assembly GCA_049646585.1 of Burkholderiaceae bacterium. Taxonomy (GTDB): domain Bacteria; phylum Pseudomonadota; class Gammaproteobacteria; order Burkholderiales; family Burkholderiaceae_B. Next base: position 8,609 of record JBARWC010000137.1, on the reverse strand, counting down.
CAGCCCCAGCCGTTTCAACATATATATCGGCATATGTCGACCCTGTTTTACCCGACTACCCGTTTACTTCCAGCTCATGTCCCAGAAACGAACGAGCTCATCGGGATAGGGCTTGAAGTTCACATCCTGGCCGGCCACATAATAAACAGGCAAGGACCAGAGGGGGATGGCATAGGCCTTGTCGGCGATACGCGTCAGCGCCTGCTTGTACAAGGCATTGCGCTTGGTTTCGTCGATGGTGGTGTTGCCCTCTTCCATCAGCTTCTGGACTTCCTTGTCGCCCGTGACGTCGTCGGAGCCGCCGCCAAAATACACCGGCGTCGAGGCGGACACGTCGTTCACAAGGTTGGAACCCCAGGTCTGATGGGTGAGCGATGCCTTGCCCGCCCGTATCATGTCGCGCATTGCGGCGTACTGAAGGAAGTTGAGTTTTGCATTGATGCCGACGGCCCGCAGGTAGCTGATGATGGCTTCGGTCTGGTTGCGCTCGCGATAGGCCACGATATTGGTATCGAAGCCGTTGGGATAGCCCGCCTCGGCAAGCAGCTTCTTGGACAGGGCCGGGTCGTAGTTGTAAACGGGCGCGCCCTCGTGGGTGCAGCCCGTCTGCGAGGGCGTGCATATGGTTTCCAGCAGTTCCGCGCCTTCGCCCACGATGTTCTTGACGATGGCCTTGCGGTCTATGGCATGCGCAATGGCCTTGCGAACGCGCTCGTCCTTGAGCTGCGGAGCGGGCGTGTCGTCGCGGATATTGAGCTGCATGAAGACGATGCGCATGGTGTTGCCGCTTTTCACCTGCAGATTGGGCATGGTCTTGAGCTGCTCGGCCTGATCCTTGGGCACGTGCATGATGAAGTCTTCACCGCCCGAGATCACTTCCGCCATCTGCGTCTGGCGGTCGGGGATGAAGCGGATGACGACCTTGCCTATGGTGGGCTGGCGCTTGGGCGAAGCCTTGAAGTAATCGGCATTGCGCTCCAGAGTGATGGATTTGCCCGGATCGTAGTTGACCACTTTATATGGCCCGGTGCCGACCGGCTTGGCGCTCATGCCCTTGGGGCCGACTTCCTTGTAGTATTTGGCGGGGTGTATGGCAACGGTGGTGGACAGGAATTCCTTGGCGGCCGGGAAAGGCACTTTGCTGATCACGCGCACCGTATAGTCATCGATTTTTTCGGCGCGGTCTATCCAGTTGACGTTCTGCTGCGTCGTGGCCTTGTTGGCCGGATCGGAGACGAAGTTCAGGGTGTAGACGACCGAATCCGCGTTGAACGGTTCGCCATTATGGAACTTGATGCCCTGGCGCAGCTTGAACTCCAGGGTGCGGTCGTCGACCTGCTTCCAGCTTTCCGCCAGCTGCCCTTTATATTCATTGGTGAGCGGGTCGCGATACAACAGCGTGTCCCATACGTTGGCGGCAATGATGACGCCGATACGAACGTTGTTGAAATAGGGATCTATGCTTTCGGGCGCCTGGTCGTAGGCCATGCGCAGTGTGTCTTGCGCTTTGTTGGCAAAGGTGGGCGCCGCCGCGCCCAACAGGCCCGCGGAGACGAGGCCGACTGCCAGAGCACGCAATACGCCTTGGCTACGGGTACTTGCGACACGCACGAATGAATTTTTCATGTCTCTTCCTTTGAGTGGCGATGACTGCTGTTGTATACAATTTTTGCTTTGTCATACTGTAGCGCTCCTGTCAGTAAAACAGGCCAACCACGTCCTTGCCTATTAGGATTGCTACGCATATTATGGATACGCGAAACCGCTTTGTATACCATTAACTGCAGCTTGCAAGACTACGAACACGATGACGACACTCGACGAAGCCATAGCCTTTTCCCAGGCGCACGAATCAAACTGGGATCGCGACGCCAAGGGAAAATTCGGCGTACACCTGAACGACCCGCCTCCCTGGAACAGGCTCTACGGCCCCATCCATTCGCGCGGCCCCAACTCGGGCGTAATCATGCGCCAGGGCAAAGAGCTGGCCGCCTGGGGCGAGCCCGACCGCGCCGACCTGACCTTCAGCGTGGCTAAAATGTGTCTGGCCCTGCTGGCCGGCGTGGCGCACGACCGCGGGTTGCTGCCCGACGTCAACGAACGCATAGGCAAGCGCCTGCCGGGCATCGGCTTCGATGAAGGCAACAATGCCAACATCACCTGGAAGCACATGCTGCAGCAAACCAGCGAATGGGAAGGCACGCTGTGGGACATCCCCGACCAGGCCGACCGCTACCGCGCCGTGACGTTCGGCGCGGCGCCCGACGGCCGCAAGGGCGACCCGCGCCCCTTGCAGGCAGCGGGGACCTATTGGGAATACAACGACGTACGCATCAACCAACTGGCGCTGGCCTTGCTGCATCTGTTCCAGCAACCTCTGCCGGAGGTATTCCGCGAAGCCATCATGCGGCCGGTTGGCGCAACGGAAGACTGGCAGTGGGTGGGCTACGACAACGCCTGGGTGGATATCAACGGACGGCGCGTGCAATCGGTCACGGGCGGGACGCACTGGGGCGGCGGCATGTCGGTCAGCGCGCACAACCAGGCCAAAGTGGCGCAGATGCTGCTTGACGGCGGCATGTCCCGGGGCAAGCGCGTGCTATCGGCCGAATGGATACAAGCCATGCGCCAGCCATGCGATATTGCGCCCTACTATGGCTATCTGATCTGGCTCAATCACGACCGCAAGATATTCCCCAGTCTGCCGGCATCCAGCTATTTCGGCATCGGCGCGGGCAGTTCTTTCAACTGGGTCGAGCCGGAACGCGGCCTGGTGGTCATTGTGCGCTGGCTGGAGTCTTCTCATGCCAACGATCTGTTTGCCAAGATACTGGACGCCGTCGACGCCGTTTGATCCAGGGGGCGGAAAACCGCCCACAGTGTAAAATGGAACCGGTTCGCAGGCCGTTGGCGCCCCGCCTTCCGCCAAGCTGCGGCGCCGTGCGAAATATTCCGACCAACGCAGGGCGTGCCGGCCAAATGCCCGCCGCCGGTCTTTCCCTTTTTACACACTGATCGCAACATGAAATTCGTAGACGAAGCAACCATCGAAGTCATTGCCGGCAAAGGCGGCAATGGCGCGGCGAGCTTTCGCCGCGAAAAATTCATCCCCAAGGGCGGCCCCGACGGCGGCGACGGCGGACGCGGCGGCAGCATCTACGCCATTGCCGATCGCAATATCAATACCCTTATCGACTTCCGCTATGCGCGCCTGCACCGCGCCAAGAACGGCGAGAACGGCCGCGGCTCCGACCAATACGGCGCGGCAGCGCCCGACATCACCCTGCGCGTGCCCGTGGGCACCACCATCCTGGATGCCGAGACCGGCGAACAGTTGTTCGACCTGGACCGTCACAACGAAAAAGTCACCCTGGCGGCCGGCGGATCCGGCGGCCTGGGCAACCTGCATTTCAAGTCCAGCACCAATCGCGCCCCGCGCCAATCCACGCCGGGCAAGGAAGGCGAGCAGCGCAAGCTGCGCCTGGAACTGAAGGTGCTGGCCGACGTCGGCCTGCTGGGCCTGCCCAATGCCGGCAAGTCCACACTGATCACCAAGGTTTCCAACGCGCGGCCCAAGATCGCCGACTACCCTTTCACCACCCTGCACCCCAACCTGGGCGTGGTGCGCACCTCGCCCTCGCACAGCTTCGTCATCGCCGACATTCCCGGCCTGATCGAAGGCGCCTCGGAAGGCGCCGGACTGGGCCATCTGTTCCTGCGCCACCTGTCGCGCACGCGTGTGCTGCTGCATCTGGTCGACGTGTCCTCCCCCGACCCGGACGCCGACCTGATAGCACAAGCCGCCAAGGACGCGCGGGCCATCGTCGAAGAACTGCGCCTGTACGACAGCGCCCTGTACGAAAAACCGCGCTGGCTGGTCCTGAACAAGCTGGACATGGTTTCCGACCCCGATGAGGTCAAGCGGCAGCTATGCGAAGCGCTGGGCTGGACCGGCCCGGTATTCAGCATTTCGGCGCTGACCGGCGAAGGCACGCAAGAACTGATCTGGCACCTGCAGGAATGGCTGGACGCCGAGCGCGAGAAAGCCAATATCGCCCAGGACAAGGCCGACGGCAGTTACGTGGCCGAAGACCCCCGCTTCGACGACACACGCTCCGACGCCAGCTGATCCCTCTTTGTTTTTGCTTCCCATGACCGCCATCGAACATTCGCCGTCCGCCGTATCCCATGCCAAACGCCTGGTCGTCAAGGTCGGGTCCTCGCTCGTCACCAACGAGGGCAAGGGCATAGACGAGAATGCCGTCGAGCAGTGGGCCGCGCAAATCGCCAGCCTGCATGCGCAAGGCAAACAGATGGTGCTGGTGTCCAGCGGCGCCATCGCCGAAGGCATGGCCCGCTTGGGCTGGCCGCGCCGCCCCAACGCCATGCACGAGCTGCAGGCCGCGGCCGCCGTCGGCCAGATGGGCCTGATACAGGCTTACGAAGTGGCTTTCGCCCGCCACGGCATACGCACCGCGCAAATACTGCTGACCCACGAAGACCTGGCCGACCGGCGCCGCTACCTGAATGCGCGCAGCACGCTGTACACCCTGCTGGGCCTGGGCGTCGTCCCCATCGTCAACGAAAACGATACCGTGGTCACCGACGAAATCCGCCTGGGCGACAACGACACCCTGGGCGCTCTGGTGACCAACCTGATCGAGGCCGAGGCCCTGGTCATACTGACCGACCAGCCCGGCCTGTACAGCGCCGATCCGCGCAAGCATCCGGATGCCCGCTTCATCGCGGTCGCCCAGGCGGGCGACCCCGCCCTGGAAGCCATGGCGGGCGGATCGGGCAGCAATATAGGCACGGGCGGCATGATCACCAAGGTATTGGCGGCCAAGCGGGCCGCCAACAGCGGCGGCCACACCGTCATTGCCTCGGGCCGCGAAACCGACGTCCTGCTGCGCCTGGCGCGGGGCGAATCCATAGGCACCGAACTGCGCGCCATCCTGCCCGTGCGTTCGGCCCGCCAGCGCTGGCTGGCCAACCACCTGCGCCTGCGGGGCCGCATCACCCTGGACGCGGGGGCCGTGCGCGCCCTGATGCAGGGGCATAAAAGCCTGCTTGCCATCGGCGTCATCGATGTCGAAGGCGATTTCGAGCGCGGCGACGTCGTTGCCTGCGTGGACCAGCACGGCGTGGAATGCGGCCGCGGCCTGGTCAACTACTCTTCGTCCGACACGCGCCGCATCATGCGCCAGCCCAGCAGCCGCATTGCCGAAATCCTGGGCATCATGTCCGATCCGGAGCTCATGCACCGCGACAATATGGTTTTCGTGCGGGCGCCCGCTGTGGACCCCGACCTGGCCGCCGCTATTTCTGGGCAGCAATAAACAGGGTTTCCTTGACCTCTTCCATGACCACGCAGCTCTTGGTCTGCGTGACGCCGGGCAAGCGCAGCAGGATATCGCCCAGCAGGCTGCGATACTGCCCGATTTCCTTGATGCGCGCCTTTACCAGGTAGTCGAAATCGCCCGACACCAGATGGCATTCCTGAACCTGGGGGATGCACAGGATTTCGCGGCGAAAATCGTCGAAGGTCCGATCCGATTTGCTGGACATGGAAATTTCCACGAACACCAGCAGGCCGGCGTCCAGGGCGTCCGGAGCGACACGGGCGTAATAGCCGGTGATGACACCTTCCCGTTCCAGGCGCTTCACCCTGTCTATGCAGGGCGTCACCGTCAGCCCCACCCGTTCGGCCAGGTCCGTCATCGACATGCGGCCGTCCCGCTGCAATAGGTCCAGAATATGACGATCCAGCCTGTCCAGTGCAAAAGTGGGGGTTCGCTGTACACGCATGCATTTATCCTTGAAATCGTCCGGACGCACAGCCCTTTTCAGGCCTTTTGAAGGTCTTTTTTGTCGAAATAGCGATTATTGCTGAAAAGCCGGCATTCCGACTTTATTTCAGAAAAAAATCCTGCAAACGAGATTTCTTCAGAAAAAACGCCTGCTCATACTCGCCTATCATGCTGGAAATTAAGCCCAAATTTCAAATGACATGAAAATCATAGTTCTGGGCGCCGGCGCCATCGGGGTCGCCAGCGCATACTACCTGGCCCGCCAGGGCCACGAAGTTACCGTGCTGGAGCGCCACGCCGGCCCCGCGCTGGAAACCAGCTTCGCCAACGCCGGCCAGGTTTCCTATGGCTATTCATCGCCTTGGGCCGCGCCGGGTGTGCCGCTCAAGGCCATCAAATGGATGTTCGCCAAACACCCGCCACTGACCATACGTCCCGACGGCACGCTATTCCAATTGCATTGGATGTTCCAGATGTGGCGCAACTGCAATGCCGACCGTTACGCCACCAACAAAGAGCGCATGGTCAGGCTGTCGTCCTACAGCCGCGCCTGCCTGGAAGCCTTGCGACAGGATATCGGCATTCAGTACGAAGGACGCAGCCAGGGCACCCTGCAGGTGTTTCGCAGCCAGCAGCAACTGGACGATGTCGGCCGCGACATCGACGTCCTGCGCGAAGCCGGCATAGCCTACCAATTGCTCAGCCGCCGGGAGCTCCACCAGGCGGAACCCGCCCTGGCGCGCAGCGAGGACAAGCTGGCCGGCGGCTTGCGCCTGCCCGACGACGAAACCGGCGACTGCCAGTTGTTCAGCACCCGTCTGGCGCAAGAGGCACAGAAGCTGGGTGTGGAGTTTCGCTACGGCGTTGATATCCGACGCCTGGCGCTGGCCGGCGGCAAAGTCGCGGGCGTGCAGTGCGATGATCAACTGCTAACGGCTGACGCCTATGTAATGGCCCTGGGCGTGTGGTCCAGACCGTTGCTGGCCAACGCCGTCAAGATTCCCGTGTATCCCCTGAAAGGCTATTCGATTACCGTTCCCCTTGCGGAAGAGCGGTACGCGCCCGTATCGACCTTGCTGGACGAGACCTACAAGATTGCCATCACCCGCTTCGACCAGCGCATACGCGTAGGCGGCATGGCTGAAATCGTGGGCTTCGACAAGACTCTGGACCCGCGGCGCGAGCGCACCCTGCAAATGGTGCTGGACGATCTTTTCCCCGACAGCTACGTGAAGGGCGATTTGTCGTTCTGGACCGGGCTGCGCCCCAAGACGCCGGACAGTACACCGATAGTGGGCGCCACCAACCTGCCCAATCTGTTCCTGAACACCGGCCACGGCACGCTGGGCTGGACCATGGCCTGCGGCAGCGGCCAGCTATTGGCCGACATCGTATCGGGCCGGCCCACCGCCATACGCAGCGACGACCTGTCGGTGCACCGCTACGATTCTGGCACCGCCGCCTTTGCAGGCTCCGTCCGCAACGGCCCGGTGAACGCATAACCCCAGCCGTGCACCGATTTGAGCGGCAGGGCAATGCTGTTTGCACTCAGTTTACGGCGCAAGCGGCTGACCAGTACCCCCAGCCTGCCCTGCTTGCCGATCGGCGTATCGGCCGCATTGCAGGCATCGACGGCATCCAGTAGCTGGGCGTGAGTGGCACGCAAGTCGGGGGTCGCCAGCAGCGTGGAAAGAAAAGCTCGTTCACCGGTGGTCAGTTCGATGCGCAAGCCATGCGGAGCCAAGAGCACCCAGCCGTATTCCTGCAGGCTCCAGGCATTGGCCGCTGCGGGGTCGTCGGGTTGCGCGACAGGCGGCTGGGGAATTCCCACCGCATGAAACAGACGCAAGAGCATGGCGGCCAGCAACTGTGCGGACCCGGTTTGCGGGCAGCAATTGTCCACCCCCGCACGTAAGGCCTGGATTACCGCGATTTCGCTGCCCGGCTCGACCAGGGAGACCATGCCGGCGCTGGGATGCAGTGCCCGGAAACCGGCTGCAACCGTGCAGTTTTCGTCTTGCGTGCCGGCCAACACCACGACGGCAGGGTTATCGGAGCTGTGCCTGCCTTGCGCCGCCAGGTAGAGTTCAGGCATATCGACGCAACGCAAGACCTCGAAGCCATGGGCCCTAAGCTCGGCGGCCCGATTGGCCCACGCACGACCGATAGCGCCTTCCGCCTTGGGAGCGAACAGCAATACGGCGAGAACTGGCCCCATACATAACCTTATGAATATTGTTTTTACTTTATTTTACATTATGAAATCACGTTTGTAATTGGCATTATTACCAATGTGATTGAATTAAATCGTTCAATCACAAACGTGAACGACCAATTTGCCGATCGCCTTCATCGAGCCCGCAACTTGCGCGGGTTGAGCCAAGCCGCGCTAGCGCGGGCTTGCGGCCTGTCGCAAAGCGCCATAGCCAATTACGAGAACAAGACGCGGCAGACGGCAAAGGGAATATTCCGCCTGGCGGAGGCGCTGCAAGTCAATCCCGCCTGGCTGGCCCAAGGCATAGGTCCGATGGAAGTGGCCGATCCGGCCGATCCAACACATTCGTCATATCGGGTCGCCGATGCAACCCACGCCGGACAGCAGGGCTTGTGGCCGTTCAAGCATATTTCGCCGGCCACCTACTGGTCTCTGCCCCAGGAAGACCGCGATATCGTGGAGGCCACCCTGACCAGCATGATCCAGTCTTTCCAGGAAAAATCCGCCCGCCCCTGAGACCCGCCTTCGATACCTGGTTTCAATACCCGGCGCGTCTTTCTCCGCCCCTGCCTTGAGAATAAGGG
>JBARWC010000136.1:0-3511 GCA_049646585.1 Burkholderiaceae bacterium | reverse complement strand
GATAGAAGCCGCGCCAGGCGGCCAGTGCGCGGGCCAGGCTGCGCGGCTTCAGCCCCTGCCCGTGCAGGCGGGCGATGGCCTGGCGGATATGGCTTTCGGTATAGCGTTCAAGCTCCACGCCGGCGTGGCATTGGACCAGGTGGTGCAGATCCTGGCGGTAACCCGCCAGGGTGTGCTCGGAGTAGCGCCGGTTGGCCTGTAGATGGACAAGCCATTGCTCCATGGGGGCGGGCAAGGCATGCATGCTGAACCCTGGCCCTTATGCGTAATCGTCCTGGTCGGGCGCGCCGCGCAAGCGCGACAGGCTGGCGCTGGCCAGATGGTTGATGGTGTCCAGGAAGGCGGTGCCCATGTCGGGCGTGAAGCGCTCGGCTTCGTCCGAGCCCAGTACCAGCAGGCCTATGGGTTCGCTGCTGCCGGCGGGCCGCAGGCCGATGATGGCCAGGGATGCGGGCGTCGTGCCCAGCCAGCCGGCCGCTTCCTGCTCGCGCAGCGGGCCGCAATAGGGCTTGACCAGTTCGCGCGCATAGGCCCGGATCGATTCGCTCACGTCTTCGTTGAACTCGCTGTCGGCCAGCCGGGGAAGATCCCAGACGCGCAAGGCGATGGCGGGCAGGTCGAACAGGTCGCTCAGGCTGCGCACGATATGCCCGGGGATCCGGGTGGCATCGTCTTCGGCCAGCATGCGGCAGCACCAGTCGTTGAGGGTTTTGCTGATTTTTTCGTTGCCGCTGGCATTGTGGACCAGGCCGGACAACTGCCATTCCAGATCTTTCGCGCGGGCGCGCAAGGTCATGATCTGCCGTTCGCCCAGCGAGATGGCGCGGGTTTCGTTGGGATGGGGCACGCGCAGGTTGGCGAACAGCTCGGCGTGATCCTGAAAGAAGTCGGGGTTGCTTTGCAGGAAGTGCGCGACGTCGTCGGGAGTAAGGCTATCGTCGGTCATGGCGTCGGGGCATCCTTGTGGGTAAGTTGTTCGGTCAAAGTGTCGATGTCGATCTGGCCGGAAAACACGGTCTCGGCCGGGCCGCTCATGCGCAGGCCCTGGGCGTCGTCCCAGGCGACGGTGAGCAGGCCGCCACGGGTATGGACCTGCACGGGGCTGTCCAGCAGGCCGCGCCGTATGCCGGCGACCACGGCCGCGCAGGCACCGGTGCCGCAGGCCAGGGTTTCGCCGGCGCCGCGCTCGTAGACGCGCAGCTTGATGGCGTGGCGGTCCAGCACTTGCATGAAGCCCGCGTTCACGCGCTGCGCGAAACGCGGATGCGATTCGATCAGCGGGCCGGTGCTTGCCACGGGCGCGGTGTCGATGTCGGCCACCGTCTGCACCGCGTGCGGATTGGAAATGGCCACCAGGGACAGCAGGGCGTCCGCATGGCCCGGCAAGGGCAGGGCCCATACGGTGTCGTCGCCGCAGGGCGCGGATTGCAGGCCTTTGGCGTCGAAGGCAAGCGCCTCGGGGTCGAAGCGGGTCGAGCCCATGTTTACCGAAACACCGCCGGCGCCGGAGTTGTCCAGCGTGATCAGGCCGGTGCTGATCTCGGCGCGCAGCGGGTTGCGGCGCGACAGGCCCTGCTCGTGGACGAAGCGCACGAAGCAGCGCGCGCCGTTGCCGCAATGCTCGACCTCGCCGCCGTCGGCATTGAAGATGCGATAGCGGAAATCGGCCTCGGGGTGGGACGGGTTTTCGACCAGCAGGATCTGGTCGGCGCCCACGCCGAAATGGCGGTCGGCCAGCGCCCGTGCCCGTTCGGGCGTGACGTCGATGGCTTGGCGCACGCCGTCCAGCACCACGAAATCGTTGCCGGCGCCGTGCATTTTTACGAAGTTCCAGATCATGGTGGCAATTATGCCCGGATTAGCTCGGGTTTGTCCGCAAGGAATCAATAAAAACGGGCCTCGCCTTCCGGCCGGGTCTTGAAACGGCGATGCACCCAATAGTATTGGGGCGGGTCCACCCTGACCCAGCTTTCTATCAGGTGATTCAGGCGGGCCGTGGCGTCTTCCGCCGTCTGCTCGCCCGGGAAGTCGTCCAGCGGGGGCAGCACGTCCACGTGGTAGCGCCCCGTCTCGGCGTCCAGCCGGCTGACGATGGGGACCACGGCGGCGTCCCAGGTCTTAGCGATTTGCGCCGTGGTCAGCAGCGTGGCCGCCCGCACATTGAAAAAGGGCAGGAAGGCGGCGCCCGTGCGGCCGAAATCCATGTCCGGCAGGTAGTACACCGGCACGCCGTTGCGCAGGTGGCGCATCAGGCCGCGCACGCCGTCATGGCGGCTGACCAGGTGCACGGTGTTGAACCGGCCCCGGCCTTCGCGCACCACGGTGTCCACGTCGGGGTCGCTCTGGCGGGTGTACATGGTGGCCGATTCTTTCAGGAACAAGGTCAGGCGCGTGGCGGCGGCGTCCAGGCCGATGAAGTGCGGCGCCAGAAGGATGATTCTGCGTTTGGCTTTCAGCAGGGCGTCCAGGTGCTCCAGTCCGCTTATGGGCGTGGCTTGCATGATGGCTGACTTGGCGCCGAACCAGCATAGCCCCCGGTCCACCACCGACTGGGCCAATAAATGAAAGTGCTGGCGCAGCCATGCCTCGCGCTCCGCTTCCGAGCGGTCCGGAAAGCACAGGGCCAGGTTGGTGCGCACGATATGGGCCCGCGAGCGCATCAGGCGGGCCGCCAGCCAGCCCAGCACGCGCGCCCAGCGCCGGCGGGTCGCCGCGGAGCTGCGCCCGAAATAAGCGAAGAGGGCGCGTAGCAGGGGAAGTTTGTTGAAGGTCATTGCGGGGCGTCCTGCGGACGCGGCGGCGCGTCGGGAGGAATCTTGTAGCGGTTGTAGCTCCACAGGTATTGCTGCGGAAAGCGGCGGATCAGCGTTTCCATGGCACCGTTGATGGAGGCGGCAAGGGCTTGCGGGTCGGTGGCCAGGGGTTCAGGCAGCCGCAGGTAGTGGATGCGCCAGCCTTGCCCTTGCGGCAGGCGTTCGCCGGCGGTAAGGATGACGGCGACGCCGGTTTGCAGGGCCAGCTTGGCGGCCAGCGTCATGGTGTAGGCGGGCTTGCCGAAGAACGGCGCCCAGACCCCGTCGCCGCTGCTGGGCACCTGGTCGGGCAGCATGCCCACGGCTTCGCCGCGCTTCAGGGCGCGGACGAACTCGCGCACGCCTTGCAGGGTGGCCGGAACGGCCTTCAGGCCGGAGGTGTTGCGCGCCTGTTCCATGACGGGCTCAAGAAAGGCCTGGCGCGGCGGGCGGTACATGACGGTGATGGGGCCGTGCTGGATGAGGTAGCGGGCCGTGATCTCGAAGCAGCCCAGATGCGGCGTCAGGTACAGGATGCCGCGGCCTTCGGCCAGCGCCTGGTGCACGACGGCGTCGTCGTCGCTGCGGGTTATGCGCAGGCATGCCTGGTTGCGCAGCCAGACCTTGGGCGTTTCCAGAATCATCGCGCCGGTTTCGGCCGCCGCGCGCCGCGCGAAGGCGGGATCGGTGTAGCCGGCCTGGGCGGCATTGGCCTGCAG
>JBARWC010000135.1:0-3738 GCA_049646585.1 Burkholderiaceae bacterium | reverse complement strand
GTGAACCCTCGAAAGCCTTGTCGGTGCTGGCCGTCACTGGCACCAACGGCAAGACCAGTTGCGTACAGTGGCTGGCTGCCGCCTTGAACGCCGAGGGTATTCCCTGCGGCACGGTGGGTACCTTGGGCGTGTCCTTGCCCGATGGCAGGAATCTGGGCGGCGCCCTGACCACGCCCGATGTCTTGACCATGCACCGCAGCCTGGCCGCCATGCGCGACGCCGGCGCGGCGGTCGTCGCCCTGGAGGCGTCGTCCATAGGGCTGGAGCAAGGGCGCCTGAGCCATGTGCGCATCGAAGTCGCCGCCTTCACGAACCTGACGCGCGACCATCTGGACTACCACCATACCCTGGAAAATTACAAGCAGGCCAAGTTTGCGCTGTTTGCCTGGCCCGATCTGCGCCGCGCGGTCGTCAATGCCGACGATCCGGCGGGCGCCGAGCTGTTGCGCAACTTGCGGCCTGGGCTGGCGATTTCCTACTCCATACAATCCGCTGCGGGTGCCGATGTTCAGGCGGAAGATGTGCACACGGGCCCCTACGGGCTAGTGTTCAATCTTCAAACGCGCGGTGGGGCGGCGCAACTGTTGACCCGCCTGGTCGGCGAACACAATATTTCGAATCTGCTGCTGGTGGCGGCGGTGTTGCAAGAGCTGGGCTGGGATTTGCCCAAGGTGGCGCGCGTGCTGGCCACCCTGCGTTCGGTTCCGGGCCGCTTGCAGATCGTCGAGCCGCTAGCGCGAGCCGACGGCGCCCGTGCCGCCGCCATGGTGGTGGTCGATTACGCACACACGCCCGATGCGCTGGAGCGCGCCCTGGACGCCTTGCGCGGCGTGGCATCGGTGCGCGGCGGCAAGCTGGTTTGCGTGTTCGGCTGCGGCGGAAACCGCGACAGCGGCAAGCGGCCGCTTATGGGTCGCATCGCGGCCGAGCGCGCCGATGTCGTGATACTGACCAACGACAATCCGCGCGCCGAGGCGCCGGAAGCCATCATCGCGCAGATCATTGCCGGCATGCCGGCGGCGGCGCCGCGCGTCGAGCAGGACAGGGCGCTTGCCATCCTGTCGGCCATCTGGGGCGCGGGCACGGACGATGTCGTGCTGCTGGCCGGCAAGGGTCACGAAACCTATCAGGAGTTCCAGGGCGTGCGCGCGCCCTTCGACGACCGGGAGTGGGCGCGCTTCGCCCTGACCTTCCTGCAGGACTCCAGACTGTCTTCCGATACGCGTACCTTGTCGGAAGGCCAGATGTTCCTGGCCCTGAAGGGCGAAGCCTTCGACGGGCACGATTACCTGGCGACCGCACAAGACGCGGGGGCTTGCGCGGCCATCGTCGAGCGGCCCGATACATCGGTCGATTTGCCGCAGTTCATTCTGGGCGATACGCGCCAGGCCTTGCTGCGCATCGCCACGGCCTGGCGGCGCCTGTTCGAGTTGCCGGTCATTGCCGTGACAGGCAGCAATGGCAAGACCACGACCAAGGAAATGATCGCCTCGATATTGCGCCAGGCCCTGGGCGAAGAAGGCAGCCTGGCCACGCGCGGCAACCTGAACAACGACATAGGCGTGCCGCTGACCGTATTGCGCTTGAATACGAGCCATCTGGCGGCCGTCTTCGAACTGGGCATGAACCATCCCGGCGAAATCGCCTTGCTGGCCCAGGTGGCGCAGGCCACCGTGGCCCTGGTGAACAATGCCCAGCGCGAGCACCAGGAATTCATGCATACGGTCGAGGCGGTGGCCCGTGAAAACGGCTCGGTGTTGCAGGCGCTGCCCGAGGGCGGCATGGCCGTCTTTCCCGGCGACGATGAATATGCCGGCTTGTGGACCCGGATGGCGGGCAAACACCGCGTGCTGCGCTTCGGCTTCGATGCGCAGTTCGAAGTTTACGCCGACCAGATACACGCGGAGCCGACCCGTACGCTATGCCAGATCCATACCCCCGTGGGAAACGCCGGCGTGGCCTTGTCCGCGCCGGGCGTGCACAACCTGCGTAATGCGCTTGCCGCCGCGGCTTGCGCATTGTGCGCGGGCGTGCCGCTGGCCGACATCGTGCGGGGCCTGGAGGCTTTCAACCCGGTGGCGGGTCGCATGCAGCCGCGCAAGCTGGCGAGTGGATTCCAGCTCATCGACGACACCTATAACGCCAACCCCGACTCGGTGCGGGCCGCCATCGATGTCCTGGCCCAACTGGCCGGCAAGAAGGTGCTGGTGCTGGGCGACATGGGCGAGGTCGGCGAGAACGGCCCCGCCATGCATGCGGAAGTGGGCGCCTACGCCCGCGAGCGCGGCATCGACATTCTGCTGGCCTTCGGTCCGGCCAGCGTCAATGCCGCCCAGGCGTTTGGAGCGGATGCCCGCGCCTTCGATTCCATGGAGCAACTGAACCCCCATCTGCTTACGCTGTTGCCGGCCAATATCCTGGTCAAGGGATCGCGCAGCACCAGGATGGAGCGTGTCGTGCGGGCGCTGGAAGAATATTTAAAAAACCACGAAGAAGGGGTTCGCCATGCTACTTGAACTGGCGCGCTGGTTGTCCGATTCGCACATACGCGCTTTCGGCGTGTTCGAGTACATCACCTTTCGCGCTGTGCTGGCTTGCGGCACGGCATTGTTGATCGGCTTGTTTGCCGGGCCCCGGGTCATACGCAAGCTGACTGAACTGAAGATAGGCCAGGCGGTACGAGCCTATGGCCCGCAATCCCATTTGCAGAAGAACGGCACGCCCACCATGGGCGGCGCGCTGATCCTGATCGCCATAGGCGTCAGCACCTTGCTATGGGCGGACTGGACCAACCGCTTCGTCTGGGTGGTCTTGCTGGTGACCTTCGGCTTTGGCTGGATAGGCTGGGCCGACGACTACAAGAAGGTGGTCAACCATGATCCTGAAGGCATGTCTTCGCGCCGCAAGTTTTTCTGGCAGGCCTTGATAGGCATTGTTGCCGCGATCTACTTGAGCTTTGCGGTGGCGGCGCCCGCCAATGCCGAGCTGTGGCCTTTGTTCAGGGACTGGGTGCTGAGCGGCTTCACCATGCCCCTGCCCACCCGTGCCGACCTGATCGTGCCGTTTTTCAAGAGCGTCAGCTACCCCTTGGGTGTGTTCGGCTTCGTGGCGCTGACCTGGCTGGTGATCGTGGGTTCCAGCAATGCCGTGAACCTGACCGACGGCCTGGACGGCCTGGCCATCATGCCCACGGTCATGGTGGGCAGCGCCCTGGGCATCTTCGCCTATGTGGTGGGTCGCGTCGACTATTCCAAATACCTGCTCTTTCCCTACATACCAGGGGCTTCGGAGCTGATGGTCCTGTGTGCGGCCATTGCCGGCGCGGGTCTGGCCTTCCTGTGGTTCAACGCTTATCCGGCCCAGGTGTTCATGGGTGATGTCGGCGCGCTGGCTTTGGGCGGCGCGCTGGGCACCATTGCCGTCATCGTCCGCCAGGAAATCGTGCTGTTCATCATGGGCGGGGTGTTCGTGGTGGAAACGCTTTCGGTCATGCTGCAGGTGGCCTGGTTCAAGTACACCAAAAAACGATATGGCGAGGGCAGGCGGATTTTTCGCATGGCTCCGCTGCATCATCACTTCGAGGTCAGCGGCTGGAAGGAAACTCAGGTGGTGGTGCGTTTCTGGATCATCAGCATGATGCTGGTGCTTATCGGCTTGGCTAGTTTGAAATTACGATGAATACGATGTCTTTCCCCTCGCTGCGCGTCGACGGCCTGACCCTGATACTGGGGCTGGGCG